>CAZVPD010000136.1:0-10052 GCA_964628455.1 uncultured Lachnospiraceae bacterium
TATATGCTTGAACTGAAAAATATATCAAAAAAATACAAGGTCGGCGACATTGAAACAATAGCGCTTGACAATATCAGCGTGGCCTTCCGGTCGCGTGAATTCGTAGCCATTCTGGGTGCTTCGGGTTCGGGAAAAACGACCTGTCTGAATATTATCGGCGGACTGGACCGCTACGATTCGGGCGACCTCGCCATAAAAGGCAAAAGGACGCAAAATTTCAAAGATTCCGACTGGGACGCATACCGGAACAATTCGATCGGATTCGTTTTTCAGAATTATAACCTGATCTCCCACCTCAGCATCGTCGCAAACGTCGAACTCGGAATGACGCTCAGCGGAGTGCCATACGAAGAGAAGCACCGCCGTGCTCTGGAAGTGCTGACACAGGTGGGTCTGAAGGACCATCTGCATAAAAACCCCAATCAGCTTTCCGGCGGACAGATGCAGCGCGTGGCCATCGCCCGCGCACTGGCCAACGACCCCGAAATACTCCTTTGCGACGAACCGACGGGCGCGCTCGATTCGGTCACGAGCGTGCAGATCCTCGACCTGATCAAACAGGTCGCCGCCGACCGGCTGGTCATTATGGTCACGCACAACCGGGATCTGGCGGAAAAATATGCCGAACGGATCATTCACTTTGAGGACGGCCATATCATCGACGACTCGCACCCGCATGCCGAACGGCCGAAAGACGGAGATTTCTCGCTGAAGAAAACCGCCATGAGTTTTGTGACCGCACTCGGCATCTCCTTCAACAACATCCGGACGAAAAAAGGCAGGACTTTTCTGACCGCCTTTGCCTCGAGCATCGGGATCATCGGCATCGCCCTGATCCTCTCCCTTTCATCCGGTTTTCAGGTTAAAATCGACGAATTCCAGACAGACGCACTCGCCGAATTCCCGATCATGATCACCCGGTCATCGACCGAAGTCGATTTCGACGCACTTCAGACAGAAAGACGGGAAGACATGAGCCTGCTGACCGGGACCGCCGAATACGCGGATACCGACGAAGTGTATTTATACGACCCGTCGGCCAACATCAAAACACACACCAATCATCTGACCGATGATTTCATCGCATATCTGGAAAAAATCGACCCTTCGGTATGCAGCGCGGTCGGCTATACGCGCTTTACCGGTTTTAACATGGTCCGTGCAGCAGAAGACAAAGCGATTCCCGTTACATTATCCGCCGGCGTTACGAGTATGCGGCGTTCCGATATTTCATCCATGAACGGAGTGGGGCTGACATCCTATCCGACTCCTCTCTCGGAGAACGGCCCTACCGTCCTCGAAAAAGATTTTGACCTGCTGGTCGGAACTTATCCCGCCGATATCTTCGATGTTGTGCTGATCGTCGACAACCGCAACCGCGTTGACGCCGGCATACTGGCGAACCTGGGTTTTACGACCACGGATGAAAAAGGCGAAATGATTCCCGCCGTCGGTTTTTCCGATATCATCGGCACTGAAATGAAGATCGTATCCAACAACGATTTTTATATAAAGTCGGATTTCGGCAATTACATCCCCTCCGACGATTATGAAGCCATGCTCGATTCCGAAGAGGGATTCATGATCCGCATTTCCGGAATCGTACGTCAGAAACCGGACATCGTCGTCTCCATGCTCGGAAACGGGATCGTATACAGCGACGAACTGACCGAAAAAGTCATCGCGGAAGCAGCCGGATCCGAAATCGTCAAAGCGCAGAACGAAGCGGACTACAACGTCATCACCATGGAGCCGATCGAAAACGAGGAAGATAAAGACAGCGTCATCGCATATCTGGGAGGAAACCCCACACCTTTCATGATCTCCGTCTATCCGACCAGTTTCGAAAACAAAGACAAAGTCATCACATACATCGAGGAATACAATTCGGGCAAAAGCGAAGAGGATATGATCGTATACAACGACCTCGCCGAAAGTATTTCAAACCTGTCGTCGGGCATCATGGACGGTATCACCATTGTGCTGATCGCATTCGCCTCGATCTCGCTTGTCGTAAGCCTGATCATGATCGGTATCATAACCTACACCTCGGTACTCGAGCGCACGCGTGAAATCGGAATACTCAAAGCTCTCGGCGCAAGAAAGAAAGATATAGCCCGCGTATTTGACGCCGAAACATGCATTCTGGGATTTTTTTCGGGATCAATGGGAGCTGTTATCGCCTGGATCCTGACTTTTCCCGCTAACGCGATCATTTACAGAATGACCGACCTGCGCGGCGTCGCACAGCTGCAGCTGCAGCATGCCCTGCTGCTGATCGCGCTCAATACCGTACTGACCATCCTCGGCGGTCACATCCCCGCAAAGATCGCCTCCAAAAAAGACGCGGTCGAAGCCCTGCGCAGCGAATAAAACCGAAAAAAACAAATAAAACCGACATTCGTAAGGAAAAACAACATGCGTAACTTTTTTGCGAAATTCATGTACGGCAGATACGGACTCGATTCCCTGTCGAAATTCACGATGATTTTGTGGTTTGCGGCCGCGGCGGTCAATATCGCATTTAAAAGCAGCATCCTCTACGCACTCTCCATGATTCCCGCATTTCTGTTTTTCTTTCGCGTTTTATCCCGGAATACGGCGAAGCGCAATGCCGAAAACGTAAAATTTCAGGCCATTGCCGGAAAAATCACCGTTTGGCTGAAATTCCGTCTGCAGAAGCTGCGCGAGATAAAAACGCACCGCTACATCCGATGCCCCGGCTGTCATGCCGTTCTGCGCTTCCCGCGCAGGACCGGAAAGCACACGGCGGTCTGTCCGAAGTGTAAAAACCGATTCGAAACCAGAATCATTTTATAAAACCGAACCGCAGCGCTCCGGAAGCGCTGCGGATTATTTTTTACAACTAAACGGTTTACTTTTACATTTCCGGAAGCTATAATAGACTCAACACATTCATGCGGGGAGAAATGATTTCCTATGAAAACTTTCAGAATCGGACTGCTCGGATTCGGCAATATGGGCAGGACACATCTGTATGCCGTCGATAATTTGAAATTCCACTACCGGGGACTGCCGTTTACCGCCGAAATGGCGGGCGTCTGCACCGCGACCGCTGCATCGGGCGAAACGGCAAAACAATTCGGCATACCGTTTGCCACGACGGACGAGGATGAACTTATTTATCATCCTGATATCGATATCATCGATATTTCGACACCCAACATACACCACTATCCCGCTCTGAAAAAAGCCATAGCGGTGGGAAAGCATATATACTGCGAAAAACCGCTCTGCGTCACATATACCGAGGCCGAGGAAATCGCTTCGCTTGCCGAAAAGGCGGGCATCACCGCGCAGGTCGTCTTCAACAACAGAGCGCTTGCGCCGATACTGCGGGCGAAACAGCTCGTTGACGAAGGAAAACTGGGACGGCTCCTGTCTTTCCGTGCCGCTTATCTGCATTCGAGCTGCGCCGACACGTCCAGGAACGCAGGCTGGAAGCAGGACCGCGCTGTCAGCGGCGGGGGTGTGCTGGTGGACCTCGGTTCCCATGCGATCGATCTCGTGTATTTCCTCTGCGGCGAGTTCGAAAAAATACAGGGGACCGCACAGATCGCTTATCCGGTCCGGAAAGGGATGGACGGAAAGCCCTGGAAAACCAACGCGGACGAAGCGTTCTATATGACGGCGAAACTGAAATGCGGCGCTTACGGCACGGTCGAAGCCTCGAAGATCGCCGCAGGCACCAACGACGATCTCAGACTCGAACTTTACGGCGAACGCGGCGCGATCCGGTTCGACCTGATGGAACCCAACTGGCTGTATTTTTACGACGCGACCGCGCACGCGGGGAAAAACCACAACACCGACTGCGGCGGCAACTCGGGTTTCTGCCGCATCGAATGCGTGGGGCGCTACGGAGAACCCGCCTATCCGCTCTGCGGCGTCAAGGCGCCCGTTGGATGGCTGAGAGGGCACGCGGGCAGCTATTACGATTTTCTCGACGCGGTCTATTATCAAAAAGCCGCCCGTCCGTCTTTCAGGGATGCGGCGCATATCCAGTGGGTCATTGAGGAAGGATACCGCACCTGCATCGGCCATCTGACATAAATCACCTCGGGGGATCACAGACATGTATGCCATCGGACTGACCGGTTCCATGGGTTCCGGCAAAAGCTACGCAGCTGCCGTTTTCGGCGAATTCGGAATAAAAAGCATCGACACAGACGAAATATCACGCCTGGTCACCCTTCCCGGCACGCCCTGTCTCGGCGAACTCGTCCATCACTTCGGCGAAGGGATCCTGACCCTTGATATGAAACTCGACCGCTCAAAACTTGCCGCCGCCGCGTTTGCAGACAAAGAAAGCACCGCCGTGCTCAATCAAATTACGCATAGGCACATCCTTTCGGAATGCCGCAGCAGGCTGCGCCGGCTTGAAGCGGACGGCGAGTTTGCCGCGGTGATCGAGGCGCCGCTCCTGTATGAAAGCGGATTCAACTATTACTGCGATTACACCGTCGCGGTCCTGTGCGACACGGCAGTCAAGCTCAGGCGCATCAGAGAACGCGGGGGCATCTCGGAAGAAGCGGCGCTTGCCCGCCTTTCGAAACAGCATGACGACGATTATTTTTACAACCGCGCCGATTTTACGGTCAACAACAACGACGGCCATAACATACGGCTGCAGATCGACCTCATCCTCCAGCAGATCCGTTTCGTCTGACCGAACCGCCGGCACAACGCCGAAAAGGATCCGTTTATGAAAACATTCCTGCGGATATCCGCTCTCACACTCCTGATCATACTCCTGGCATCCGGGAGCGGATTTATCTACAAATACCTGTCCGACGCCTATGACCGAAGAACGCACCCGCTGGGCTACAGCGGGTACGTCGAGCAATATGCGGAATTATACGGCGTTCCGAGCGATATCATATACGCGGTGATCAGGACCGAAAGCGCCTTCGACGAAAAAGCGCTGTCCCCGAAAGGCGCCGCCGGCCTGATGCAGCTGACCCCTGAAACCTTCACATGGCTGATGACCAAGACGGGCGATGAGATTAAGTCCGGCAGCATCTATGATCCGGGGATCAACATCCGGTACGGCGTATTTTTCCTCGGCTATCTGTACGGTGAATTCGGCTCGTGGGAAACGGTCTACGCGGCCTACAACGCCGGCATGTCGCGCGTGAAAGGCTGGCTCCGGGACCCCGGGCTGTCCGAAGACGGCAGGCTGACGCATATTCCGTTTGAAGAAACCGAAAACTACGTGAAGCGCGTCGTCCGCGCAGCCGAAAACTACAGGCGTCTTTATCCGGAATAAAAAAAGGCCTAAAAGAAATTTTTCTCTTAAGCCTTTTTTTATTACGGATTTTTCGCGATGCGGAAACCGATATCTATGCTTGTGAAAGTCGGATAGAATTCATTCGTGAGACCGACCTGCAAATCGACCGCAGATCCGCTCCAGCTTCCTCCGCGGATGATCCTGCTGCCGGTACCAGTGAAATCACCGCACCATTCCCACACGTTTCCGCTCAAGGCCCAGAGCGTTGGGAACTTTCAATTTCACGGGATTTGTCGTATTGTTCGAGTTTGACGCATACCAGGCAACCGCTCCGGCAGCGGCTTCATCGGTATAATCCGCGTTTGCGCCGCTCGGATAACTGCCCGGAGTCCGGTTTACGGGATCGATCCAACTTGCAGCCGTCTCCCATTCCGCCGATGACGGCAGACGGTAACCGTTTCCCGAAACCCAAATCGTATTGTCCCCTGCCGCGGTATTTGCAGCCTGTGAATCCATTACCGGCACGCTGTCTATTGTATATGCGGGAGTCAGTCCTTTCAGTTCGGACAACGCATTGAGCCAAACGACGACATCTCCCCAGCTTATATCGGTGACCGGTTCGGAACTCGACGCCGTCGGGGGCGCTCCGACGACCCCGTCACTGCCCTCACGGCCTGCGTTCTGAAAAGAATAACCGTTATTCTTCGCCCACTTCATCACAGAGAACCATAATTCATAGGTGGTCTCGGTCTGTGCGATCTGATATGCGATCCCGGGAGTGCCGGCTGCGATCATACTGAACGAAGCCACGGCTTCAGCAGACGGAGCTGTCGGAATCGAACCGGTACCGTCTCCCAGTTCATCGACTATTTCACGGGCGCGCTTTATTTCGGCGATCGTCGCGTCACTGAGATAGAGCACAAACATCGGGACATCGGTTTTTGAAATATCGCCCGATACGGCGAATTTATCCTCGGGGATGCCCGACATCAGGGAAATGATCGAAATTCTGTTCATGAGTTTGGATTCGCCCCCCGCGCCGTCGGCGGAATCGATCATCAGCGTCACGCGTTCCGTCTGGTCCTGCGAGGGATCCAGGTCGAGTGATGAGATAATATCCGCGATCGTCTCCTCCATATCGTTCGGGAATGAAACGAGTATATTCCGGCTGAGCGCGGGCAGAATATCGGTGTGAACGACCACATTGGTGAAATTAAGCGCTTTCAGCTTCTTTGCCATTTCCTCGGCGCTGATGTTTTTAAGCAGGAATGTCCTGAATGAGGAAGCGGCATTGACGTCGCTGTTGTTTTTTATTTTATCGATTTCGGCGATCGCCTTCTCCACTTCGGATGCGGGTCCTCTGAGCCAGATCACCTTCTGCATGTTCTTCAGTTCCACAACGTCGATCTTCAGCCCGAGAGCTTTCACAAACGGAATGATGAAATCCTTATTCATATTATCGAGCGGGACATCCTCAAAAACCATCGTGTTTTCCGAAGATGCACTTTCGGGCGTGTCGACTTTGGACTTAACATCGAGCACGGATGCGTATTCATCGGGCGTCACATTCAGATACAGCATATTCTTATTGTCTTCTTTGAATAATATCCCGTTCGGAAGGGACATGCCGGTCAGTATCGCGTTGAATTTGTCCGCTGTGATGTAATTGAGTTCGATGATATACAGGTTTCTGCCGGAAGTGCCCGCGGCGTTTTCCGGCGTATCGACAACCGTTCTGACCCTCTCAATCTCGTTGAAATCATCCGGCGTCGCGTATATATACAGCGTTTTCTTGTTGTCCGGATATGTGATGCCCGTCGGAAGCGACAGACCGGCAAGCGTGGCATTAAACTGTTCGGCGCTGATATATCTCAGCGTTACCGGACGGAATTCGGAAGATGCGCTTGACGTGGCTGAAAGGCTGTCGACGATGTTTTTGATCTTGTTGATCTCATTCAGTTCCTTTAGCGTCGCGTTGACGAACATCGTCCTGTCTGTATCCTTAAAATAGGTGCCGGTCGGAAGCGAAACGTCGGTCAGGATCGCATTGAACTGTTTTGCCGTAAGATATCTGAGCGTGATCGGATAGACGTCTGTCCCGCTGTCCAGCGCGTTCTGAGGCGCGTCGACCATCATTTTAATATCGCTGATCGCCCTGTATTCGGCAGCCGTCGTATATAAATAGAGCGTATACGGATTGTTCGGGAACGTAAGCCCCGAGGGCAGCGACATGCTCTTAAGCGTTTCGCCGAACTGGTCCGCCGTCATATAGCGCAGCGTGACAGTACGGAACTTCGAACCGGCGGTCAGGTTGTTCCGGGGTACGTCGACAACGGCTTTTATCCTGTTGATGTTGTCTTCTTCCTCATTCGTCGCATTGATATACAGCGTATTCTCGTTGTCCGAATAGATGATGCCCGTGGGAAGGGAGAGGGAGGACAGGGTCGAGTTGAACTGCTCCGCGGTGATGTACCGGAGCACGACCGTTATAAACTGCGTCTGCGCATCGGCCGAGTTTGCGGGTACATCGACCACCTTCTGCATGTCGTTGATCGCGTCGAACTGATCGGGGGTCGCGAAGATAAACAGCGTTTTTTCGTTGTTCGGGAAGATCAGTCCGGCCGGAAGCGAAATCCCCGCAAGAGCTGTGTTGAATGCTTCGGCGGTGATATATCTGAGGGTTACGGGGCGGAACAAAGAAGCGCTTTCCGCATTGTTCGCCTCTTTATCGACAACTGAACGGATCTCGCCGATCGATTTAAATTCGTCGGCAGACGCATAAAGATACAGCGTATCCGCATTGTCGGGGAAGATCAGGCCTGTGGGCAGCGACAGACCGGATAAAATCGTATTGAACTGTTCGGCGGTGATATACTTGAGAACGACCGGGCGGAACGACTCTATGATCTCCTGACTTGTCGCCGCGGCGTTTTTTTCGGTATCGAGAAGAAGAACGATCTCCCCCGCTTTTTTTATCTGCGCGAGTTTTCCGTTCATCCAGAAAGTCGTTTTATTCGTCGCAATCTTGATGATTTTTACTTCGGCGTTTGCGGTGATCTGGCTTTCGATCAGATCCAGCGTCACATAACGCAGACTGATCTGTTTTATGACCGGCTGCTCCGCATCGGTCACGGCAGCGGCAGGGCCCGATGTATCGACCGCTTTGCAAATATTCAGGATCAGCTTATAATCATCCGCACCGGCGTATACATACAAAGTCAAAGGTTTGGCGGGAAGGACGACGCCGGTCGGCAGCGAAACGGAGGCGAGAACTTTCTGCAATTCGGCTGCGGTGATATATTTCAGATCGATCGTATAGAAGAACGAGGCAACGGCAGCCGGACCGATCATCGAATTTTCCCTTTTATCGATCATACGGATCAGGTCGCGCACCTTCGACAAGTCGGCAGGCAGGCCCTGCGCGACAAAGCGGTATTCGTTTTCGCCCGAAGCAGTGACAGTCACAGGGATACCCAGCGCCTTGATCTGCGACATGACCGTATCCGCCTTCACATGCGAGAGTGTAAATTCGGTCATCTGCACGGCTTCGCTGAAGCTTTTGATCAGATCCAGCTTTTCACCGACGATGATCGTTCTGCCGTCGATGAAATACGTCATATTGATCAGCTTCATCACATAATCAAGCGCCTCTCCGACCGTCACATCGCGGAGGACAAGGGTCACGCTTACGGCGGTGCCTTTGAAAATAAAGTTGCAGCCCAGATTGACGGCGAACGCGCTGAGCACGTCGCGTATATCGGTCTGATTGAAATTCACCGATATGACGGTCTCCATATCCTCATACAGGCTGTCAAAGGAAGCGTCGTATTCGGGCGGCAATATTTCCGGTGCGGGAACGGATTCCGTTTCGGGAGCGGCTGTCCCGGCGGTGGTTTCGGGCACAATCACGGAAATTTTTATCTGATCGCCCACGGCGATGATATTGACGTCCGTGATGCCGTTGAGCTCCGCGATTTCGGCGACCGTAACGCCGTATTGCTTTGCGATCTTTCCGAGCGTGTCACCCGGGACGACGGTGTGCGTGACATACTCCGGTTCCGCCGCGAAAACGGCGGCCGAAAGCAGAATGCAGACAAGAAGCATCACGGCTATCCGTTTGAGCGGCAATCCGTTTTTCCCCGACATCATGATCCCTCCGTTTCGTTTTTAACGATACCGGCGACCGCATCGGCAGCCAGCGAGAGCACCTCGGATTTATCGTTTTTTACGATGGTCACGGTATCGGAGGTTACCGCCGCAACCACCCAGCCCGTCTGACCGATCAGGCCGTCGGGCGAAACGAGGTACGAAGCGTCGGCCGAACGCAGAATAACAACGGAGTTCCCGTCCGGATTATACATGATGCCGTCGAGGACCAGGGCAGCCGTACCGCTGCCGGCAAACGGATCCCTGTCGGGAGCAGCCGTATCGTCGGCAGGACGCTCGCCGATCGGAAGGACATAAATATAATCACTGCCCGCAGCCGTCATACCCTCCGCTTCCGGCGTTTTGATCACCCTTATAATCAAAACAGCGGCTATGATGATGATCAGAGCGATCACAGGCAGAAAAAACAGAATGAATATTTTATTCTGCAGAAATGCCCTGATGCGGTGCGGTTTTCTGCGGAATCCGCCGTCCGTGCTGTTATTCATAGTTACCTCGCGAAATGTTATTTGAACGATCAAGTCAAAGCCGGGGGACAATATCCGGAAAACAGGCGAATTTTCCGACAGGAGTAAATCTTCGGGACAGGAGCGAATCCTCGGGACAGGAGCGAATCCTCGGGACAGGAGCGAAT
>CAZVPD010000137.1:0-9918 GCA_964628455.1 uncultured Lachnospiraceae bacterium
ATAACGGTCTGACTTCTCTGCCCTAACCTTTTCTTCATATAAATATTCATGCGCAATCGGGTAGGTGAAACAAATGCACCGGGTTTTATACAGAAAGTGGAGACCGGAAACTTTTGCGGAAGTATCCGGACAGGAGCATATTACATCGGTATTGAGTTATGAAGCGGCGCATGACAAAACATCGCATGCGTATCTTTTTTACGGTTCACGGGGGACAGGGAAAACCACCTGCGCGAAAATTCTGTCGCGGGCGGTCAACTGCGAAAATCCCCGCAAAGGGGAGCCCTGCGGAATTTGTTCTTCATGCATCGGAATCGGCAACGGAACAATAACGGATGTGCTTGAAATCGATGCCGCGTCAAATAACGGCATTGATGACATAAGAGCGATACGCGAAGAGGTGGTTTATTCCCCCGCAACAGTCAAGTACCGCGTTTATATCATTGATGAGGTTCACATGCTCTCGGCAGCGGCTTTCAATGCTCTTTTAAAAACCCTTGAGGAACCTCCTCCTCAGGTCATATTTATACTGGCTACAACGGAACTTCATAAACTTCCGGCTACCATCATATCCCGCTGCCGAAGGTTTGACTTTCGCCGCATCTCGCAGAATGATATCGTAAACAGGCTGCTTTTCATAGCCGGCCGGGAAAATATATCATTGGAACCCGATGCCGCCATCCTGATCGCGAGAGCTGCCCAGGGCGGTATGCGCGATGCGATCAGCCTGCTTGAACTTTGTGCCGCCGAAAAAAACACCGTAAATACTCTGCAGGTTCGGTCGGTTGCAGGCATTACCGGCCGTGAAACGGCAGCTTCTGTCGTATCAGCCGTGATTAAGGGAAAGCTGGATGTATTATTTGCCACAATTGCCGATGTTTACAATTCATCGAAAGACATTTCGGTGTTCTGGCAGGAACTGGTAACTTTTTACCGTGATATGCTTGTTGTAAAAAGTCTTGAAAACGCAGAAAATTATCTTGACTTAACCTCCGAAGAATATAAATTAACCTGCACAGCCGCTTCCGGATTAACACGTGAAATGATGCTTTGGCATTGTTCTCTGCTTGATGACGCCTATATTTCGATGCAGCGCAATATTGTTTCAAAGAGATTATGTGCGGAATTCACCCTTCTACGAATGGCTCAGAAACCGGATGACAGCCTGAAAGCGATTGCGGCGCGCGTTTCCGCCCTCGAAGAAAACACCGCAGGTAACGCGGCGAGATGCAATCCGCCATTCCGGGATTCAAACGAAGATGCAAAGCCTCCTGTTTTAGCGCCCATAAAAGATCCCGATGCGGTCATTCAAAAAAGCTCATATAAACCGGCCGGATACTGGATCGAAATCATTAAAAAATTCGAGAAAGCAGACATTTCCAACGGCTCTTTTCTGAACAGTTCAAAAGCATATAAAACCGATAAACCCGGAATACTTGTGATCAGACTGCCGAACAAACTTTCGATAACCATGCTGGACAGACCGTCCGCCAAAGAGAAACTTTTATCGATCATTCAAAGTTATGACGTCATTAACGAGCTTGTTTTTGAAACAGAAAATGCGGACAACGACAAAAGTCCGATCGATGAAATAGATACCGAATATGATACAGGAGTGAAATAACAAACAAATGAAAGCCAATTTACCAAAAGGTGTAGGCGGAGGCCAGCAGAATATGCAGGGTATGATACGCCAGGCACAAAAAATGCAGGAGCAAATGAATGAACTCCAGGAAAAACTCGATATGCGCGAATACGAAATCACAGCCGGCGGCGGAGTCGTATCGTTAAAAATCAACGGTAAAAAAGAGATCTTGTCGCTGTCTTTAAAAGCAGAAATTGTCGACCCCGATGACATAGAAACGTTATCCGACGTTCTTTGCGCGGCTTTTAACGAAGCAATCAAAAAGGTCGATGAAACCAACAAAAAAGAAATGTCGCAGATTACCGGAGATGTCGGTATCCCGGGTCTCTTTTAAATATTATGACAGAAACGCTACCCTCTCTTGAACGGTTGATCGAACAATTCCGCCACATACCGTCCATTGGAAAAAAAACCGCTGCGCGGATGGCTTTTTCAATACTGGATTATTCCGATGAAGAGGCGCAGCTGCTGATAAATGCGATTGCCGATGCAAAAAAAAATATAACCGCCTGTCCCGTATGTTTCGGCATCAGTGAAAGCGGTTTATGCCCCGTATGTGCCGATCTCAGGCGCGACAAGTCCGTCATCTGCGTTGTCGAAGATTACCGCGCTCTCATAGCCCTCGAGCGTGTGCACGATTACAATGGGCTGTATCATGTTCTGCACGGTGTCCTTTCTCCGCTTGAGGGGATCGGCCCGGATAAACTTCGCATACATGAGCTTCTCGAAAGGATAAAAAACAGCGAGATCCGGGAAATTGTCATCGCAACGAATCCCGATGTGGAAGGTGAAGCCACGGCGGTTTATCTTTTCAAGCTTCTGAACCCGATGGGTCTCCGCATCAGCCGGCTTGCTTACGGCATGCCTGTCGGCGGTGATCTCGAATACACGGATGAAGGTACCCTTTCCAAAGCCCTTTCAGGCAGAAGGGATATGAATATATAGCATAAAATCAAACAGCCTGCCTTATTACGGCAGGCTGTCGGAATAAATACGGAAACCGAACCGTTTTATAATTTACGGCGTTTTGATTTCCGGATGATTTTAAAATTTATATGGACCTTTGGGATAGGTGACAATAATATCGATCGGTTTATACGAGGTGATTCTGACATCCCCCGTCCCTTTCGGCAAAAAATAACTGCTGCCTTTTACCGCCTTTTCGTTTCCAACCAGTGCGCTGCCCTCAAGAAAAAGAATATGAGCGAATGACTGATCTGTATGAATAATACAATCGGGAAATACGGATTTTTTTTCTGTTTTAAAATATTCGCATTCCGTTATTCCCGCATAATAACCGTTTTCCCTCAGTTCTTTGATCGTTTCTATTGCTTTTTCTGTGTGTATCTCACGGCCGCGGTTATAATCGTAAACACGATAGGTAATATTGGAATTTTGTTGAAATTCCGCGATTAAAATACCTCCGCCGATGGCATGGATGAGCCCGGTCGGAAGAAGATAAAACTCACCCGCACGCACATTAATAAAACGAAGCAGTTCGTCCGCCGTTCCGTCTTTCAGAGCCTTGCGGAATAATTCCTCGTTAAAGTCGTTTTTCAGACCGTATATTAACCGTGCGCCTGCGGACGCCTCTACGATATACCATAATTCCGTTTTATTCGGATGTACCTGAACAGAAAGATTTTCTTTTGCGTCGATGAACTTTACCATCAAAGGGAAATCATAAAAGCCGTCCCTGTCTTTTTCAACCGCCAGATATTCGGCAAGCGTCATCCCCGCATATTCTCCGTTTTCTATAACGCTCATCCCCTCGGCATGCAGGGTCAGCTCCCAGGATTCCGCGAGAGTTTCAAAATCACTCGTCTTGCTGTAATGCTTTATCAAAATATCACCGCCCCAAAGAGCGTTTTTTGAAACAGGCTTCAGTTTCAAGGGATATTTATTCATTGCATTCTATCCCGTTCCTTTCGTTTTTGATTGATTTCTCGGCGGTATACCGGTGATCGGGCTGCACCGGCGATTATTTATATGTGCCGTATCTCAGGCACCGACTGTATTATAGCATATCGTTTTTTGTTTGTAAAGAATTTTACCGGCTTCTTCGGTTTATATTTCGAACATCCCGGTATATGTTTTGATTTTATATTTTATTATAAATCACATTGATTTTTTATCTGTTTTGTAGTAAAATATATGTATGATGGGTTATACCAAGCGTTTCAGGAGGTTATTATGGACGAAAACAGTATTACTTTACGGGACCGGTTCATCAGTATAAAAAGGGTCCTTTTTAATAAAATGTATTCTTTTTTGAATCCCGCTCAGCGTGAAGCTGTTTTTACAGTCAACGGACCGCTGCTCGTATTGGCAGGCGCCGGCAGCGGAAAAACCACTGTTCTGACAGAACGCATAGCGTTTATTATAAAATACGGCGACGCGTATTTTAATGAGTCGGTCCCGGACAATTTATCAGCCGCCGATATCGACGAACTGGAAAAAGCTCAGAACCTTGATGACGATTCCATAGAAAAGATCCTGTCCCCCTATGCCGTAAACCCCTGTCCTCCATGGACTGTTTTGAGTATCACTTTCACCAATAAAGCAGCGAACGAAATGAAACTCCGGCTGTCACAGACGGTTGGCGAGTTACCGGACGGCAATTCATCGGATGAGATCTGGGCGGGAACTTTTCATTCGGTTTGTATGCGTTTTCTGCGTAAATACAGCGATGCCGCGGGACTTGCGCCCGGATTTACAATCTATGATGCCGATGATTCAAAAAGAGTTTTGGGATTTGTTTTCAAAGCTTTGAATATCGATGAGAAAACACTCTCCGTAAAATCCGCCCTGACAGCCATCAGCAGGGCAAAAGACCGGCTGTTGATGCCGGATGAATTCGAAGCCGACGCAGGCGATGAATTTATGAAAAAGAAAATCTCTTCTGTTTACCGTGAATACCAGAAACGCCTAAAAGAAGCAAACGTTCTGGATTTTGATGATATCATCATGCGTACCGTGTTGCTGCTGCAGAAAAATCCCGAAGTTCTGGATTATTTTACCCGACGTTTCAAATATATCTGTGTGGACGAATATCAGGACACCAACAACGCTCAGTTTACGCTTATAAAATTACTGTCGCAGCGCCATAATAACCTTATGGTTGTCGGGGATGATGACCAGAGTATTTATAAATTCCGCGGAGCCCGGATTGAAAATATTCTGAATTTCGACCGTGAACTTGAAAACACTAAAATCATCAAGCTCGAACAAAATTACCGTTCGACGCAGAACATTCTGAATTCGGCCAATTCGGTTATCAGCAATAACATCGGAAGGCGGGGCAAACAACTTTTTACGACCAATTGCGAAGGCGAAAAGGTATGTTTGAAAAGGCTTGAAAATCAAACCGAGGAAGCACGCTTTATTATCAATAAAATCGCCGAGCATTCGATCAGAGAAAAAAGACATTTCAGTGATTTTGCCGTTTTATATCGGGTAAACGCGCAGTCAAACAGCCTTGAGCAGGTATTTGCAAAGAGCGGGATTCCATATCGTATTATAGGCGGATTGAGATTTTATGAACGCAAGGAAATCAAGGACATTCTGGCTTATCTTTGTGTCATCAACAACAGGGGAGACAACCTCAGGCTTCGCCGTATAATAAATGAACCGAAACGTAAAATCGGCGATACGACGGTGAATGCCGTCGAACAACTCGCGGTATTTGAAGGCGTCAGCATGTTTGAAATCATGGAACATGCCGAACGTTATCCGGCTATATCCAAATTCGCACCCAAACTTCGTGATTTTACAATACTGATAAACGGATTATATGAAATTTCCCAAACCGAGAGACTCCCGGTTCTGATTGAAAAAACAATCGAGTTGTCGGGATATCAGCGCATGCTCCTTGCGGCAGGTGAAGAAGAAGCAGACCGTCTGGAAAATGTTCGGGAATTGATGACGAATGCAATCGAATACGAAAAAAACAATGAAAATTCCACACTCGAATCATTCCTTGAAGAAGTCGCTCTTGTAGCCGATATCGATAACTATGACAACGATTCCGATGCTGTCGTATTGATGACAGTGCATAACGCCAAAGGTTTGGAATTTCCGATTATATTCATACCGGGTTTCGAAGAGAATATTTTCCCGGGAATGCAGTCGGCATTATACCCCGAAGACCTTGAAGAAGAAAGACGCCTTGCCTATGTTGCGATAACACGTGCAAAAGAACGCCTGTATTGCCTCCATGTCCGTGAGAGAACACTATACGGCAGGACTCAGTATAACCAGCCGTCGAGATTTGTAAAAGAAATACCCGATCATTATCTTGACAGCGATCAGCTTAAAAAACAGCAGGCAGCAGCGGAGGCAAAAGCAGCCGCAAAGCTTGAGGAAGAAAGCCAGGCTGACAATACCAGATCACCTTCACGACGTGAACGGGCGCGGAAAAACATCATATCAAAGGAATTTTTTAAAAAAGCCGACTCGGCTTCCCCGAATCTCAGACCAAACGGTATTGTTGCATTTGAAACGGGCGATTTGGTGACGCACGCCACTTTCGGACGGGGCGAAGTTCTTTCGGCTACATTAATGGGTGCCGATATACTGTATGAAATAGCTTTTGATGATAACGGAACGAAAAAACTTATGGCAACTTATGCGAAACTGAAAAAAGTCGAATAATCGACCGATAAAAAAAGGGGGATGCAGCTTTATCGGCTGCAGCCCCTTTTTAATTCATGTTTTCATTTGCGACCGCAAGCATCAGCTTGATTCTGTTTTCCTGATTTACTTTTGTAGCCCCCGGATCGTAATCGATCGGCACTATATTGGATTTCGGATATAATTCCTTTAATTTACGGATCATTCCTTTTCCGACTATATGATTGGGCAGACAGCCGAACGGCTGGGCACACACCACATTCGGATAACCGTTTTCGATCAGTTCCATCATTTCTGCGGTCAGAAGCCATCCTTCACCCATTTTACAACCCGCTCCGATAACACGACTGGCAAGTTTTTTTAAATGGGAATAAGGTGAAGGTGCCGAAAACCTGCCGGTATCCTGGATGGCAGATATCAGTTTTCCTTCGATTTTAGAAAAAAAGCTCATAAATGATTTAAGCAGAGCCAGTTTGATTCCGCTTCCGCCGTAAAGTTTAATGTCTTCAATGCGATTGTCAAGTTTAAACAGTATAAAACCCATCATACCGGGTACCATGACCTCGCACCCCTGTGAAGCCAGAAATGATTCGAGTCCGTTGTTTGCGAGAGCCGAATATTTTACATATATTTCTCCCACTATACCTACTTTTATTTTTTTTCTTTTAATGACCGGTATTGCGCTGAAATCATTAGCTATGGATGTCATGGTTTGCCCGATGTTTTTCAGCGAAAAAGAAGATATGTTGGATTTTTTAAATTCTTCACTGAGTTTATTGACCCAATACCGTACCATTTCAGCACTGTCACCAGCATTTACCTCATAGGGTTTGACCTGATTATCCAGCAGCATGATAATATCGGCGTATGTCAGCGCGTACAGCGACTTGCTCATCATCGGCAGTGTGAAGTTGAACCCGCTGTTTTTTTCGAGCCCCGAAAGATTGAGGGAAACAACAGGTATATACGACATTCCCGCTTTAATCAGAGCTTTGCGCAGCAGATGGATGTAATTTGAAGCCCGGCAGCCTCCGCCTGTCTGCGTTATCATAAGCGCGGTTTTTTTAAGATCGTAATTTCCGCTTTCAAGTGCATTGATCATCTGACCGATACACAGCAATGCAGGATAACAGGTATCGTTATGGACATATTTTAATCCCGTATCGACAACGCCTCTGCCCTCATTATATAACAGTTCCATTTTATAACCGTAATAACAGAAGATGTTTTTTATGAATTCAAAATGAATCGGCGCCATATTCGGAATCAGAATCGTATAATCGCGCTTCATTTCTTTTGTAAATTCAAGTCTTGCTGATTCGTTTGCCATAAAATCCCTCAAAGTCGTTTATCCGATGTCTTATACTTCTCTTTTTAGTCCCGATTTATTTTCAGGCTCAGTTCCATTCAAGAGCCGCAAATAAACTGCGAAGCCTGATCTTAACGGCACCGAGGTTGGTAATTTCATCTATTTTTATCTGCGTATAGATTCTGTCCGCTTTTTCAAGAATCGAGCGCACTTCGTCTGTTGTTATCGCATCGACTCCGCAGCCGAATGAAACCAGCTGTACAAGATTGATATCGGGACCCGCAAGGGTGACATATTTTGCGGCCGAATATAAACGCGCGTGATAAGTCCATTGATTCAAAACATTCGTCGTGATTTTTTCCGCTTCTCCGCTGACCGCATCCTCCGATATCACTGCCGCTCCCAACTCACAGATCAGCTTGTCTATACCGTGGTTGATATCTTCGTCGAGATGATACGGTCTGCCCGAGAGTATGATGATTTTCATATTCCGCTTTTTTGCTTCGGAAATATATTCCCTGCCTTTTTTCTGTATGCTTTCTATAAATTTATCGTATTCTTCATATGCGGCATTGACCGCAGCTGTCGTTTCGGGCAGAGTTATATCCTTATAATATTTTGAGAGAATATTATAAAACTTTTTTATAAAGTCTTTTTTTCTGTGAATACCGACATAATCATGTATAAAGCGGACAGAACCTATTTCGGGAACGTTAGCGGCAATTACTTCGGGATAATATGCCACAACAGGACAATTGTAATGATTGTCGCTCTTTTTTTCATCAAGATTATACGTCATGCAGGGATAAAAGATCGTTTCGACCCCGGATGAGATGAGCGCGTTTATATGTCCGTGAACGAGTTTGGCGGGATAACAGACCGTGTCCGAAGGAATGGAATGCTGTCCTTCCAGATACAGCGATCGACCCGACGGCGGTGATTTGACAATTCTGAATCCGAGCCGGGTGAACAGTGTATGCCAGAACGGAAACAATTCAAACATATTCAATACCATCGGAATACCGATGGTGCCGCGTATTCCGTCCTGAGGAGTATAAGCGTCAAGCAAAGCTCTTTTATAATCGTATATATTCAGGTCGTTTCCGGCGGTATTTGCGGAACGTGCAAGCGGTTTTTCACAGCGGTTCCCTCCGATATACTTCCGTCCGCCGTCAAACAGATTGATCGTCAAACTGCAGTTGTTCGGACATCTGCCGCAGTTTGCCGAAGTGATTTTATGTGTGAATTTTTTCAGTTCATCACGCGTCAAAAGATCGCTTCTCATGCGATTTGCATTTTCCGCTTTTTTTCTCGCATATAGAGCACACCCGAACGCTCCCATCAGCCCGGCAATATTGGGCCGTACGATATCCCTTCCGATCTCTTTTTCGAAAGCGCGTAAAACCGCATCATTTAAAAAAGTTCCGCCCTGTACAACGATATGCTTTCCGAGACTATCGGCCGTAGCAGCGCGGATAACTTTATACAAAGCGTTTTTAACCACGCTGATAGACAGTCCCGCGGAGATATTTTCAATCGATGCG
Source organism: uncultured Lachnospiraceae bacterium (assembly GCA_964628455.1). Lineage (GTDB taxonomy): Bacteria > Bacillota > Clostridia > Oscillospirales > CAG-272 > JAQVWU01. Next base: position 9,131 of record CAZVPD010000137.1, read on the forward strand.
CCGTCTTTCTGCGCCTGTTTCACAGAGGAATTCATAAATACGGTACAGCGGGAACCTAAATCAACCGGTCTGTCGGCAAAGATTCCTTTTCCGGCAAATTCTTCGATGGTCATTCCCCAAGCCCCTGCGAATGTCTGTAAAAAAGATCCGCAGCCTGAAGAACAGGCTTCATTAAGGAATATGTTGTCGATGACTCCGTCGTTGATTTTAAAACATTTTATATCCTGACCGCCGATGTCTATTATAAAGTCGACATCGGGCCGAAAACGATGTGCTGCGGTAAAATGAGCGATCGTTTCGACTATACCGTAATCCAGTTTAAATGCATTTTTTACCAGGTCTTCACCGTATCCCGTTACAGCCGATGCAATGACAACGGCAGCCGGGTATTTTTCATAAAAACGATCCAGGAAATTACGGATAACCGGCACGGCATTCCCGTTATTCTGCTGATACAGAGAGAAAATAATGTTGTTGTCAACATCTGTCACTACCGTTTTAACCGTTGTGGAACCCGCATCGATACCGATATATACTCCGCCGCTGTAATTTTTTCGCTCATCCGTATGGATGTGATCAAGAGCGTGGCGTGTTTTAAATGCGGCATAATCTTCAGCACCCGAAAAAAGAGGTGCGCAGCTTATATAATTGTCACCGGCTTTATAGGATGAAAAAATCTCTATCATCGTATCGACAGGCGCGGAATACATATTTTTATACAGTGCAGCACCTGCGGCGACAAAAAAAAGCGAGTTCTCCGGACAGATACCTTCGATTCCGAGAGAATG
>CAZVPD010000138.1:0-9893 GCA_964628455.1 uncultured Lachnospiraceae bacterium
GAAGTTCGGGAGAACGCGTGCAGGATGAATATTCCACGTCGATACGCCGTTTGATATTATACGCACAAAGCGAACCCGAAAAAGCGTCGCGCGTCAGCCGGGCAGGCATCATGTTCCCGCCATTCGCAGTAAACCGGCTGTCGGAAGCCGAAAGTTTTTCAACAACATGGAAAAACGCACCTTCTATGTGCTTGTCAAAAAAATCCGCTGTTTCCGCATTATAGAATTTACCCGAACGCCAGTTATAATTCGATGCGAAATTAAGCAGTGCGGAAGCATAGGTATGAGTCGAGGCAATGCCCGGTTTCAGATAAAATTCTTTGAAGGAGGCGCAAGCGAGAACAGATCCCATAATAGGTGCCAGCCGTATATAAGGCGGTTCCATCATATTGACAAGACAATAATCACAGATCCATTCCGTCAGATAACGGTCCAGTTTCGGAAACTTTGTTCGTTGCGAAAGCCATAAACCGCATAACATATCAAGGCCTTTTACAGGTGAAATAAAATCGGGAAGATTGATTATTTCATATATATATAAAAAGATATAGCTGTAATCCGTCTGCAGCCATATATTTCGTCTTGCATTATCCCGCCACCACAGATAATAATCACGCTGTTCCCTGTTAAGCTGCATATACTGCGGCATATAAGAAAAAAAAGCGATGAATTCGCATTGCGTGCCGGAAAGAAAATAATACTTTAAGGCATCCGCACGAAACCGCTCATAAAAAGAATATTTGGAAGGCCAGTGCCACACAGACACATTTGTGATCAGCTGATTATCGGGTTTATAGGAGCAGACAGGTTCCGAAATATATTTTTTCGCCGGTTCGGAGCCGGGCGCGCTTTTCTTCGGAATGAAAACACCGGAATCCGATGCAGTCCCGCGTATAATATCGATTTCCACAGTTTCGGTGTCGCGGGAGAATGCCGCGGTCGTTTTTTTCGGAGGAAGCATGTATTCTATTTCCCAAAAAAGATCGTCCCGCCCGGTATTTTTTTTATCCGGATTCTTGAAATCGCCGTTCGACATACACATCACCGTTTTGTATTTAATTATAATATTTTATCATAAATACGACCGAATGTCAACATCATTTTGACATAGGCAAATTCCCAAAGCAGGTTCCGCTACGGAATTTTGCAACGGAATTTCCGGAATGCAAAAACAAGCCGTATATCCTGACTTTGAATTTTATTTGTATTTATTTCATAAAACATTGACAAACCGATAAATATACGGTAATATAAATATAATAAACATAACAGAGGAGAAAATATCATGAATATCAATGACAGAACAAATTCATTCGACCGTGCCGATATCGAGCAGAACAAAGTCGTCTCCGCTCTCTCTTATTTCGGCATACTCTTCTTTTTACCTTTGGTGGCATGCCCGAATTCGAAATTCGGACGGTTTCATGCCAATCAGGGTCTGGTGCTTTTATTATGTTCTGTAATAGGCGGTTTCCTGAATATGATACCGATATTGGGCGGATTAGCTGCATCCCTTGTCGGAATCGCTGTTTTTATACTTTTCCTGTTCGGTCTTGTCAATACTCTAAACGGATTTGCGAAGGAGCTTCCGCTGATAGGAAACATCTCCATCATCAAGTAATTCAAATGATCATCAGCCCTCCATAATCTGTCAGCACATCATCTTCCAGGCTGATAATATCCTTACCGCGGCTTAAAACAGCCGCTTTTATTTTTTCTCCTTCGGGATGTGCCGATATATTGCCGAAGAAAGCCACGCTGTTCCCGATCACACCCGAAGCGCCTCCGATAAAACCGCAGCCGTATCCCTCTAGCCTGATACCTCCACCTGTGATAAAAGTGACGGAGACACCATATTCCGCAACTGCGGACGCGACAGCGGGATCGGCGGTTATGAGACTGCCGTCATCAATCACGCATGCGGAACAGCGCGAATATCCCTGACGGATAAATACGGACCTACGGGTATCTTTCAGGATCATTTCCGAAAGACGGTCAGTCCGGCCGAAAACAATATCGCCGACACGAAGAGCATTCAGAACAATATCTTTCGGATATTCTTTTTCCGGAACGATTTTTTCGGTTATGATGACGCAGCCGAGTTTTTGAAACACAGAAGAATTCAAAGCATAATATCCGGCATACGTAAGCAAAGCACCCGAACGGAGCCGGTATACAAGCATATCGGGATGAGAAGCAACCGGTTCGGGCAATCGCTCATACGGGGGAAGGAGCACAGGTGTCAGACCCGATTCTTTCAGACGTTCGCGAATTTTAACGCTTATTTTATCACTGCATAAAACATATTTGATCATCGGTCCCTTTCCGGACAAAAAACAAGACGGGAACAAACTCCCGTCACTTGTCTTTTATTTTCAGCCAAATAAATACGCAACTCAAGACTGTACCGGCTATCTGCGTTATGCCGATTTTGATCATCCGTGGGGAGATTAAACCGCTCTTGTAACTTTATTTGACCGCAGACAACGAGAGCAGACACTCAAAGTCTTGTGGGTTCCGTTGACAACGGATCTGACTTTTCTGATATTGGGTTTCCAGGTTCGGTTGGTCTTGCGGTTCGAGTGAGAGACGTTCAGACCGAATACAACCTGCTTTCCGCATATTTCACATTTTGCCATGTATCGCACCTCCAAATAAAACATTCGATAAAAAACGATCTAATACCGACGATATCGTTCGTTTATAAAGTCAACAACCGATATTATATCATAAATAATAACATATTGCAATAGTTGCGTCAAATAATTCATAATATTTTTAATGACTGTTTTTATACAACAGAGCATCATGCTTTTTTATTTCGCCGCGTTTGATTTTACCGCTCGGAGTTTTAGGCAGTTCCGAAACGAATTCGATGACGCGCGGATATTTATAGGGCGCCGTATTGCGCTTGAAATACATCTGTATTTCTTTTTTCAATTCATCCGATGCCTGATATCCGCGGTTCAATATGATCGTAGCTTTTACCACCTGTCCCCTGACCTCGTCCGGAACAGCCGTTACGGCACATTCCATCACCGCGGGATGTTTCTGTAACACGCTTTCAACTTCAAACGGACCGATTCTGTAACCTGAGCATTTGATGATATCATCATCGCGGCCTTCGAACCAATAATATCCCTCCGAATCGCGCCATGCCATGTCTTTGGTGTTATACACACCGTCCGAAAACGATTCAGCCATCGCACCTGGATTATTGCGGTATTCGCAGAATAATCCGCAAGGACGTCCTTTAACGGCATTACGTATAACGATAGATCCTGTGACACCGTCTTCACACTCGTTTCCCTCACTGTCAACCAGTGTTATATCGTATAATGGCGCAGGTTTGCCCATAGATCCCGTCTTGACCGGATCCCATCCGAAATTGGCAAGCAATACGGAGGTTTCCGTCTGACCGAAACCTTCATGCACCGTGAGTCCCGTCGCACTGTGAAAACGTTCGATCACTTCGGGATTCAAAGGTTCTCCGGCAGAAGAACAATGCTGCAGCGATGAATAATCATACAGGGACATATCCTCGGAGATCATGCTGCGCAGGACAGTCGGAGGAGCACAGAACGTCGAAAGATGCAGACGGTCGATAGCTTCGAGCAATTTGACGGCACTGAAACGCTTTGTATCGTATGCGACTATGATCCCGCCGGCAATCCATTGTCCGAAAATTTTACCCCAGGCAAATTTAGCCCACCCGGAATCCGAATAAGTGAGATGCCGCCCTTCGTCCGCGACATGCTGCCAATATTTGGCCGTTGTGATATGACCCAGCGGATATGTAAAATCATGAGAGACCATCTTGGGAAAACCGGTTGTGCCGGATGAAAAATAGATAAGCATTGTTTCGCTGTTTGACATGGCAACGCGTTCGAATTTTTCCGAAGCCACGGCTGTTTCCATACGCAGATCAATCCAGCCGTCCGGGATGTTTTCTCCGACTACCGCGACTTGAATTTTTTCAGAACACCTGGGCAGAGCGTCGGAAATCTGCCTGATACGGTCATCATCATCCACCGTGCAGATCATTTTTACAGACGCGCACTCACAGCGATAGGCAATATCTTCCGCAGTAAGCTGATAAGTAGCCGGAATGGCTATAACGCCCATTTTTATAGCTGCCAGCAGACAAATCCAGGCTTCCGCACGTTCACGGAGCATCAATAATATACAGTCTCCTTTTTTTAATCCGCGGGAAGCGAAAAAATTCGCGGTTTTATCAGACATGACCGATAAATCGCTGAAACTGTAATGATATTCGTTTTCGTCGTCATAACGCAGCAAAGCGGCTTTTTCCGGTTCAAGGCGTTTATATTCATCAATAATGTCATAAGCGAAATTAAAATTCTCGGGTATTATTAAATGATAACCGGCAATAAAATCATCATAACTTTTAAATTCAGTCCGTCCGAGAAATCTGTCCAGAAAGTTCATCGCACCATCTCCGTTTTATAATCTTAATCTATCCGCTTATTCGTTGATAACCGTCAGAAAACGCGCCGGTTCTCCGCCTACCGCTCTTTGCCCGTGCGGTATGGCAGGATTAAAATAAATGCTGTCGCCGGTTTTCAGAATATATTCCCTGTCTTTCAGAATGACGGAGACTGTTCCGCTGAGTACATAATTGAATTCCTGTCCTTCATGAACCACAAGTTCCGGTTTTGATTCCGACGGTTCGAGAGATACAATCATCGGTTCCATCTGACGATTGATATAATTATAAGCAAGTGACGTAAATTTATAGCCTTTATATCGCTCGATGCTGATGCCCCTGCCCTGACGTACGACAGTACAGTCAACCATCCGCGGTTCGTCTCCTATTAGCAATACAGTCGGGTCGACACCCAGCGCGTTTGCTATCAGATATAATTTTCCGACCGGAATATCCTCGATTCCGGTTTCATATCCGGCATAAATACCCGGCGAAACATTGATGTCTGAGGCAACTTTTTCCGCGGATATACCTAATATTTCACGCAGTTCATGAACCCGCTCAGCGATCTGTTTAACCTGAAGCAGCATATTTATTTCTCCTTATCCTTATCCGTTTCCGTACTGTCTTTTATTACTGCCGGATCAGACTTTCTTTTTAAAGAAAATTTATTTTCGGTTCCCAGCCGGATCCGTTTTATATTGCCGCGATGCAGATAAATGATCAAAACAGCGATTATAAAAGCGATGATGACATGAAATCCGCCTCCGGTCATCCTGTATAAAACAAGCGGATACACCATCATGCACATGACAGAACCAAGGGAGATATATCTTGTAAAAATCACAATCAAGGCAAATATCGAAAAAAGAAGCGCGAACACAAGAGGATCGAGACATAATACCATGGATGCGGTGACAACAACACCTTTTCCGCCTTTAAAACCGAAGTAAAGCGGAAACACATGCCCCAGGATGCAGCCGAGTCCGGCAAAATAGGCTCCGTATTCCCCTCCGAGCATACGTCCGATAAGGATCACCGATACAACAGCTTTCAGGGCATCACCCAGAAGAGTAAAAACGGCTGCCGATTTTCCATAGGTACGCAGCATATTCGTCATGCCTGCATTCCCGCTTCCGTGTGATCGTATATCATCTCCGAAACGATATTTAGATATGATCAATCCGAAATTAAGACTACCGAGAAGATATGAAATACCTCCGTAAACCAGATAACCCAGTATTAAAACAGCAACATGAAGACCGTATTCCTGGCCTGCGAGTCCAATAAAACCATATTTCCAGATTTCGGAAAAAGCAAAGCCCATAAAAATCCCTCCCGGCATATGCATTTATTATTTGTCATCACCGCCGCGTCCGCGGATAATAATACGGACGGGTGTTCCTTTAAATCCGAAGACATCACGCAGTTTATTTTCGATATAACGCCGGTATGAAAAATGAAAGAGCTCCGGTTCGTTGCAGAATATGACGAAAGTCGGCGGTTTTATACCTGTCTGCGTCATATAATATATTTTCAGGCGGCGTCCCTTATCCGTCGGCGGCTGGACGCGTGTCGTTGCGTCGTTGAGGATATCATTGAGCATTCCGGTTGATATCCGGCTGACCGATTGTCCGTAGACATCATTGATATTTTCGAATAACTTATTGACGCGCTGACCCGTCTTTGCGGAAATAAAAAGAATCGGCGCATAAGTCATATACGAAAAAGCCGTATAAATATCCCCGGTGAATTTATTCACTGTGTCATTGTCTTTATCTATCAGATCCCATTTGTTCATTATTATAACCGAAGCTTTTCCTGCCTCATGAGCGAGACCCGCGATCCTTTCATCCTGCTCCGATATGCCTTCGGCGGCGTCGATCATGATCAGGCAAACATCCGCTTTTTCGACCGCCGATTTCGCCCGCAGAACGCTGTATTTTTCTATGCGGTCCTCAACGCGGCTCTGACGGCGTATACCCGCCGTGTCGATAAATACGAATTTCCCGAATTCATTTTCAATTCTCGAGTCGACGGAATCACGGGTCGTACCCGGAATATCGGATACGATCATACGTTCTTCACCCAGCAAATTGTTCACAAGTGAGCTTTTACCCGAATTAGGTTTCCCGATCACAGCAACACGGATCACATCGTTTTCGATTTCTTCAGGTTCTGTTTCGGGAATCAGCTCCAATACCCTGTCCAGAATATCGCCGGAACCCGTTCCGTGAAGGGATGAGACAGGGATCGGCTCACCTTCGACGCCGAGTTCGTAAAATTCATAAAATTGAAGAGGCAGCGCACCGATTTGATCCACTTTATTGACCGCGAGTATGAGCGGTTTCCGGCTTTTTTGCAGCATCATGCAAATGTCGCGGTCATCGGCAGTAACACCTGCCGTCACATCGGTCAGGAAAATGATCACATCGGCGGTGTCGATGGCGATCTGCGCCTGAAGCCGCATATGACGAAGCAGAACATCATCGGTGTTGGGTTCAATTCCGCCCGTGTCAATCAGGGTAAGAGTTCTCCCCCCCCACACTATGTCATAATAAATCCTGTCCCGGGTTACACCCGGCGTATCCTCGACAATGGATACCCGGGTTCCGGCCAATTTATTAAAAAAAGTACTTTTACCCACATTGGGCCGCCCGACGATTGCAATAATTGGATTACTCATTATAACTCCGTTCAACGCCGATTGTTTTTCTTTCTGTTATTTTCTATTCTGACTCGCCTGCAAGCCGTTTTATGATTTATTCAGTCGGACAGTATTTCACGTATAAAGCCGTCACCGTTGTTATCCGCAAATACGATCCTGACATTGAGCGCCCATTCGAGTTCCGCAGGACGCATATCGTCCAGAAACAGGTCGCCGTCCGAACGCAGCATAACAGAAGGTAAAATTAGTTTTTTCCCAAGCCGCCTGCCTGAAAGCTGATTTTTAATATCGCGGCCCGTAACAAGTCCTGCAACCGTTATTTCGGGTCCGAAAAAAACATTTTCAATTTTATAAACGCTGCACTGCAGATTAAGACATCGTTTTTGCAGCTGTGCGACAAGACCGCAGATAAAATCATAGGCAGCTTCACCGGTCGCAACCGAAACGGTACGGCGCCTGTTTAAATCATATTTATCGATTGTATTCAAAGCTTCGTCAAATTCGCTGCGCATGGATGCTATCAGGCCTACCCCGTTTTCAAGCTGCGGATAACCTTCATACCAATCTTCCGAATGAATCGGAATATCCGCCTTAAGATATAATTCATCGGAGCAGAAAAATATGAGTGAATCATGCTTTTCCCGGCATTTTTTTGCAAATGACTCCACCGAACGGACAACGGCCGCACAATCTGCAGCCGTAAAGGGTTCAAGCGGATATAATCCTTCACGATAACGGGTTAATCCCGCAGGGACAACGGAAACGCTGGCCACATTCGGATAGAGCTGTTCAAGGTCATCCATAGTATGGAGCAGTTCGGCTCCGTCATTTAATCCTTTGCATATAACGATCTGACAGTGCATCGTTATATTGGCCCGGGCAAAAAGCTTCATGATATCCAGGACATTTCCGGCAAACCGGTTGTTCAGCATTTTTTTACGCAGCACGGGATTCGTCGTATGAACCGAAATATTCACCGGTGATGTTTTCATTAAAACAATGCGTTCGATATCCGATTCATTCAGATTGGTAAGGGAAACATAATTCCCCTGAAGAAAAGACAGACGCGTGTCATCATCTTTAAAATAAAGCGGCTCCCTGAGACCCGGAGGCAGCTGATCTATAAAACAGAAAACACACTTATTATGGCAGGATCGTTTCTCATCCATCAGAAAAGTTTTGAATTCAAGACCGACATCGGAATATTTGCGCTTTTTTATAACAACATCGAATAATTCGCTTCCGCGATGAATCTTCAGTGTGACAATCCGTTCGGTTATATAAAAACTGTAATCCAATACATCCTGAATCGGATGGCCGTTTACCGAAATCAAAAAATCACCGCGCAAAAGACCGGCTTTTTCCGCTTCACTGCCCGGTATAACTTCGAATATCTCAACCAAAGGCATTTCCCTTTCTCATGTGTTTAAATATCATTGATATAAAACAGCCCGTCATTTACCGTCGATACGAAGTGCCGGAAGGTAAAATGAAGAAGTAAAAATCCAGGCAGCAGATAATAAAAACAGGGCGTACTGTTTATACGCCCGCAACTCGAATTAAGCTTCTTTTACTTTTATGATTTCCTTGCCTTTATAATTGCCGCAGGATTTACAAACTCTGTGAGAAAGCACAAATTCACCGCACTTCGGGCATTTTGTCATACCCGGAAGATCAAGCTTCCAAACATTTGAGCGTCTTTTATCTCGTCTTGCCTTAGACGTTTTTCTCTTTGGTACTGCCATGACGTATACACCTCCTGAAAATTCAGTAATATTTTTAATTTATTTTATCTTGTACCGCTTTATATCGGACCTGAAAATCGACTGTGCCACAGCATTCGGCAGAAGCTGAATTTCAATCATCAATTTTATCATTGCCATCCGATTTAATAAGCAGTGATTTCAACACCTCAAGCCTCGGGTCTATTTCGTTGCCGCTGCAGCCGCAGTCGCTTTCATTTAAATCATGTCCGCATTTCTGACAAAGACCCCGGCAATCTTCCGAGCATAAGTGCCTGAACGGAAAATCAAAAAACAATTGTTCTTCAGCGATCTTCATCAGGTCGAGTTTATTTTCATTGATCAGAATATATTTCGTTATGACTTCGTCGGTCTCTTCGTTTTCCAGTGTACCCTCAACCGCTATTGTTTTAATAAAATTTAAGGTCAATGTTTTATCGAGAGGAAGAAGACATCGGGCGCATGCCGTATTGTATTTTACGATGATCTCAAGCGTCAGCTTCATATAACCCGATTGATCGACAATCTTCCCGGAAGCACAGACAGGTTCAGTGATAAGGACATCCGGAAATAAATGCTCATCCAAAAAAAAAGAACGTCTGAATTCGATAACTTCCGTTTCACCCGAAAGCATCGGAAGCATATCAATAATCGCATCACTCGGATTACTAATTTGAATGACCGCCTTTCATATCCCTCAGCCGTATCGGCAATACGAACATAAAACAACAAAAATATTCGCGATTAAATATATTATAAACCTTCAGCCATTGTTTGTCAATAGGAATCGGCAAGATTTTATTTTATTCACCTGATGTTCACCGACCGTTTTTATAACCGGTAAATTTGTTTTTGCGTGAGTTCCGGTAAATGCATGCATTGACATCCGCTTAACCCTGTGCTATAATTTTTTATCATATTACGAAGGGACTGACGCTAAATGAATAAATACGGATTTAATTTTTTGTGGATGTTTTCTTATCATACCCGAAAACCGCAGCCTGAAGAACCTTGCCGTGATGAGCTTGATTTTATA
>CAZVPD010000139.1:0-1394 GCA_964628455.1 uncultured Lachnospiraceae bacterium
TATTGATTGACGCGGTAGTTTTCCTGTGAATCGTCGTATTTCGGCAGAGGTATGACATAGAAATCGCTTTCCATCGCACGGACCGACGCGTTCTGGGAGAAGCCGAAGGTCTGAGGGCAGAACAGCAGTCTGTTTTCCACAAACATCAGGGTGGACGCCGCGTCGAATTTTTCGTTTGCAAGGACCATGTTATAGTTGTTGTCGTAAAGCAGGGCATGCAGCTTGTCGAAGACACTGACCGTATGTTCGTTTTCAAGGGTGATATTCATGACGCCCTCGCTGTCGGTTGAAGTGAATTCGACTCCCGCCGCGAAGAACATGCCGTTGAGAACATGCCCTTTCTGCATGACAAGACCCATGCTGTCCTCTTCGTCGCTTTTGCCGTTGCCGTTGAGGTCGCTGTAGGCTGCCGACGAGTATAAGTTCAGCCTGTCCAGCGTCCATTCTCCCGCCGTTACGATATCGTAAATGTTCGTGTCCCCGTTGTAATCGTTCCACATGGGGGAATTGACGAACATCGCGTATATATAGGCGATAAAACTGATCGTGAGGTCGCCGGTCGACCAGTATTCGATCCCTTTATATGAAATGTTGTTCATATAGAGGCTGCTCCAGTAGTTTTTGGCAAAATCAAGGTGTCCGACGTTATTCAGATTTTTGAGGTATCCTTCGGCCGCGAGTGAAATGTTGAACCGCGTATGGCCGACCCCGACATCGTAATCATCGGCGCCGGAATTGACCGATAGGCCGAATACCGCACTGAATTTATCGAATCCGGTGACGTCAACGAGCACTATTTTTACTTTCAGCCGTTCCTCCAGCGCCTGATTGCGCTTCCAGACGGCTTCGTTGACGACATCCCCCGTGTTGTCCTCTTCGCCGATCGCAATGGAGAGCTTTTCGACGGCGGAAATAAAACGGATCTGTTCCCCGCCGAACGTCAGGCTGATGTCAAGGTCATCCGGATACGGGTCTTCCGTTTCCGCTGCCGCGGATTCGGGACCCGTCGTTCCGCTGCCGGCCGGCATATCCGACTTTTCGGAGCACGAAAACAGCGTCGGGAGATAAGAGCACAGAAGCAAAAAACAAACGAACCGCAGGAGAAAACCGGACCGGACTTTTTTCGTGTCGGCACTCATTTTAAACAGACCTTTCTTTTACGAACGTTAAAGCGGATTCCCGACGGATATGGATTGTAAAAAAGCGGAACCTCGCCCGATATACGGACATTATATCCTATAATAAGGCGTTTTACAACAGATATTTGAAAAAAATTAAAACGGAGAATATTATGTGGACGGAAGACAAGCTCAACGCTCTTCTGACCGGACCGTCGGAAGCGCTCTGCGCCGGGATAGGGCAGATAAAAGGCGATATCACGGTCCTCGGCGCCG
>CAZVPD010000139.1:1404-9808 GCA_964628455.1 uncultured Lachnospiraceae bacterium
CCCCGGCAGGCTGGCCGCCCGCCAGCCAGCAGCGCGCGCTGGTGCCCCCATCCAGCGGCTTTAGCGGCTGGGGCATATGCTCGCACGCGGGCACGGCTTGCTCGCAGCGGCCAAAAAAGCGGCAGCCGCCGCGGGCATTAAAAAAGAAGTCACGGCCGTGTCACGCTTTACGGACCGCGCGGCGGAGGAGTTCCTCGACAGCCACGGCATCAGGCGCATCTGCTGCGACCTGCTGGACGAAGCGCAGTTTGACTCCCTGCCGGATGCGGAGAACGTGATCTTCATGGCGGGCAGGAAGTTCGGTACAGACGGCGGCGAAAGCGAAACGTGGGCGATGAACGCCGCCCTTCCGGCTTACGCCGCGCGCAAATACAAAAACGCGAACACCGTCGTTTTCTCTTCGGGCAACGTCTACCCTATGACCGGCGCGTCCTCGGGCGGCTGCGATGAAGACTGCGCGCCCGGTCCGGCGGGGGAATATGCTATGAGCTGCCTTGCACGCGAACGCATTTTCGAATACGCGTCGCTCCGCAGCGGGACGAAAGTACTCCTGCTGCGGCTCAATTACGCCGTTGACCTGCGGTACGGCGTGCTGTACGACATAGCCGATAAAATCATGAAAAACCTGCCGGTTTCGCTGTCCGTTCCCTGCTTCAACTGCGTATGGCAGGGATACGCGAACGAAGCCGCCATCCGGGGGCTGCTTCACACCGGTTCGCCGGCGGTGAAGATCAACATCACCGGACCCGAAACCGTGTCCGTCCGGCAGACGGCGCTGAAACTCGGTGAATATCTCGGCATCAAACCCGTTTTTGCGGATGACAGTGAACGCAGTGCGTTCACTGCGGACGCCCTGCTCAGCAATTCGTCGCGCGCCATGGAGATGTTCGGATATCCGTCTGTTTCCATAAATAAGCTGATACGGTGGCAGGCGGAGTGGATCGCGGACGGGGGACGCGCTTTGGGCAAGCCGACTCACTTTGAGGAACGCGGGGGGAAATACTGATGGACAGGCACACAGAAGCGATGAAAACACTCCTGGACGGGGCGTTTATACCGGCGATCCCTTTGGCGCTTGATGACGCCCGCCGTTTTGACGAAGCGCGTCAGCGCAGGCTGATACGCTATTATCTGGACTGCGGCTCGGGCGGCATCGCGGCGGCGGTGCACAGCACGCAGTTTGAGATCAGATCGCCGGAGCACGGTCTCCTGATCCCGGTGCTCGGGGCGGTCGGCGATGAAATATCACGCTTTGAAAAAGAGACCGGAAAGACGGTCATAAAGATCGCGGGAGTCTGCGGCTGCGTGAAGCAGGCGTCCGCGGAGGCGGAAACGGCCGCAAAACTCGGCTACGACGCGGTCCTGCTCAGCCCCGGGGGACTCGGTTCCCTGAGCGAAAGCGAAATGCTTTCACGAACGGAAACAGTCGCGGGCATACTGCCCGTCATCGGGTTCTACCTGCAGACCAAAGTCGGCGGCAGGAGATTTTCATACGGCTACTGGCAGAGAATGTGCGAAATCCCCCGTGTCGCGGCGGTCAAATGCGCGTCCTTTGACCGCTATTCGACCGTCGACGTCGTGCGCGCGGCGGCTTTTTCCTCGCGTGCCGATGAGATCGCGCTGTATACCGGGAACGACGACCATATCCTGACCGACCTTCTGACCGTCTTCAGGTTCGGGGAGAAAGAGAAGCGCTTCGCGGGCGGTCTGCTCGGTCACTGGGCGGTGTGGACGAAGAAAGCCGTCGAAATTTTCGGAAGGGTAAAAGGCGGGGACGCATCGCCGGAGCTCCTGACCCTCGCTTCGGAGATCACCGATATGAACGCCGCGGTCTTTGACGCCGCAAATGATTTCAGGGGCTGCATCCCGGGCATCCACGAGGTTCTGCGCAGGGAAGGGCTCTTCGGCAATATCCTGTGCCTCGATCCCGGATTAAAGCTTTCGGAGGGCCAGTCCGAAGAGATCGACAGGGTCTGCCGGCTGTACCCGCATCTGATTTAAACAGCGAAAGGTCAAAAAAAAAATGAAATTCGCGATCGGAAAAAGAATCATCACCCCCCGGTTCTCTTTCGTGCAGCACGGATTTGCCGCGCGCCACGATCCGGTGACAAAAGTCCACGACGAACTTTACGCGACCGCCGCCGTGCTGTCCGCAAATTCCGTGATCGTTCTGATCACGCTGGACCTGATATCGGGGGACAGGAACTTTGAAAAAGCGCTGTATGCCGCGCTTTTTCACGACCACCGCATACCATCCGACCGTATTATCCTCTCGTATTCCCATACGCACGGCGCCCTGGGACTGGGGGATTTCGACGGCGAGGAAGTGCCGGGTTTCCGCGATACCGTTCTCGGCGTCATCCGGGACCTTGTGAAAGAGACCGCGGAGCATCTGCGCGAGTCGAAGATGTCGTTTTGCAGGGCGTCTTCTGATTTCGGCATCTGCCGCCGGTTTCCCTCGCCCGAAGGCATCCTCCTCAAACCCTATGACGACCCCGAAAGCGCGGACCGTGACCTGTATCTGCTGAAGTTCGAAGACGAAGACGGCCTGCGCGCCATCCTCTGGAATTACTCCTGCCATCCGGTCTCCTGCGGCTCGGACAACCTTGAAGTCACCGCCGATTTTCCGGGCGCCGTCAGAAGCCTGCTTGAAGAAAAATACCCCGGAGCGGGCATGATGTTCCTGCAGGGCTGCGGGGCGGACGTCAACCCGGTCATTTCGGTTGCCGGGGACAGCTTTGTCGGCCTGACGCCGGAGCAGATGACCGCAGGGGCAAGGCGCCTGGCGGACGGGATCACGGAAGCTGTAAATAAAGGAGCATGGAGGAGCACGGACATCTGCTTTAAGGCGGTTTCCGAAGAGATCATTCTGCCGTGCGAAAACCGGGACCGGAGCTACTGGGAAAAAATCGCGGATGATCCGCGGGAACCGGAATACAGGAAGACCGACGCCCGCAGGGCCGTCGAAAAATATGACCGCGGTGAACTGGCCGGCGGACTGCCGTTTCGCATCAAATGCATACGGCTGAGCGAAGGCCTTCGGATCGTCTGCCTCGAAGACGAGATCGTAAGCGCTTACGGCAGACAGATCAGGGAAGGGCTCGCGGGCGACACGGTCACACTCGGCTACACGGGAAGCATCTGCTGTTATATACCGACCGCGCGGATGCTGCGGGAAGGCGGTTATGAGAGCCATACTTTCTTAAGCGCCGGAATTTGCGGTCCGTTCCGGGAAGAGCTCGAGGAGCTGATCACGTCGACGGCATGCCGTCTGGCTGAAAACACCCGATATGCAGCCGGCGGATGATCCCGAAGAAAGCAAAAACATCACCGGCTTCTTTATGAACGGAAAGGGAAAAGAGGAAAGAAATTGAAATTCGCAGTGAACAAACGGGTGATCACCCCCCGGTTTTCTTTCGTGCAGCAGGGATTTGCCGCGCGTCACGACCCGTGGACAAACGTGCACGACGACCTTTACGCGAGGGCTGCCGTGCTGGCCGAAAATACGGTGACCGTCCTGATCTCGCTGGACCTGATATCGGGGGACAGGAGCTTTGAAAAAGAGGTCTGCACGGCTCTGTCCGAAGCGTTCGGCATCCCGCCGGATCACATCGTCCTGTCGTATACCCATACGCACGGAGCCCTCGGGATCGGAAACTACGGCGGAGAGGAGTCGGCCGGTTACCGCGCATCGGTTCTCGGCACCGTAACGGACCTTGTGCGGGAAGGCCTTGAAGGGCTGCGCGAGGTAAAGATGTCGCTCTGCAGGGCGTCTTCGGACTTCGGCGTCAGCCGGCGGTATCCTTCGCCCGAAGGCATCCTGTGGAAGCCGAATTTCGATCCCGAAGCCGCGGATCACGATTTATATCTTTTAAAATTCGAAGACGGGGACGGCATCCGCGGCAAACGCGGCATCCGCGGTATCCTCTGGAATTACGCCTGCCATCCGACCTCCTGCGGTCCTTCGAACCTCGAGATCACCGCCGATTATCCGGGCGCTGTCGCACAGTTCCTCGAGAACGAATTCCCCGGCTCGTGCGCGATGTTCCTGCAGGGCTGCGGAGCCGATGTCAAGCCCGTCATCTCGGCTTCGGGAGGCAGTTTCGTCAGCCTGACGGCGGAACAGATGACCCTGGGTTCGCGCAGAATGGCGGACGACCTGCTGCGCGCCCTGCGGGACGGTGAATGGAAGGAGACCGGCGGGGACATGACGGCGCGTTCCGAAGAGATCATGCTGCCCTGCGTTCACTGGGACCGCAGCGGCTGGGAAGGGATCGCATACGGCGAAAATCAGCCCGAATACAGGAAAAAGGCCGCGCTCCGCGCTCTGGAAAAATACGACCGGGGCGAACTGACCCCGGGGCTTCCGTTTGTCCTGAAATGCGTGCGCCTGAGCGCGGACGTCCGAATGCTCTGCCTTGAAAACGAAATGGTGAACGCCTACGGCAGACGCATCAAAGAGCGGATCGCCGGCGACACGATCACACTCGGTTATACGGGGCGCGTCTGCGGCTATATCCCGACCGCGCAGATCCTGCGTGATGGCGGTTATGAAAGCGAAAGTTTTCTGGGGGCGGGAACGGCCGGTCCCTTTGCGGAGGAACTCGAGGAAGCCGTCCTGTCCGCGGCCGTGCGCCTGGCGGAGAGGACCGAACAGGAAACGTGATCAAATTTATTTTCGGAGGATTTCGCTTATGAAAAGGCAGCCCGTTGTTTTTATCCTGATATCCGTTCTGATATCCATGCTGACCGCGGCATGCGCCTGTTCGGCCCCGGCGGAAGAAACCGAAACCATGGCCGGCACCGAATACACGTCAGGTGAAATCGATTTCGGCGATATGTCCTTTGAAGATCAGGAAGCTTTTATCAGGTCGGCGCTTCCGGAAGCGGATTACGAAGGATACGAATTTAAATTCCTGACGCGCGACACCGCCGTTTATGTGGACCTGATATCCGACAGTATGAACGGAGAACCGGTCAACGACGCCGTTTACGAACGGAATTCCTATATCGAAGAAAAATACAACATCAAAATATCCGCCCTGACCGGAGGATCGGAACCGGTTTCGGCCGCCATGAAGTTTATTTCCGCCGATGAAGACGCTTTTGACGCCGTGAGCGACGGGCTGAGCAATCTGGCTTCCGTTCTGATCACCGAGGGGGCGCTGCTTGACGTCCGGACCATCGAAGGACTGGACCTTGACGGGCGGTGGTGGGATACCAAGCTGATCGAGGGCTTTGACATCAGGGGAAAATCCTATCTGCTGACGGGCGACATCTCGGTCACCGACGACCATTTCACGATGGCCCTTCTCTTTAACAAAGACATCGCCGTAGACTATTCGCTGGGCGATATCTACGCCCTGATCGGCGGGGGGACCTGGACGATCGACAGGATGTATGATATGGCAAAAACAACCGCCGGGGATATCAACGGGGACGGCGTCCTCGGACTCGGCGAAGACCGCTGGGGACTGCTGAGCGAACGGTACGGGACATACGGATTCTGGACCGCGGCGGGACAGCGGGTGACCGCGAAAAACGAAGAGGGTCTTCTGGAATTCTCTCTGTTTAACGACCGGAGCGTAAGCGTGTTCGCGAAGGCGTTTGAATTTCAGCGGGATGCCGGGACCACCTGGCTGAACATCGTATCCGGAGGAAATCCGTATGCCGATATGCTGACCGCTTTCGGTTCCGGCAGGGCTCTGTTCTATTACGGAGGCCTGACAAACACCATGACGCTGCGGTCGAGCGACGCCGATTTCGGGATCATCACCATGCCGAAATACGACGAGGAACAGAAGGAATATTACAACTGCGTGAGTGTCTGGAACTGCCTTGCCTTCGGCGTCCCGATCACAGGCGAAGGAGCCGTCGGTTCCGACCGGACGGGAACGATTCTCGGATCCATGGCGGCCGTATCGAAATACACCCTTACGCCGGCTTATTACGACATCACGCTCAAAGGCAAGCTCTCAAGGGACAACGAGTCCGAAGCGATGCTGGACCTGCTTATGTCGACGCGCGTATACGACCTCGGCACGATATTCGACTGGGGCGGATCCTTTTCGATCTTTTACAATATGACAAACAGCGGCGAATCGAATTTCGCCTCGGAATACGCGGCCGTCGAACAGCAGGCGAACGCGGAACTGGATGCATTCAACCGGATATTCGGATAAAAGCCGGAACAAAATTTATAATATAAACGGAGAAGCCCATGACAAACGAACGCGTATACAAAATGGCGTTTTCAAGCGTCTATCCGCTGCTCGTCGCGAAGGCGGAGCGCAAGGGACGCACCCGGTCCGAAGTGGACGCCGTGATCCTCTGGCTGACGGGATACGACGAATCCGGCCTGAAGGCTCAGCTTGAAAAGAATGCCGATTACGAAACCTTCTTCGGCGAAGCCCCGATGATCCACCCGAACGCCGTCAGGATAACGGGTATGATCTGCGGACACCGCGTCGAGGAGATCGAAGACCCGCTGATGCAAAAGGTCCGGCAGCTGGACAAGCTCGTGGACGAACTTGCCAAAGGCCGGCCGATGGAGAAGATCCTGCGAAACTGAGGGCGGAAGGATTTTTTGCGCCGCCCCGCGGAGAAGGGAACAGCCGTAAATGATACAATTCGAACACAGGCTTCCCGCCATGAACATCGGCGGCAGGCATAACGGGACATACAACAACCGGGAACTCGGTCTGCCCGGTATCCTGACGACAGCCGACAGCGGTCTCGGGGAGTTTTTATACAGGCTCCGCACGGAGATCTGCGCCGACAGGAGGATCGTTTTCATAGACGGCAAAATGCTCAGATGCAATATCAACTGGATCCGCGACCATGTGCATATCATGAAAGCGACGAAGCACTGGGAATACGACCTGCGCTCCTTTCTGGATTTTATGATCGGAACGCAGAGGGAAGACGGGCAGTTCTACGAGCTGATCAAGCAGTATGACGACGGCCACTGGAAGCTGGTGAACGAAGACTGCCGCGTTTTTTATCCCGAAGACAATCTGACGCTGGTACGGCTCGAACTCGAGGCGGATATCGAATACCTCATGGTCGAGGGGGTCATGCAGTATTACCGGGTCACGGGCGACGATGAGTGGCTGAAAAAGGTTTTGCCCAAGCTCGAAAAAGGGATCGATTACATCACTTCGGACGAAAAGCGCAGGGATGCGGATACCGGTCTGGTCAAGCGCCCTTTTACGATCGACACCTGGGATTTTGTCTATGCCGGCGAGGGGACCCCCGACAGCAGGAGGATCGAAAAAGACACGCCGATGTCCGTGATGCACGGCGACAATTCCGGCGTATATCAGGCGATGAATCAGCTCGCGTGGTTCAACCGCCGTATCGGAAGCGGGGAAAAAGCCGCGGAATGGGAAACCCGTGCCGAAAATCTGAAAAAAAAGATGTTCGCGCATTTATGGAACGGGAAGTTTTTCACTCATCAGCTGCACCTCAACCACAGCGGCGCGGACAATAAAGAGAACATCCGGCTGTCCCTGTCAAACGCATACGCCGTCAACAGGGGCGTCACAAACCGGGAACAGTCGCGTCTGATCATCGAAGAATACAGGTCGAGAAGGGATCGGGAAGGCTGTTTGGCGGAGTGGTTCACGGTCGACCCGCCCTATGAAACTTTCAGGGGGTACAAAAAAGGCAGGTATGTCAACGGGGCGCTCTCGCCGTTCACCGCGGGTGAACTTGCGAAGGCGGCCTTTGACAACGGGTACGAGGAATACGGCTGGAGCATTCTGACAAGGTTTATAAGCCTGGTGAAAAGGGACGGCACCGTGTATTTTTTATACGACCCCGACCTGACGCCGCAGCCCGAAGGGGGACCGAGCGCCTGGGGAGCGGCGGCGCTGCTCTATGCCGTTGACGAAGGGCTTGCCGGGATCACAGACCTCGACACGGGATATAAGAAGATCTTTTTTTCGCCTAAGTTTCCCGTCACCCATTACACGGAACTGCGCTATATAACAGGATATGAGCTGACGGATACGAAGGTCGACGTCGGATACATCCTCAAAGACGAAGGCATGAGATACGACATCGAATCTCCGGCCGGTGAAATACGGGCGCACATCCTGCTGCCCACAGGGAAGACCTGTCGGGAGGTCCGCGTGGATTTGCGGAGACAGGATTTTGTCCTTTCGTATACCGGCGATTCCCGCTACGCCGACTTCACCGCCGCGGCGGACGGCCGTCTGAGCATCGAACTGCTGTTCCGGTGAGGAAAACACACGAAGGTCCCCGGATAAGACATAAAAGAGTGTCTCATCCGGGGACCCGTTTGTATTGACCGATAAGGCCGGCTTCATATCCGGCCGCGGCTTTATTCGGGATCGGCGCCCTCCGTTTTCTCTCCGACAGAAACGAGGATCTCGAGGAC
>CAZVPD010000140.1:0-9762 GCA_964628455.1 uncultured Lachnospiraceae bacterium
AACAGCCGGTCAAAAAACAAGAGGTTCCCGACCGTTTCATCGAATCAAGAACCGTTCCGGACAACTCATATAACATATGACCGGATCATAACATATCATAAACAAAATGTCAAGACCTATCCCGTATTTTCAGCACCGGCTGCGAGAATCCATGTTCCTGTTGACACCAAGAGACGCAGGATGTATAATCTCCTTATATAAAACATAAAATGCAAGGGTGGATCGCTATGAAAAAGAAAATCATTCTGAGCTTTTTAGCAGCCCTCATGTGCCTGCAATTCTTAACGGCAACAGCAGCGGAACAGAACGGCGAAATTTCCGTTGTTTTTACAAACGACATGCATTCGCATTTTGATACCGAGATCACAAAGACAGGCGGAACCGCAACGCAAAAAGGCGGATTTGCCAAGCTGAAGACCCTTGCCGACGGTATTTTTTCGGAATATCCGGATACTTTTATGCTTGATGCCGGCGATTTTTCCATGGGTACCCCTTATCAGACCATATTCTCCTCCGACGCGCCGGAGATGAGGCTGATGGGGCTTGCGGGATATGACGCGACCACGCTCGGAAATCACGAATTCGACTACAGGGGACCGGGACTTGCCGCTATGCTGACGGCGGCAGCCGAAAGCGGAGACAGGCTGCCCCTTATGCTCGCTTCAAATATAGACTGGGAGCGCACCCTTGCGGATGCCGGCCGGGCGGAAAACGCAAAGCTTGTAAAAGCCGCGCTTGAAAAAATTCAATATCATGACGGATACACCGTGATCGAAAAAGGCGGCGTAAAAGCCGCTGTGTTCGGCATCATGGGGAAGGAAGCCGACAGCTATGCTCCGGAAAGCGGCCTTTATTTTCTCGACCCGATCGAAACCGCAAAGGAAATTACCGCGTCCATTCTTGCCGAAAACAAGGCCGACCTGATCATATGCCTGTCGCACAGCGGGACAAGCGCCGACCCGAAAGCATCGGAGGATGAGCTGCTGGCAAAAGCCGTACCTGAAATCGACCTGATCATCAGCGGACACAGCCATACAAAACTCGACGAACCGATCATGGTCGGGAACACGGTCATCGCTTCAGCCGGTGAAAACGGATATTATCTCGGTCATCTGATATTAACCGGCAGCGGAGACGGCTATACGGTCAAAGAGTATCAACTGATCCCCGCCGACGGTTCCGTGCCGGATGACGCGGGTATGCTGAGTGCGATCGCCGGCTACAAAGCGCTGGTCAACGGGAAATACATGAATCTGTTCGGATATGACTTTGACGATGTACTGGCCGCAAGCGATTTCGCTTTTACTCCGACCGAGGATTTCGGCGATGTTCAGGGTGAGGACCCGCTCGGTAACCTCATCTCCGATTCATACATCTATGCCATACAAAAGGCCGAAGGCGAAGCCTATGAAAAAATCGGCGCGGCTGTCGTACCCGCCGGAGTGGTCCGGGGCTCGTTCGGCGAAGGAAATATCACCGCTGCCGCCGCATTCAACGTCAGTTCACTCGGCATAGGCGCCGACGGCGTCCCCGGATACCCCCTTGTCAGCCTTTATCTGACCGGAGCGGAACTGAAAACCATGGCGGAAGTGGATATCTCCGTATCCGAAATCATGGCTCCGGCGCGGCTGTATATCAGCGGTCTGACCTATACTTATAATCCCGGCCGGCTCCTTCTCAACAGGGTCACCGGAGTAAGGCTGGTCACCGAAAACGGCACGGAGGAAATCGATGAAAGCGCGCTTTACCGCGTTGTCGGAGGACTCTATTCGTGTCAGATGCTCGGAACCGTGGAAAGCAAGTCCTTCGGACTGCTCTCGCTTGTTCCGAAAGATAAAAACGGGGAAAAGATCACCGATTTCGAAAAGCACATCGTGTATACGGGCGGCAAAGAACTGAAAGAATGGGTCGCCCTGGCGGAATATCTTGAATCGTTCGAAAAAGAAAACGGGATACCGAAAATCCCGTCCTATTACGCCGGACCGCAGGGCCGCAAAATTGCCGAAGAAAGCACAAACATAGCCGACCTTCTGAAAAATCCGAACAAGATTTTTTTCATAGCCCTTGGGGCAGTGCTTGCGGTTTTACTGATCCTCACCGTGATCGTCATCCTGACCGTAAAAGCCGTGAGGAAGAGTAAAAAGAGATCCGTCAAAACAGAAAGCAAACAATAAAAACAGATTCGCTACATCTTCCTTTTGCCGGATATCCTAAGCGGCATGCAGCGCCCGGCAACCGAATCCGGAAAACCGGAAACCGTTCACCGAAAAAAAGAAGCATTTAAAACAACTGTTTCCGTCATTCCCTTATTTCGATTTCCGCGAAGTATTCCGGAAGATGGAAATTCGGGCTGTCGCTTATGACCTCGTTCCAGCTTCCGTAATGTATGACCGCGGTTTTATCGCCGCATTTATAAAAATTCGCAAGGACTTTACTGCCCGGTCCGAAATCGGCGCTGCCGTAAGCATCCCCGATCAGACCGAGAGGAACATAGAGAGTGACCCCCCATGAAGTATCGGTCATGAACGCGGCAACCGAAGGCATGCTGCCGGTCACCGTATCCATGGTGACGTTTTTGCCGTCCGGATCACACAAATAACACAAATACGCGCCGTTCGCGTTCATCTCGGTGTTGATGTATCTGCCGGAAAGACCGGGCATCCAGTTAACGAAAAATTCCAGGCAGCTGTCCTCGTATACGGGATCGTTATACTCCGTAAAAACGGCAACAGGGTCGGTTTCCTCACATTCCATGCGGATATAGAAGCCGTCGCCTTCCTTCAATACAACCTGCGCATACGATTTCGGAGTATAATCGGCGCCCCACCGGTAAATACCGATATCCGCTTTCGGCGCACCGGTAAAATCCACCGCATCCCTTGTATACACGATATAAAAATCGGGATCGTTTTTGTTGACCCGGCCTGCCGGTTCGTCTTCCGGTCCCGCATTCGGAACAGTTTCTTCCGCAGCCGCTGCATCCGTGATTTCCGAAATATCCGTAATCGGGCTGACGGCGCCGGCTGCGGTCGTGCATGAAGCCTGCACCATCATCAGCGAAAGCATGAAAATCCATGTGAAAATTTTTTTCATAAACCCATCATACCTTTCATTTTACCGCAGCCTGCGGTAGGTCCGGAATATTTACACATACATACCTTTATAATAAACCGGGGGAAGCGTCATGTCAACCGTTTTTTCAAAACCGGACAAAACAAGGCTGCGAATGCTTGCGGCGACGGTGCGCGAGTTTTCGCAGGACCCCCAAAACACCGAAAAACGCAGGCACTGGACGGAGCACACTTCCATGAGGGGAGGATATCCGCCGATATTCGTATCGCCCGAAGGGGCATGGAGTGAAATTCTACCTTATACATCGCTGCGCTGCGGAGATGAAAACGCGCGCGGGTTGGAATATGACCTGCTGCAGCGGATTTATCGCGCGGAACACATCAAAGACGACGTTCCGACCGAAGACAGCGTTGTGATCAGAAAATATCACCTGCCGATGAGCGATTGCCGGGGGATACGGCCGGAACGCGTCCCGAGCCCGCGGCCGAACGGAGCGTGGAGGCATAAGCCTGTCATCGAAAAGCCGGCGGACTGGAAAAAGCTTAAAAATCCTGTTTTAACTTATGACGAAACCGCCTCGGCCGCGCAATACGAAGCCGTCCGGGACGCTGTCGGCGATATCCTCCGTGTCCGGCTGACGGGATGCAACAATTTTTCCTTCCATCTGATGCATATCTACTGCGATTTCCGCGGACTTGAAAATATGCTCGAAGACCTTATCCTCGAGCCGAACATGGTCCATGAAACAATGCATTTTCTGACGGAGGGGTACGAGGACCTGCTGAAACAGATGGAAAGTGCCGGCATCCTGTCGCATAACAACGACGGCACATACCATTATACGGGAGGATTAGGTTATACGGACAGTCTGCCCGGACAGAAATGCGGTGAATCAGCCGGACCCGGGGACGTCTGGGGAGCAGCCGAAGCGCAGGAACTGTCCTGCGTATCTCCCGAAATGCATGAGGAGTTCGCCCTGCGGTATGAGCGCCGTCTTCTCTCCCATTTCGGACTCAACGGATACGGCTGCTGCGACGACCTGACAAAAAAACTTGCTTACGTGAAAAAAATCAAAAACCTCCGCAGGGTCGGCATCAGTCCGTGGGCAGACCTTGAAAGCTGCGCCGACCAGCTCGGTCAGGATATTATCATGACCTGGAAACCGCAGCCGGCCTATCTCGCGGGAGAGGTGTATGACGACGCTTTTGTGGAAAATTATCTGATGGAATCGCTGCGGAAGTCGAAGCACGGTTATCTCGAAATCGTATTGCGCGATACGCACACCTGCCGCGGAGAAGGGCAGAGGTTTACCCGTTTTGTCGAGTCCGCTCGCCGCGCCATACAGACCGTTTACGGTCCGACACAGGATACGGGATATGGAGTATAGATCAAGGACAAAGGACAGGGAATCAGGACGGCAGGTCAAGATTCAGGATATAAGTTTTATATAATAAATCGGCCGGGTAAAGCACGGCGTTACAGCGGGCGAATATGATATGATACAGAATGGTCATGTTCATTGATGAGCGCATCCTCAGTCACCATAGAACGCGCGGCATTCTTTTGGAACACGAAGCGTTCATTGGTTGGCGTGACAGCTCCTTTAACAAAAATGAACGCCTCGCGTTCATTGGAGCCTTTACGGGTTAGTTTGTGTCGGGAAGAGTGGGGACACTTAAAATGTTTTTAAATATATGGATTATACCCAAGTCAGACGCGCGGCGTTTACTCCGTTGCGGGGGTAGAAAACGCTTAATATATAATCGCCCGACAGGTCCGAGACAAATTCAGGAGCATGCGCCCGGAGCATGCAGAGCGGAGCGAAATTTTCCGTAAAACCAAGGATGGATTCGGATGCGAAAACAAACGTCCGTTCGTCGTAACAGCCGTTCCGGCCGTCGTATATTGCCCAGAATAAATAATAATACCCGTCCCGCTTTATAAGATAGGGTGATTCCGAAGCGGCATTTTTAAAGGGATTTTCCTGAAAAACAAAGGGCTCCGACCAGTCCGTCAGATCATATGACGTCCGGCAGTCGATACGGTTTTCAACCGCGCAAAGCATATACCACAAATGATCTTCATAAAAGAGAAACGGATCGCGCAGAGAATGCTCCGCGGTAAAGAGCGTCCGGCGGGTGAATGTTTTAAAATCAGGCGTATCCGCACATCTGACCGAATAAGGCCCGTAAAAAATGCGAAAAACTCCGTCATGCTTTAAAAGATGAGGGGCATGGATCTCTTTTATCTCATCCGGACGGTCCGAAGGACAGAGTATGTCCTCTCTGCCGGTGAAAGACCGGGGAAAGAACAGATCCCCGAAAGAAGCGCCCTGCGCCGTGCAGTGAAACAGCTGATTCTCTCCGGCGTGAACCGTTTTTTCGTTATAGTTGAAAGGATCGATAAAATCATGCGGCTTTGGCTGGGTGATCCCCGTCATGTGCCAGGTGTTCCCGTCACGAAGTATGCTGAAATCGTTTACCGTATTGCCGCTGCTGTCATAGATGTTTATATATTCACCGTCTATGAAGGGAACGGGGATTTTCTTCTTCATAATTATTCCTTTCGAACCGAATTGTTTATTTCGGTATAACTTCCGAGATATCATTGCCTTTCCAGTGAATCTCATAAGAAATACCGCTCCGCCCTGTTTTTTCGGCCGTGACCCGTTCAGGCAGATCATATGTGACCGTGATGACGGCTTCTGCCGGAACGGCGGAAGCTTTGACCGCGGCATATCCGTTCCCGACCGTAAAGGGTATCGTTTGATCACGGACGCTTATATGAAATGACTGAGGGGGGCACCAGGAGGGTAGGCGTATATAAACAGGCATGCGGTGCTTAAGCGTCAGCAGCAGCCGCGCATCGTCTCCGAATTCCGAAATCAGGGAAGCATGTTCCGTATGCGCATCAAAATGCATGTTTACATAGAGTGCACCGTTTTTTGCAGACATGATGTAGCGGTCTGTTTCCGCAAGGACCGAAGCGACAGCGGCGAAAACATCCAGCGTACAGCCCTGCCCGAAATAACCGCCGTAAATACCCCAGGCACCGTCGGTTTCATGGTTTCCGTCTGTGATCTGAGAACGGAAAAGCCTTCCTTTGATCAGCCGCTCCGCGTCGTCGAAAAGTTGCGTATAGCCGCAGTCTCCCGCAAGCCATACCAGAAGCTGGATCACGTCGGCGCAGCTGGCATGATCTCCGACAGGATCGCCATTCGAGTCGGGGAAGCGAAGTCGTGCGATGTCGTGCGGAGCGAAGCCGGAATAAGAGCAGTTGTATGAAAAAACACTGTTGACCACCGTATTATATACAGCCCGGACATATTCCGGTCTGTTCAGCAGAATCCCGTAGAGCAGCAATCCGCGCAGAGTTCCGAGATAGGAATGGTTATGGCCCACATGAAGATCGCTTTTGATAAATTCGGGCGTCGAACCGTCGGAATTCAGCGTATGAATCAGATGAAAAGCGGCGGTCCTATGCGCCGTTTCAAGCGCCAGGGGGTCTTCTGCCGCCTGCCAGAAGCGCAGCATGGCCTCAAGGCAGCGTCCGTTCGTCGGAGTGTCGTCTTCAGCCTTAAAAGGGTCGCTGTCAGGGCGCGTGATCATCGGATCATCTGAAATATAAAGATCCATCTCCTCTGCCAGACTTTCAAACGCAGCGGTTTTCGAGAAATACAGCGCGTCTATCGTTTCGAGCAGACAACGGCCCTTTTGAGCAGCCCATCTGCTGCCGCGGTACTGCACCAGTCCGGCATACGCAAGCAGGCCTTCACGCAGGTTGTGCAGGTTCAGCTGAGTCCGCCCCATGATTTCGGGATCATTCAGCAGCATACCGCGGCGATTCGAGGTAAACGCGCGTATGTTGATCAGCATGGCTTTATTGATCTTTTCCGGCAGCCGGAATCCGCAGGTGTTTTCCAGGCGAAGCGCGGCATCCCACCAGCGCCCGATATTGTGCGCGGTTTCGTACCCCTGCGGTAAAAAATCCGGTCCTTCCAGTGAACCCAACAACGTCCGGCCGACAAGGGACAGCCGTTCCCTGTATCTGTTCGTCATGTCCGTAAAGTCCTTTCCGCTCAATCCGCGTAATAGTTTATGATCTTGTCAAGCGCAGCCTGAGCTTTTACTTCCGCTTTGGCATAAGCGGACATAAAATCGGCTGAGTTTTTAGATGCCAGTCCGGCAAGCAGCGTTTGAAAACCCCCGATATTACAGGCGATCCCGATATCATACACCCTTGAAGCATTGATCAGCGTGATCATATCGTTTGACTCCGTGTCACGCGTCACCTTGCCTTCAAGCAGTATATCGTAGACTGCAGGAGTCAATTTCTCCTTCGACACAATAGCGAGTGTCTCCAGAATGACGCCTGTCCGTTCCGGATCGGGCTGTGTCGACGGAACAGCCAGCGTCTTGAAATAGAGATTGCCCCAGCAGTAATAATTCTCCTGCACCTCGTCGAATTTGGGGACCGGCAGGATCCCGAAATCAGCCTCCATGTTCCGGTAACCCAACACGTCACTGAAGGACGACGCACTCATAAGCACCCGGTTTTCCATGAACATCGTATTCCGGTATTCATACGAACCCTTTATATAATCCACGCGGATCACGGCAGATTCGTCCGTCAGTACGGAAATAATTTTATCCACAATACCGGCAGTCCGATCGCCGGTGAAAGTTATCACAGGAGTGCCTTCACTGTCGGCGCCAACCATACGTTCACCGCTGCCGAAAAAAAAGCTGTGCGCGAAGTTGTTGTCACTCACGATACCCCACTGATCCTCCTGCGTAAGTTTGCTGTCGCCGTTAAGATCGGCGGTAACGCCTTCCGCCATCACTTTCATAGCGTCAAGAGTCCAGGAACCGCCGTTCACCATATCATAAGGATCATTTAGTTCCAGTGAATTCCATAATGTTTTATTAAAAATCACACATACCGTGCCGAGAGGGGGGAGAACCTCGCCTACCATCGTAATAATATTTCCGTTGATCGTCAGACTTTCGTGCATGTTTTGATCCCACCAGGGCCGCGTCAAATCCAGTGCCGCAATATCGTTCAGATCCATAAAATAGTCCGATGCAATGAACTGAGTGCATACCTCGCTGAAATACAGCGTGCAGCAGTCAAACGACGTATCTCCGGCCGTGACGCTTTTCTTTGCATTCGCCGCAACATCCGGTACAGTAAACACCGAAACGGCAATATTAAGCCGGTCTTCCGCAATCCGGTTGCGTATATAGACGGCGTCGCGGACCGGTTCGCCTGCCTGTTCCGTATAATCCATCGCATCGGCATATGAAAGATCCGGAGCCGTCATAAAAAGGAATTCATAGCCCCCGTAATCATTTTCCGGAAGGAGATTTTCATAATCGGCTTCAGAAGTGTTTTCCGTAATAACCGCAGCAACGGTATCAGCTGCGGTTATTACGGCTTCTTTATCCGTCTTTTTCGCGCAGGAACCCGAAAAAGATATGAGAGTACAAATTAACAGTACCACCGCCGCTTTTTTCATTGAAATCCTCCTGCCTTCATTAAAAAAATGATCGTTCATCCGTATATTCTGTCTGCATCGTAGCATATATGTATATTTTTGTCAAGTGCCGCAGGGGTCATCCGTATAAAAAACATATGCATCACGCGAATGCCATAAAATATATGCGCTCTATTGACTTACGTTACCGCAAATGCTACAATTACATCAGACAAATTTCTTTCTGCATTATAAAATATTACCCGTCAACAACGCCGGCAAACCTTACCGGGGGACATAAATATGACACCGAGAGAACGTATATTAAAAGCGCTCAATCATGAACCGACGGATATCATACCTTTTTCAATCGGTTTCGGCATCAATCCGCCCGCATTAAAAAAGTTTGCGGAATATATGTATCTGACGCTGAACGAGGCCAGGACCTTCATAACCGACTGCTCCGACACGCGTCATGTCGGACCGAAGTATACGGGACCGCCCGGGAGAAACACCTTCGATCCGGACGGCAGACAGACGGACCTGTGGGGGGTGATCAGGCGCAATGTCAGCTACGGTGAAGGCGAATATCCGGAAATATGCGGATACCCCCTTTCCGGAATACAGGATGAATCGGAACTTGACAGCTATCTGTGGCCGCAGACAGACTGGTTTGACTACAACGTTATTCCCGGCCAGATCGATCAGATCATCAACGACGGCGACCGCGCCGTTATCAGCAGCGGGGGCAATATCTTCGAAACCGCATGGTATATGCGCGGTTTCGAAACCATGCTGGGCGACCTGCTTGCCGCACCGGAAATCGCTGCCGGGATCATGAAAAGGGTGACGGATTTCTATATCGGTTACCAGACGGAAATCCTGACAGCCGCGGAAGGAGCGGTCGACATGGTGTTTACAGCCGACGATATCGGCGGACAGACGGGCATGCTTCTATCTCCCGAACTTTGGGAAAGGATGATAAAGCCGCATCATGCAAAGCTGAACCGGGTCATCCATCAGTTCGGAGCCAAAGTCCTATATCACACCGACGGTTCGGTGATGGAAGCCGTTGAAGGCCTGATCGATATGGGCATCGATATCCTTGAAGCGCTGCAGTTTGACGCGCAGGGCATGGATCCCGAAATATTAAAGAGCAAATACGGCGACCGTTTATGTTTTCACGGGGGAGTCAGCGTTCAGTCCACGCTTCC
>CAZVPD010000141.1:0-9048 GCA_964628455.1 uncultured Lachnospiraceae bacterium
ACGAGGCAGTCACCGAAAAAACACAGGCGGCGATCATTAAAACATTTGAAGAATACGGGAATGATTGATTATTAAAAACTGTTAGCCGTGTGATAAGAAAGGAAGGCTCTCATGAACGGGCTGAATCGGGGAAGCCCGGATAAAAAGTCGGGATGCGGATGTCTGACAATCCTTTTAATACTGTTTATTATCGGCCTTATAATCGCACTCATCATAAATAATAACCGATTATCAAAACTAAACGACGAACTTTTGTTAAAAAAAGAAGCAATCAGCAGCCTGATAAGCAAAACAGACGAATATGCCGCCATGGAGGGCACAGCCGACAAAAGAGAACCGAAGAAGCCCTGCAAAATGTTTGTTATACAGAACGAACAAACTGATGCGAACGAAGTTAAGCCCGCGGAAATAACATACTATGTATCAGATTACAATTTTTCCCTTCCGGAAGAGCTGCAGGCGAAAACGCCGGATGAACTCAATACGCTGGTCCGGATGTATTTCGAAGAAAAAGAAACGGGATATTATACCGTAAAGGATCGGGCTTATACGCAGTATCTGCAGATCACGGTCATCGATACGGCGACAGGCGACATAATTGACGAGGCTTTCCTGGAAGGACCTCCCGACATGTTTCTCGACCGCGTCGACGAAAAAAAAGCGCACGGGAAAGTCCTTGCCGCACGGATTGAAAAATATCTAAAAGATCTGGCGGGATACTCCAAAAGCGAAACGGTCAGCTCCGGACAGGAAACGCAGGCCGGTGCCAATTAAAATTCCGGCGATATAAAAATACAGCGGAACGACGTTCTTTGTTGTTACATGACAAGAAAATAAAAAGCCGGGTGAACATGCATCGCCCGGTTTTGCTGTCTTTATAAAACGATTCGGCTGCCGGAAAATGTCTGAACAAATATATTCAGATCCCATTCCGGTATATTAAAGCAGTTTTACCGGAGAAAAACCGAAAAACAATGCTGTCCCGGAATAGTTCCTGGTGCTGCGGCCTGTCCTTAATATTCGTAAAAAACAGAAAAAACGGTTGAATTCGGAGCGGACATGTGCTATAATGCGGTCAAAACAAAACGGAAGGTTCAAAGAATCAAAAAAAGATGAAAAAGTTATCCGCACGCGTAATTTCGGCGTTGTTCGCGGTATTGACGATCGCTGCCGCGGCGGCCTGCGCTGAAAAAGACGCCGTTACCGGTCAGGAAACTGCAGCCGAAACCACAGCCGAAGTCACTCTTTCCGAAGAGGAAAAAAATAACCCTAATTTTGAAGACGCAGATTACGGTGGCTATGAATTCACCGTGATCATCAACGGCAGCCAGCTCGAACCGAACGTCGATTTCAACGCCGAGGAGCTCAACGGCGATATTCTGAACGACGCCATCTACAACCGCGATAAAAACACCGGTGAGAAATTCAATATCGCGATCACCACCGTCTATTACGAGGACAGCGCGGCGCAAAGCACTGTGTCCAAGACCTTAAATGCGGGTGATCCGGCGTATGATATGGTCGAGGTCAACCTGAATTTCATGGTCGCGATGGCGGCAAAAGGCATGCTGACACCCATTGACGAAGTGCCGGAGATCGATCTTGACAAACCGTACTGGAACCGGACCACGCTCGAGGGCAGTTCGATCGGCGGAAGGAATTATTTCGCCTACAGCGACCTCAACATCCACGCATTCGGCGCCACCCCCTGCGTCATATTTAATAAAAAGGTTCTCGCCGAATACAACCTCGGCGATATATACGCCGTTGTGTCGGGCGGAACATGGACCATGGACAGGATGTCGGAGATGAGTTCCGCGGTCGCGCACGACCTTGACGGGGACGGCAAACTGACAAAGGACGATTACTGGGGCCTTATCTGCAACAACTTCGGCGTGGACTGCCTTGTGAGCGGGTCGGGCTACAAGATGATCCTGAAGGACGAAAACGACCTGCCTTATCTGAACATCCCTTCCGAAACCTTCCTCGGCGTTGTCGAAGGTGTCAATAAAGTGCTTGCCCTCGAAACAGGCACCTTCCTTGTCGACCGCACGAGCACGCAGACCGAAGCCCGGGAATACTGGACCGAGGCTGCGATCACCGAGGACAGAGCCCTGTTCTGGATAGGGAACCTTAAATGTGTCGAACGCCTGCGTTCCATGGAGACCGATTTCGGTATCGTGCCGATGCCGAAACTGAACGAAGCTCAGGAAAATTACGCGGTGCACCGTCAGGCCAATGTCGGCGCCGCCATCAGCGTTCCTTCCCTCGTAGGCGACCCGGAGCTGGCCGGCACGGTCATCGAGGAACTCTCCTACCGATCCTATTGCGATGTCATGCCTACATACAAAACGACTGTTCTCGAAGGCAAATTCTTTCGCGATCCCGAATCGGGCATAACGCTTGAGATCATGCATGATACCTGTTATTGCGACATCGGCTTCATGTCCGCGCAGTACGGCGTCGACATCCTGACCGTATGCCGCGAAATCGTTACGAAGAACAAGGACGCGGTATCCACGCTCGAGAAGAATATCAGCAGATTCGATAAAGGCCTGGAAAAGCTCATCGGCGCGCTCGAAGACCTTGAGCAGTGAAGATCAAACGCGCGGGAAACATACCGAAGATACGCGCAGCCTCTTTCGGTGCGGAATTGTATGTCGGCGTTTTATCTCTGCCGCAAACCCGGCGTCGTGTATTAAGAAAAAAGCAGCGGACGGCTTATCCGGCTGTCCGCTGCTTTTTTGACGATTAAAATCCGGGGGACAGTGGTGTTCACTGCCGTTTCAGCTTAAACCAGAAATTACTTCCGCAGCCGGGCGCCGATTCGGCTCCGTATTCGGCATGGTGCATCTCGAAGATCTTTTTCACGATGGACAGTCCGAGCCCCGTTCCCGCGACCGGCCTTTTATGCTTTTTATCGGCTTTATAGTATCTGTCCCAGATATACGGCAGGTCTTCGGGATCGATCCCCTCGCCGTTATCCGTTATTTCGATCTTTACAAAGCCGTCCGCGGCCGTCTGACGGACGGTTACTTTTTTATCCGTGCCTCCGTAATGGACCGCATTGATCAGAAGATTATAGACTGCCTGCGTGATCTTGATCGCATCCGCGGTTACGACGGCGTCTTCGCCGCACAGAAACACGATCTCGCAGCCGTCTTTTTTCAGCAGTTCGGACATTCTGCATACGGTTTCCTTTATGCTTTTCGTCAGACTGTATTCCCGCAGATCGAGCTTCACCCACCCGCTTTCCAGCCTGGACATATCCAGAACGTCGTTGACAAGGGAAGTAAGCCGCTTTGTTTCGTCCATGATCGTCTGCGTCTGTCCGGGGGTGACCTCATCGGGAAAATCATGCATCATTTCCGCATAGCTGTAGATCAGGGCCAGCGGGGTCTTCAGGTCATGCGATTTGTTGGCCATCAGTTCCCGCCTTAGATTTTCGGTTTTGGCAAGCTCACCTGCCGCGTGATTCAGCGTGTCCGACAATTCGGTGATCTCCGGATAACCTCCGCCCGAAAACCGGGTTTCGTATTTCCCCTTCCCCAGCGCTTTCGTTCAGATGTGCGATCGGCCGTGAAACATAGCCCGACATGAGCAGCGCAAGCAGAACCGAAAGCAGCAGCATGAGCAGCGTGATGACGGAAAGCTGCAATTCGAGGGTCGTCACCGTTGCATCGACGGGAGTGATCATGGCATGAAACGTCAGCGACACTGTTCCGCCGTCCCGCAGAATAAAATTTTCGGTCCGCGTGATCGTTTCGGGCACCGCGTTGTTTTTGCCGGAGACAGGCTTTTTCGGCTCCGTAAACTCGTTTGCCGGCATGACGAAAATCGATTTTTCCTCATCAAACCTTTGAAGCAGGACACGAAGGTCCGGACTGTCGATGTTCTGTCCGACAAGCGCCACGGCCTGATCCATTTCCAGCCTGCGGACGAATTTATACATATCGTTGAGAAAAACCGTCTGGAACAGCCACAGTGTCAACAGCAGAACGGAAGAAAATCCAAGCAAAAAAATAAAAATTTTCCATTTGAGCCGCAATTTCTTCAGCATCTGTTTTATCCTTCAAACCGGTAGCCGAGACCGCGCAGGGTCGTGATCAGATTCCCGTAATCTCCCATGTGCCTTCGCAGCAGTTTCATGTGCGTATCGAGTGTTCTGTCGTCGCCGCAGAAATCATATCCCCATACTTCCGTAAATATTTTTTCTCTCGTAACGGCTGTGTTTTTGTTTCTGATGAGAAAAAACAGAAGGTCGTATTCTTTGGGGGCCATTTCGGCAGGCACGCCGTCGATATAGACCCTGTAGGCGGTCATATCCGCCGTGAAGCCTTCTTTGCGGAAGACGGAATGTCCGCTTCCGTCCGGCGCCGGTGTTTCGCTTTTCATCGTGCGGCGCAGAATAGCGTTCACCCTGAGCATGATCTCCTTGGAGGAAAAAGGCTTGACCACATAGTCGTCGGCACCCACCTCGAATCCGAGGGCTTTGTCGTATTCCTCCCCACGGGCGGAAAGCATGATCACGGGGGTGCCGGAAATTTTACGGATCTCTTTTACCGCCGAAAAACCGTCGATCTCGGGCATCATGATGTCCATGATGATCATGTCGAAATTCTTTTTTCTGCATAATTCCACGGCTTCCATGCCGTCTCCGGCTTCCGTCACCTCATGCCCTTCGAATACGGCATACCGTCTGAGGACGGCGCGAAGCCCGGCCTCATCGTCACAGATCAGTATTGCAGCCATAAAAAATCACCTCCTGTCCCATTATACCATAAACCGGGTATAAAATCAGCTTTCCAATGTTATTTTATAACAATGCTGCGTGTAAAAATTACGGATCCGGTGTTAATATCTTTTTTTCCGCGCGGCTATGAAAAGTCCGGCCGACAGCAAAACGACGGTCAGTATGCCGGAAGTTATGAGATAAGAATAATCCGTCTGTCCTTTCGCTTCGTCCGGACCGGAAAAACCGCCGCTTGTGCCGGAGGGGACGGTTTGACCACCGGACTCCGGATCTCCGGGCGCAAAACCGTCCGGCACAGCTCCGTTCCGCCCGTCGGAGAGCGCATCGATCTGCTCTCCGGTCAGACCGAGTTCCGCCAGTTTTTCTCTGATCTCATCGGTCACGGTACCGCCGGCTTCGTTTATGATCTGCATAGCCCGGTTCATCGCTTCACGGCCGGGCATATCTTCCGCCCCACCGCCGTCCCGCATGATTCTATCCTGCCCACCGTTCTGCATGCTTCCGAGCAGAGATATTTCAAGGCCGTCTCCGGCGATCAGGTTTTCGGGTTTTGCGGCCTGTTCCGCCGCGGTCGAAGGGACCGTGCCTTCAAGCTGTCCCTGCACGCTTTCCGCACGCAGACTGCCGAGTTTTATGAAGGCGGGCAGCGCGCCGACATATTCCTCATAAGTGCAGAAAGCCGTTGCGTCGTTCTTTATATATCCGGAAATCAGCTCGTTCAATCCGGCTATTTTGGCTTCCCACTTGCCTCCGGCAAAATAACCGGTTATGAGTTCGCGCAGGAAGCCGTGGTATTTCTCCAGATACAGGGGATTTTCGAATAATTTTTCGATCAGCGGACGGGCGGACATCTCCGTGCCGCTGACGGGCGTGTCGACGGGAAAATTGATGACGGACGAAGCGCTGCCGTTTTGAAATCCGCCCCAGGCCAGATTGTAATCCCACGGCAAAATCGTGATCCGGCCGTCGTTCTCATAGAGATAATAATTCTGCGCCATACCGGAGGAATAACTGTCCATATTCACGACGACGGTATGTGCCGCAAGATAGCGCAGAATTTGGTCCGTGTCGAAATATTTTTCGAGATCCCTGCCCTCCGACAGGGCTTTGAGAGCTTCGATCACCCTTTTCTGATCGCTCCCGCTGCTTTTCCCGACTGCGTTGTTAAAAATCGCACTGTAGCTTGAGGGATTGTCACCGGTATATTCAAGGCTGCCGCCGCTGCTGCCGCGCCCGTTCATGCCCTGTGCTGACCACCCATCCACGGGAGCTTCCTGCGGAAGTGCCCGTTCCGCACCGGACAGGCCGGGGAGTCCGGTTTCCCCGGCGTCGGCCGGAGGAACGATTTCGGGATTGTCCGGCATGTCCGGCAGAACACCGTTTTCAGCGGCATCCGTATCCGTTTTGCGCCCGCCGGCAGGGAAACCGGCTATACCGCCGGCGTCATCGCCCATATCCATGCTCTTCACGTTATACAGCATGCCGCTTGTCGTGCCGAACGTCCGTTCTTCATAGCTGTCGTTATAAAGCTCCACCGCGAGGTAAAGGCCGAAACCCTCGCCGTTTACCGAAATGTCGGCATAGCCGAAATACGGCGCGTCGACCCCCGCTGCCTCCATCAGTTCGTAGGAAACGTATTCCTTCATATAGGTGTTGTCTCCGAGCATATTGTTGAGGACAAAGCTTTCAAGGCCGAAACAGGTTCCGCCTTTGACGTATTCGTCAAACTGCAGGCGGAAGCTGTAACGGTCGCTGTCATTCATCTGCGAGACCTGAGTCAGGCTGGAATTGCCTTTTGCCCTGACGCCCACGTTCCGGAACACGGTGCCGTTTACAGCGACGTCCGCCATGATAAACTCCTCGGAGACGGCATTATCGAGCATTTTACGCCATTCGCTTTCGTCCGCAAGGATCTCTATGCCGATGATATCCGTGCCGAATATTTTTTCCGCGTATTCAGGTTCCGCATCGGATGTGTCTGTTCCTTTATGTGAGAAAACAAGCATCGCCGCGGCGATCGCCAGGGCGATGCACAACGCCGTCACCGCTGCCAAACCGATTTTTCTGCTTTGAATCATCGCAACTGTCCTCCGGATTTCTTCGGGTGCCGTTATGCCGCATAATCGCCGTTGTAGCTGACAAGCACCGCGTCCCGCACGCCGTCAACCTCAAGGAGCCGGTTGACGAATTTGGCCGGCATATCGGACAGATGGACTTCCACCGTCAGTTCGATGCCGTTTTTATTGACGGTCTTGCATTTGACCAGTGATTTTTTTGTCTCCGATTTGATGACGGCAAGGGCGGCGTCCTCCGCCTGACCGTTTTCCATGCCGAGGACGACGATATACGGCGTGTCGCTGCTCTTTTTATTGACAAATACATACAATATGACACCGATCAGGACGGAGCCGGTGACCGCAAGAGGAATAAGCCCCGCGCCCGTCACGATGCCCGCGGCGACCGACCAGAACAGGAACGTGATGTCAAGAGGTTCCTTGACGGCTGTTCTGAAGCGCACGATGGAAAGCGCGCCGACCATACCGAGGGAAAGGATGACGTTGGATGTGACCGCGAGGATGACAAGCGTGGTGATCAGCGTCATCGCCAGGATAGAGACGCCGAAAGACGCGGAATACATCACCCCCGCGTACGTTTTTTTATAGATGATAAAAATAAAAAGACCGATCGCAAAGGAAAAGAACATAGCTATCCCGACGTCGGGAATCGAAAATTCCGACGCTTTCTCCAGAAAGCTTGATTTGAAAATCTCCGTGAATGTCATCACAGTACCCTCCGTTAATTAAATGATTCTTGCCGCCGCGTATTTCGAACATGCCGTGCTCTGCCTGCACGAAAGGGACACGATCCCCCGGATGAGTTCCGGCAGGAAACGGTCGTATTTGACCTCGAGGACCGCCGTGCCGCAAACGGGAACCGTGACGATCCCGGGCTGCAGGAAAGCTGTCGTTTCCAAACTTCCCCGGATGTCGCAGTCAAGGGTGACCCGGACGTTTCCCGCCGGAAAAACATAGGCTTCGCGTGTGTAGTCCACAATGTTTTTGGGCCTTAGGAGCTGCGTGTGCATCTTTACGTAAAGTTCCTCCAGCAGCTGACAGCCGGTTTCTTTCAGCGGCGCGCAGTTTCCGAGCAGCAGCTGCCCGCATAAAGCTGCGCTGATGACCGCGCTTTCCTTAAAGCACAGGCCGTTTTTTTTGCTTTTTTTCTCCGCGCGCAGAAAGGACGGATCGTTGTTGTACATCCGTATCCGGAATTTTTCCCGTCCGTCGACCCCGTCGATCTTCTCCTTCAGCACCTTGTCGGCATAATTGTCAAAATAAAGGCTGCGCACGCGGTAACTGTTCCCGCCGACCGAGTTTTCATCCGGTTCCAGCAATTGCGGAAGCCTCGCGCGAAGTTCCGCCAGATCGGTCTGATTGATCGGATACTTCAGTTCGTGCCTGCCGCCCGATTCCCTCATTGTTTACACCCCTTTCGTCTTTCCGCACCGATTATAATACGCCCGTCTGAATTCACGTTGTTGTCCGGTTGAATTTTAACTGAATATTTTCTCGCGCCGGTCTTGAATTCGAATAAAAGCATATCATACTATAGAGGTGCCGATGCACGCGCCGGAAGAATTCGGGGGAACGGTGCCGATGACCGCATATGATATCGATGCCGACGTCTCATGGACGGACCGGATCGAAAAGTCAGAGGATCTGTTCGAATAAAAAAAGCATGTGCGGAGCTAATGACCTGTTCCGCCCGACCATTTCATAAAGGAGCATGAATGATCAAAAAAAGAGATCCGGTCGTCCGGACCGGATCGTGAAATTTAAATTTTATTGTTTCATCCGGAAACGGTATTCGACACGCGGATACGCATTTCCGGAATCTTTTGTTTTCGCTACAGATTGTCGTCGTTAAGGCTGAAATTCCGGTATACCAGATCTTTGCGTTCGACGAATCCGAGGGCTTTCCAGAAGGTGTTGCCGAGGTCGTTTGCCTGATAAGCGACAAGCGCGACTTTCAGGATGCCTTCTTTCCGGAGCGCGTTCAGGGCAGCGCCTACCATGGCTTTTCCGATGCCCTGCCTGCGGCAGTCCTCACGGACCGCCGTATGGTAGATGTAGCCCCGACGGCCGTCATGGCCGCACAGGATCGCGCCGGCGACCGCGCCTTCTTCTTCGGCGACGAAGCTTGTAAAGGGATTGCGCTTTAAGAATCTTCCGATCCCGCTTTTGGAGTCGTCGAGGGAGCGCAGGCCTATTCCGGCTGTTTCCGACCAGAGCGCG
>CAZVPD010000141.1:9058-9549 GCA_964628455.1 uncultured Lachnospiraceae bacterium
TCTTATGATCATAACAGCGCCCCGTTATATCTTCAGGCGGGAGATCAGATTAAACGCATACTGTGAGAAGCCGAGGTCGTTCGGATGGGCCTGGTCCGCGAAGAACGCGGGGTCGTGGGGGACAAGGTCGAATCCGTCGATCACATCGAAGTTATAAACGGCCGCTTCACTGACTATTTTACCGGTGACGCGCCCGAGCAGATCAAACAGGGGCCTGTTGCCCTCGATCCCGAGCTGATAGGGCGGGGTGATGACGCTGACTTTTTTGCCCGGATAAATTCCGCTTATTTTTTTATAATACGCCCCGATGTTTGCCGCGATGGCATCGTAGTCGCCGAGAAAGTAAATGTCGTTGGTCCCGAGCGCGACGAGGACCGTATCGGGGTCAAACGGGAGCGACTCGTCAAGGGCTGCCTCGTCGTAAATGTCGCCGCCGACGCTCTGGTTAAGCAGGTCAAGGTGATAATACCGTTCGATCATCGCCGCGTAGC
>CAZVPD010000142.1:0-9374 GCA_964628455.1 uncultured Lachnospiraceae bacterium
TCCAGCCGTTTTTTTTACAATAGTATCTGTACGGCGCGAATGCTCTCACAGATAAAAATCGCGCTTTAAAGAGGTGCGGTTTCTTTTTATCAGCATTCATGTGCCGGTTTTATTCACAAGGCCGGGAGTCCGGTTAAGGCGCCATAGCCAAGCGGTAAGGCAGAGGTCTGCAAAACCTCTATTCATCGGTCCGATTCCGATTGGCGCCTCCAGAAAAAGCAGTCACGCATCGCGCGACTGCTTTTTTTAACCTTATTCGCATGATGCGCGCGAGGATCCGGTTTCAATATACGGGCGACAAAAACGAGGAAAATCAAAAATAAACGGTTTTGCTCTTGACAAGGCCGCAGGAACGCGTTATAATATTTAAGAAATCAGGGCGGGAAGAAATCGCCTGCGGATTTAGCTCATTTGGTAGAGCGCGACCTTGCCAAGGTCGAGGTGGCGGGTTCGAGCCCCGTAATCCGCTCCATAAAAACACAGCCGGAGATAACGGCTGTGTTTTTATCGCCCGCATATAAACGCATTATGACATTCCGCGTGCTTTTTAAAATAACGGGTCACATTGTTGCAAATCCCGCTTACCGGTGTTATAATAAACGATAATAAAGCTAACGGAGGAATGATCATGCAGAAAACTTTAAAATTTTGCGGTGCCGAAGGTATAACCGATACGACGGGCGGCGAACTGATATCCTATAAAAAAGACGGCAGGGAAATTATCTGGTACGGAGACGCCGCGCACTGGTCGGGACATGCTCCCGTTCTGTTTCCGTTTGTCAGCGCGCTGAAAGACGGCCGGGTAAAATTCGGCGGCAGCGAATATACCATGAGCGCGAAACACGGCTTCGCGCGCAAGAGCGAATTCGAACTTCTCGAAGACGACGACAGCCGGGCGGTATTCAGACTTGCCGCGAACGAAGCGACGCTTGCGCAATACCCCTACCTGTTTGAACTCTGCGTCACACACGAACTCGACTGCACAGGCTACAGAACGACCTATACCGTCAAAAACACAGACAATAAAGACATACAGTTCTGCCTCGGAGGTCATCCGGGTTTTTGCGTGGACGGCACGATCGAGGATTACAAGCTGGTTTTTGAAACAGACGAGGACAGCAGCCTTTATTATACCGACAAAGCCAGCCTATACTCCGAAAGTTATAAAGCGGAGAGACGCATAGAAGGACGGGAATTTGACCTGCGTTACGCGGATTTCGATGCGGACGCGCTGATCGCGACCGAATTGAAAAGCCGCCGTGTAAAAATCATCCGTAAAGATGACGGCAGGGGCCTGGAATTCGACTACACCGGTTTCCCGGTACTGGTATTGTGGAGTCCTCCGAAAAAGCATTCGCCGTTTATCTGTCTCGAGCCCTGGGTCGGACTTCCGGCGTCGCCCGATGAGAGCGGTCATTTCGAGGACAAACCCTACGCGGTCACGCTGGCCGCCGGCTGTGAATACAAAGTCTCGTATAAAGTATCCTTAATTTAATCTTGCGTTAAAAACAGGCAGGCAGCCCGGCAAAAGGGGCGCCTGCCTGTTTTCAGCGTGAAAAGCCTTCGATAATTTTATCCACCCGTTTCTGAGCCGTTTTCAGGTTCTTTTCGTAATAGGACGCGACATCCGTCGTACCCGATGTCACGGTGAACAGTTTGCCGAACAGATGCCCGAATCCCTGCCAGTTGTCGTATACAAACGAAAAACTGACCGTCATCGTGTCGGAGACCAGATCCAGCATTTCGGTGGACTGTTCGTCGCGGAGATACTTGTCTTTCAGGG
The DNA here is from genome assembly GCA_964628455.1 of uncultured Lachnospiraceae bacterium. Classification (GTDB taxonomy): domain Bacteria; phylum Bacillota; class Clostridia; order Oscillospirales; family CAG-272; genus JAQVWU01. The sequence goes on from CAZVPD010000142.1 coordinate 1,784, forward strand.
CCACTTCAAAATACGCCGGGTAGATCTGCTTGTACCCTTCGGCAGTCAGGGCTTCAAGCAGCAGTCCGGTCCGTTCGGGATTTGCGTTTGTCACCGGGACCGCCGCATAAGCGCCCTCGGCAAACGACCGGTAATCCGGCTGTGCTTCATCGTACTTGGGCAGGGGCACGATGCCGTAATCGAAATCCGTTTCGCGGAAATAATTTTCGGCGGCAAGGAAGAGGTATTCCTGTAAAAAAAGCGAATTTCCGGCCGAAAAAATTTCGGCGACATTTTTCGGAAAATCCGTCAGATCCGTGCAGAGGGTGGAATTTCCTTCATAAAACAGATCATAAACGCGTTCCACCACATCGACCAGCTTATCGTTCAGCGCGACGATCGTCAGCGAATCTTCCCCTTTCTGCAGGATCGGCACATCAAAAGCGGTCCACAGATCCTCGCGCTGGGTCTGCGTGACCAGCCCGAAGCGATCCCCGACATCTTTTTGGCCGTTGCCGTTGAGGTCCGAATACACCGCTTTGGTCATCCCGGACATGACGTCAAGCGTCCATTTGCCGTCGGTGACAACCGCATAGATATCACCGAGCGAATAGTCCTCCATCAGCGACATATTGACAAAGCTAACGGACATGATTGACAGCGACGTGGAGCTCAGTGAATTGCAGGCAAGGTACATCCGCCCCATAAAAGTCAGTTCGTCGACCGATTGCGGAAACCACCACGGCTGCGCGAAATTCAGATATTCAACATCATACAGATTCACAAGCAGACCTTCAAGAGACAGATTCGCGCCGAAAAGCGAATGGAGCTGCGCGATATCAAAAGCATCGTCTCCTGCCGTCACGATTTTTTGAACTGCGTTGGTGTTTTCGATCAGATTGGCTGCTCCGGAATCGACAGCGGTCACGGTTACGTTGAACCGTTCCTCTACCGTGCGGTTGCGCCGGTAAACCGAGTCATTGACCACTTCTCCGACTTCGGTTTCGGGATCGTATTCCTTCATACCGGAACTGACCGTGTAAATCGTAAATCCGTAGCCCTCATAATCCGCCTCCGGCAGCAAATCGTCAAGGGCCAGACGCGCGTCCAGTTTGCTTGTCACGGCGGCTGCTGTTTCCGTTTCCGAACCGGCAGACGCGCTTTTAACGGCATCCGGCGCACAGGCGTAAAACAAGAGAAGCGAAGAGAGGAGCAAAAGCGACACTGTGCGGATCATCCGTCTGATACTCAAGCGGGACATGGGAAACCTCCTGAAATTTATTTTAACTCCATTCGTTCACGGATCTTTGCAACTATATATGAAGACAGCATATGACGCACGGCAGCCCATTGTTCCTTTTCAGACGCCGTCTTCAGGGATTCTGCCAGAGAAGAGCTGCCCGGTATGCATATGTTGTTTTCCAAAGCCTCATTGATCAGATCCAGCGTCCTTGCAGACTGCTCCCTGTAGGATACCGCAATGTTTTCGGGGACGCGGATGCTGAAGCCGCACGGAGGCACGTTGCCTGTCAATACAAACGAAAACAATGCAAAGGGGGCAAGCCGGATAAAAACCGGATCCATGTCATCGGGCAGAGAGACAGAAAGTCCGATTTCATACGGCTCCCTGTTTACGGCATACACATAGGTTTTATCCTCATGACAGAGCCAGCGCACCGTAACGGGGTCTGTCCCGGATCCCAGTGTGACGAACCTGCGCTTCGGTAAACGGCGGTAAGCTTCGGCAAACGCGCGCTGTTCCGCCGCGTGCGACTTGTCCAGATAAAGTCCCCCGGCTGTGACGGAAAGAGCATCATAAAGCGCGACCTCGTTGGCTATCCACTCCATGTCATACGGAGAGGAAGGGAAGGGAGACGTGATGCGCAGCTGGGAACCGAACCAGAATTTACCCTCTGTATCGTCTTCATACGCAGAATTCTCGCGAAAGACGAAAGACGCCTTATAATCTGCCAGAGACCTGATCGCATCCGCATTCGGGTCGTCCGGATCACAGCGGAAAAACGTATGCTTCCCCCAGGCTTCCACCCAGCAGCCGAATAAAAAAGCGGAACTGTTTTGTCCTTTCGCGAGGACACCGTGAGTTTCGGCATCAAGAAACGCGAAATCCGAAAACATATGCGAATTTTCGGGAGCAGCCGTCACGCCTTCCGTTCCCCATCCCCTGTCGCGCAGACTGTTGCGCTCTACGGAGATTTCAAAACCGGGGCTGTCCGCATAAAGCCGGAGATCAAGTCCGCCGCGGCGATAAAGCTCATAATCGGAAATACGCGTGCCGTATTGGGAAGAAGCATCGATCGCGCCGAGGTAGCCGCGCGCGGAAGGCTCGTTCCAGACGGTCAGCGTCAGAGTCAGGTCAGGCCGGCGCGACGTCAGCACGTCCCGACAGCGGCAGAGAAATCCGTAAATTTTATAACAGCGCCACGCGATAAAAGCCTCTTCGCAATGCAGGGCTATGTAGCGCCAGCGCCGGGAGAACCGGTCGGGCGCTTTCGGGTCCGCGCCTGTCCGTATGCCGGTTTCCTCTTCGAACAGACCTATGCTCAGGTCATCGTAACCGGCGCGCAGACTTCCGTACCAAAGAAAAGTCGCGTGCCAGAAATTTACGGCCAGCCCCGTAAAGGACGGATGAGCGCCGTATTTATCCGCAAGCTCGCCGAAATATTCCAATACCTGCCGCTGCACGACGGGATGCAGGGGATTAAAGATCGGAGCGCTGTAAGCCGAGGTGGACCGTTCGCCGTATGCATAGGAATACGGCCTGTCCTTCTCCATCGCTTCGATCATAGACGGAAAGATAACGGGATTATACATGGCGGTCCAGTCGTTGCAGGAGGACTGCACGCTGTCATCAAACAGCATGTTGTTATAGGTATCCTCTCCGGCTACGATCCGGTCCAGATCATTGTTCATCCCTTCAAGCAGCCTTCCCAGCCGCAGAAGAGTCATCGAACCGGTATAATAAAGGCCTTCCCTGTCAAAACGATCAAGAAGACCGTCCGCCCAGTCAGAAAATTCCGCCGTAGAACGGGTATACATGCGCCGGTCGGGAGCCGCATACGTATTAAAACGACCGCACGGCTGGCATTTTACGGGAACAATAGGGCCGTGATACCAGTTGACCGGATAGACCAGACGGTTCTGACCCGTAAAATGCATATAACTCACATGCCGGTCAAGCCACTGCGAAAACTCGAAGGACCCTTCCGCCATACCGATGTTGCAGGGGTCTTCGTACTGAAGCCCGAAACTGCGGAATTCCTTAAATTCCCTGCTGCCGTCCTTCTTTATCCCGAAGGCGGGAAGTTCGTCCAGTTCATAGACCGCAAAGGAAGCGACCGCAGCCGGCTCACCCTGTCCCCATGTCGAAAAGACGACGCTTTCATCCGCCCACCGCGGCCAGAAGACGTTATAAACCGTTTTTATTCTGCCCGATACGGCATTGCGGAAACCGGTCACGACCCCGGTCGTCAGATCATACGACGTGCCGTCGTTTACACACATAAAACGACGCCTGTCATCCGGGTATGTAAAAACCAGAACATGCGGTTTCCCGATGTTCCGCAGCGAAAAGCGATAGCCGAAGCGCGACAGCGGCATATCGGCCGCTTCGCGATAACCGACGCCGTCCGCCGACCCGATCCGTGTCCCGCCTATTTCAAAATACTGCAAAAGGGGCTCCTGCGAACAGTCGACAGACAGAACTTTGTTTTTTTCAAGAAGCAGTTTATCCCAGATACCGTCTTTTATCATAACTCTGTCAGCTCCCGGTTAAAATAAAAACCATTGTTTACACAAATCATTATAAACACAATACAACAAATGTCAATACAATATTAAAATATAGGGTCCGGAAAGCGAACGCGTGATCAAAGGATCATAAAATTTATATACCGACCGGACTTTGCCGTATGAACGGACCGGGGCCGGCCTGCACCCGGCAGCCTCATCTCACGGACACGCTTCACTCCTTTTATTACCGACATGACTTGACAAATCACATATTATAGGATAACATATAGACATTGATTCCCTGAAACCGGCTTATTTGCTGCTGATCATTATCTTTTATGAAAGAGGAAACAAATATGAGCTTTAAAGTTACTTTTATCGGAGCGGGGAGCCTCGGATTTACGCGCAGACTGCTTTCCGATATGCTTGCGGTTCCGGAATTCCGGGATATCGAAGTCGCTTTTACGGACATCAGTCAAAAAAATCTCGATATGGTCACGGAAATCTGTCAGCGCGATATCAAAAGCAACGGCCTGAATATCAAAATCCATTCCACGCTGAACCGCCGGAAAGCGCTGAAAAACGCAAAATACGTCGTCAACTGCGTCCGCATCGGCGGTATGGAGGCATTTGAAACGGATATCGAGATCCCTCTGCGCTACGGCATAGACCAGTGCGTCGGCGATACCCTCTGCGCCGGCGGGATCATGTACGGGCAGCGCGGCATCGCCGCGATCCTGGATTTCTGCAAAGACATCAGGGAAGTGTGCAGGCCCGACGTGCTGATGCTGAACTACGCGAATCCCAACGCGATGATGACATGGGCTGCCATCAAATACGGCAAAGTCCGCACGCTGGGGCTGTGCCACGGCGTTCAGGGAGGGCACTGGCAGATAGCGGACGCCCTCGGCATCCCGCAGAAGGAACTGGATTTCATCTGCGCGGGCATAAACCACCAGACATGGTACATACAGCTCAGGCACAAAGGCGAGGACGTTACCGGACGGCTTCTCGAAGCTTTCGAAAAACATGAAAAATATTCGAAAACGGAAAAAGTCAGGATCGATATATTAAAGCGATTCGGTTATTATTCGACCGAATCGAACGGTCATCTTTCTGAATACGTTGCCTGGTACCGCAAACGGCCCGACGAGATCAACGACTGGATCGACATGGGCGTCTGGATCGACGGTGAAACGGGCGGGTATCTGCGCGTCTGCAAAGAAAACCGGAACTGGTTTGATACCGAGTTCCCGAAGATAAAAGAAGAGCCCCCGGCCGTATACGGAAGCCGAAGCAATGAGCACGGCTCGTATATCATCGAAGGCCTTGAAACGGGAAGATGCTACAGAGGTCATTTTAATCTGATGAACAGCGGCTGCATCACCAATCTGAGCGATGAATCCATTGTCGAAGTACCCTGTTATGTAGACGGAAACGGCATATCCGTTCCGAAGGTGGGAGATCTTCCTCTGGGCGCGGCAGCGGTGTGCTCGCAAAGCATCTGGGTGCAGCGCCTTGCGGTGGAAGCGGCAGTTTCCGCCGATATCCGGCTGCTGAGACAGGCGCTGATGATGGACCCCCTGACAGGAGCGGTGTGCAACACGAAAGAGATCGTTCAGATGGCCGATGAAATGCTGATCGCCGGAGAACAGTGGCTCCCGCAGTGGAAAGAGGAGATCGCAAAGGCCAAAGAGAGAATCAACGCGGCAAAAGCCGACGGCACCTATATCGAGGTCAATACGGGGTACAGAGGCGCCGCCAGAAAATAACAGCAGCAAAGCCGATCCCCCTGCGCAAACAGGGGGATCTTTCATCCGTCGCGACCCGAACTGTTTTAATTTAAATTCCCTTGATTTTTACCCTGATTTATATTATCATAAATATACAGAATAAAATATATCCTTAAATAAAGGGACGGCCGGATGAAATGAAAGAAAAAGCAGTCATCACTTTTTTGAGCCTCGACGGGATCCACGGACGTATCGAACCCGACAGCGGCCGTGTCTTCTACACGGAAAAGGGAAACAAATACAGGCGCGATATCTGCTGTGTTCTGCCGGACGGGAGCGCGGTCGTCAAGGATTACGGCCGATACGACCTTCGCGAGGATCTGGCGCGCAGACTCCGTCCGCGCTTTTTCAGATACGGCAATACGCACGCGGCCGAACTGTTTACCGGGGGAGACAGGGACAGCTTTCAGATCCAAAGCGTTCTGCCTGTTGAAGACGGGCAACGATTTTTGCTTTCGGTCAGTTATACGGGGGGAAAGAACGCGCTGATCACCGTCAATCCCGCGGGAGAAGAACGGGAAACGATTTTCGAAACCGACGCCTACCCTTACGGGTTTTCAATGAACAGGGAAAAAACCAAAATTGCCTTTCATATCGCAGGCGGCGACGGAATCTATAACCCGTGCGGCGTGTATGCGATCAACGTCATGAATACGGACGGCAGCGGAAGAAAGCTTGTGCGCGCCGAAAAAGACCATCTGTATTTCGCGCCCGTATGGTCGCCCGACGGTCAGTTTCTCGCTTATCTCGACTGCAACGCGAGAGAAGACCCGGCCCATTATTACGCAAACCTCTGCGTCTCGCGTCCGGACGGCAGCGACTTTCACATCGTAACCGAAGGCAGCCGGCACTACTTCGGAACCTCGTTCGGTCTGCCCGGATACAGGGGCGGCGGTTCAAACTGCACGATCTGGACCGGGGACGGCAGACTCATCTACACACGCATGGCCGAAGGTTCGCACCCGGACTGTATTTTCGACCCGGGACAGCGCAGCCACGAGGAAAACATCTATGCTCCCGAACAAAGCCGCGGAGGTTCGCAGCTCTGCTTTCTGAATCCGTCCGACGGAACAACGGAAGAGATCACGCCGTATGAAGAACACAAATGGGATTTCCGCGCAAGCCTGACGCCTGACAAAGAACGGCTTATTTACACCTCGGTCAGAGACGGGGAGGCATCCGCCGTCCGGATGCTCTGCCTTAAGGATCCGGGCAGCGACGTGCTTCTGACAAAAGGACATGATAACCGCGGCGCAGACCATGCTTCGTATCATCTGCTTGGCACATCTTTATACGATTATATATTCGCAGAAAAGGAGTTTCAGCCGGTCATATAAAAAACACCGATACAGAGAAAGAATAAAGAGGAGCATTATGAAAACACCGTATTTTCAACCATCCGCATTTATTCTGCTTGCCGTATTCTGTTTAACATTCATCGCATGCGGCCAAACCGGGAAAACGGCCGAAACCGGTCCGGAAACCGTCATACAGGATACAACCGCAGCCGAGACAGAACCGGTCCGTCTTCAAGACAACGTTCCCGACGGCGTGACTTTCGACGGCGCCGTGTTCAGTTCACTCTCCGACGACTACGGAGATTCACCCTTCATATACGAAGAAAACGGCGAAGTGATCAACGACGCCAAATACAAAGTCAGAACAACCGCGGAGGAAATACTCGACGTCACCATAAAAAACGACAATACAACGTCCCTGTGGGATATGGTGGCGACAGTCACAAAACTCGTGATGTCGGGTGATACGGAATATCATATATACAATATGATGGACCGGTTTGCCGTGAGTGCCATGACAGCGGTCGAAGATATTTTTATCCCACTCGGCAGCCTCGGTTATGTGAACCCTGATGCGGTTTACTGGGGAGAAGGCCTGACAGAATCTCTGTCCGTAGGCGGTGTGTCCTACTTTGCGCAGCTTCCGCTGAGCATCTATTCACTCGGCAAACCCGTATGCATGTATATCAATAAAAATCTCGCGGCCGATTTGGGAACGGAAGTCCCTTACGACGCCGTCCGCAAGGGCACATGGACCTATGAAACGCTTGA
>CAZVPD010000143.1:0-9305 GCA_964628455.1 uncultured Lachnospiraceae bacterium
GCCGGATCCGGTCGCTGATCAAAGAAGGGTACCGTCCCAAAGACATCACCATACTTCTGCGAAGTGCGAAAAACAACGCCAAAAGCTTTGAAACAGAACTGTCGAAACTAAACCTGCCGTTTTATAACGGCGTTACCCGCGATTTTTTTGAAAATGCCGAAGTGTTGTTGATGCTGTGCCTGCTGAACAGCATCGATAATCCGGCACGGGATATCTATCTTGCCGGCGCTCTCAGGAGTCAGCTGTTCGGATTTACGATAAACGATCTCGTGCTCATAAGAAAACACGGAGGCAGCGGTACACTGTATGACGCTTTAAAAAAATACACCGATGATTTTAAGTTTGAAAAAGGCAGATTTTTTCTTGATAAACTGAAAACATACCGTAAATATGCGGAAGGACAGCCTGTTGACCGGCTTATTTGGTTTATTTACCGCGATACCTCGATTATGTCTCTTACTTATGAAAAAGAAAAAACCGGAAGAAATATCCGGCGTACGAATCTGCTGCTGCTTTATGAATATGCACGGCGTTTCGAAGCGGGTTCGTTTCGCGGTCTCTATAATTTTATCCGGTACCTAAATGATATTATAAGCGAACGCGAAACCCTTGAGACGGCGAAAATTTCGGCGGAATCAGACGACACGGTGAAGATCATGACGATACACCAGTCGAAAGGACTGGAATTTCCCGTTTGTTTTTTATGCGGAGCCGAAAAAAAATTCAATAAAAACGATCTTCTTCCCAATATACTGATCAGCAGAAATTCGGGGATCGCATCGAAATTGAGAGACAGCACGGGATTTGCCCGTTATGATACCCCTATGCGCCGGGCATTAGCCTTAAAAATCAACGAAAACAATATGGACGAAGAAATGCGTGTATTATATGTTGCTCTCACACGCGCCCGTGAGCGTTTGATCATAACCGCATCCAGTTCCGATCCGGAGAAGTTAACTCGTGAATGCAGTTTGGCATCACCGTATATCTCATTTTTTTCTCTTTCGGAATCACCGTCCTATATAAAATGGATACTTACGGCATTAATGTCGGAATCTTACGGGGAATGCTGCCGTCTGCGGATATCCGATGAAACCTGTTATTCCGCCGATTCTGCCGAACAGAATAATACAGAACCGCAGAAAACAGAAAATTCCGGCAGAACGGCGGAAGAGATTTCGGTTTTGCTCAGAGAACGGTTTGAATTCAGCTATCCGTATTTATATATGTCAAAGATCCCGGCTAAAATCTCTGTTTCAAAACTGTACCCTTCGGTTTTAGACGAAGAAGCAGGCACATCGTCTTATCCCGTTGTCCGCAAAACGGCTTTCCGTAAATGCCCGGATTTTATGGAATCAAAAACGGCTGAAGCGAACGCCGCCGAACGGGGAACAGCGACCCATGTTTTTATGCAGTTCTGTGATTTTCTCAAAACAGAGCAATTCGGGATAAAACACGAACTCGAGCGTCTTGTCAGCGATGGATTTATGCCGAAATATTCGGCTGATCTTGTTAACATCCGTCAGATAGAGAAATTTTTCGCAGGAAGGCTGTATGCGGACATGAAGAACTCGCTCCGCTTATGGAGAGAGACCAGATTTCAAATTCACCTTCCCGCTTCGGAATTTACGGAAGAGGATGATCTCAGGCAAAAGCTTGCCGGTGAGCATTTACTCGTTCAGGGCGTAATCGACTGTTTCTTTTATGATGCGTATGACCGTCTGATCCTTGTCGATTATAAAACGGATTCAATCCCCGCATCCCTCCAAAACAATCCCGATGAAGCCGAGAAGATGCTTTCCGAAAGGCACCGGCGTCAGATTTCATATTATAAAACGGCATGCAGACAACTGACGGGAAAAACGGTGGATTCCGCTTATATATATTCCTTCGGAATGGGAAAAGAGATTGCGATATAGTAAAAATGATCTGTCTTATCGGGACGGTCGTCAGGACAGATAACAGCGGTGCTGCAGGACCCATCCTTTCGCAGCACCGCTGTTCTTTTTAACGGATCCTATTGATCAGATCCCGGTAAAGTTTTATATATTCATCGGCCGAAACACCCCATGAAAAATCGATCTGCATGATTTTTCGGACCAGACGTTTCCATTTTTCTTTTTCATGGGTATAGATATCAATCGCATGCCACATGGTGTAGAGCATGTCATGCGCGTTAAAATTCGTAAAAGTGAATCCGTTGCCTTTTTCGGTGACGACATCATAATATTTGATCGAATCATAAAGCCCTCCCGTTTCACGAACAAGAGGAACTGTTCCGTAGCGCGATGCGATCATCTGCGCCAGACCGCAGGGTTCGCTGCGTGACGGCATCAGGAATATGTCGGCTGCGGCATAAATTTTCTTGGACAATGCTTTATCGAACCGGATCACGGATTTTACCTTATCGGGATAATCGGCAGAAAGCCGTGTAAAGAAATTTTCATAATCAAGTTCTCCGGTACCCAGCAGGACGAACTGGATGTCGTTTTTCAAAGCTTCTTCGAGAACACGTGTTACAAGGTCCAGCCCTTTATGAGCCGTCAGCCGGGTGATCATCGCCAGCATAGGTGTATCGGGTTGTTCCGGCAGCCCCAGTTCACGCTGAAGAACTGCTTTGTTTTCGGCTTTAAGTTCAAGCGTGTCGGGTCCGAACGGTTTATACAATGCCGGGTCCGATTCCGGATTATAATACACCGTATCGATACCGTTCAAAATACCGCTGACTTTATCGCGGTTGCCGATAATGATATGATGCAGACCGCTTGAAAAAGTTTCCGTTTGAATTTCTTCGGCATATTTCGGACTGACCGTCGTTAAGTGATCGCAGCAAACCACCGCGCCTTTCGTCAGATTGATCCGGCCGTCATACTCGACAACACCGATATCCGATGATTCAAGATCAAATATATCACCGAGATCCTTCAGTTCGAATGACCCCTGATAATCGATGTTATGAATGGTATGAACGGATATTATTTTGTTGTAACCGTTGAAAACAGAGTATTTTCGTTTAAGATAAATGACTGCCAGAGCGCTTTGCCAGTCATTTGTATGCAGGATGTCCGGAAAAAAGTCGATGAACGGCATGATATCCAGAACGGCACGGCTGAAAAACGCGTATCGTTCGCCGTCGTCAAAACTGCCGTACATAGACATACGCCGGAAATAATACTCGTTATCGATAAAATAATAGATAACGCCGTTGTAAACAGTGCGAAACACTCCGCAGTATTGTTTTCGCCAGGAAAGTCGCACTGTAATGCTTCCGAGAAATTCGAATGTTTCGCGGAATTTTATATCTATGCTGTTATACAAAGGCAGCACGACGCGGACATCCATATCCCGCGAGGCGAGTACCGCCGGCAGGGAACCGATTACATCGGCAAGTCCGCCGGTCGATGCAAACGGGAGGGCTTCGGAAGCGGCGAAAAGGATTTTCATTTTATTGCTTTTCATATCATAAGCCCTTTATCGATATAATAAGGCCGTGTTTCATGGCCCGACAGGATGCGGCCGTCACGTATAAAGGAATTCTTATCGGCGACAACGCAGTTAAGCTGACAATTTTCGCCGACTATGGTGTCCTGGAATAATATGCAGTTTTTTACCGAAGCATTTTTTCCTATTTTAACCCCGCGGAATAATATCGAATTTTCGATACTGCCGTGGACGATGCAGCCGTCGGCTATAAGGGAGTTTTTTGCGGCTGCGGTGCTGTTGTAGCTGGTCGGTGCGGAATTTCTGATTTTTGTCAGGATCGGACGGCCCGGAACGCCGAACAGCGCTTCACGGTTATCCCTTGAATTGACAATTTCCATACTGTGATTAAAATACTCGCTGAAAGAATTGATAAAAGCAAGATAACCGTCAAATTTGTATACGCGAAAATTCATATGGCCGATATTTTTCAAAATGATATCGCGGTTGAAGCTCGTATGGTCGTGAGCTATCGCATTGACGATGATTTCGTTCAGAAAACGGCTCTTCATGACCCAGATATTAACGCCGACATCATAGTATCCGTTTAATTTTGCGGGTTTTATAAAAAGATCCGTTATTTCACCGCTGCCGTCCGACAGGAGGACGCTGTTATGACGGGATGTCTCCGGAGTCAGAAAGATGTTTTTGACTACCATGGTTATATCCGCTCCGGTTTTTATATGATCATTGATCACGTCATTGATGTCAAGGTTGCATATTGCGTCACAGTCCGCCAATACGACATATTCCTCGCGTATATGAGAAATGGAAAAATGAACGCTTTTCAGCGCCTCAAGCCGTGAGTTGTAGAGTGTGTTGCCTGCATTTGCATAAGCCGTAATATAAGGAGGCAGTATTTTGACTCCGCCCGAACGGCGTGCCAAATCCCAGTCCTTACCCGAGCCGATATGATCCATCAGCGAATGATAATTGTAATGCGCGATAACACTGATATCGGTGATACCGGAGTTAACCATATTCGATAAAGGAAAGTCGATAAAACGATAACGGCAGGCAAAAGGAACCGACGCAAGGGTTCGAATACGCGTTAATTCTGTTATATTCCTGTCGTGTAAGTTCGAAAAAATAATTCCGGCTGCGGACATATTATGTACCCTCTTTCTTTCGCTTGAATCTTTTATGCAAAAATCCTCATTGAATTAACGAAGCCAGCGTATCGGCATTGATCATTTTTCCTTCCCCGATAACAGTGCCCGACTTGATATACAGATTGCTGCCGATTACGGTTATGCCCGCCCCCTTGTCTTTGGAGGCGCCGATGACAACTCCGGCACCGATACTCGTATCGGAGTCGACAATAGCATATTCAACAGCCGAACCCTCTGCAATTTTAACATCACTCATGATAACGGAATCATGTATATAGGATCCTCGCGCCACCTTTACGTTATTGAACAATACGGAATTTTCGACAATACCGTGGATCTCGCAGCCTTCGGTAATAATGGAATTGATGATTTTGGCGTCGTTTCCGATATAGTGGGGGGGGAGCGCATAATTTCGCGAATAAATCCTCCAGTTGCGGTCGTGCAGATTGAATACGGGGGATTCCCCCAATAAATCCATATTTGCGTTCCAAAGGCTGTCGATGGTCCCGACATCCTTCCAATAACCGTCAAACGGGTATGCATACATGTTTTCCCCGGAATTCAGCATAGCCGGAATAATATTTTTTCCGAAATCATTGGAGGATTTTTTATCCGCTTCATCAGCCTCCAGATAACGGAATAAAACTTCCTTTTTAAATATATAAATTCCCATGGAAGCTTTTGTGCTTTTCGGCTGAGCGGGTTTTTCCTCGAACTCGTATATTTTTTCCGAACCGTCGGCTTCCGTGTTCATAATTCCGAAACGGTTCGCTTCTTTCAGCGGGACATTGATGACCGCTATCGTACAGTCTGCATTTTTATCCTTGTGGTACGCCAGCATCAGGCTGTAGTCCATTTTGTAAATATGGTCTCCCGATAATATCAGGACATAATCGGGATCATACATATCGATGAACATCGTATTCTGAAAAATGGCGTTGGCAGTACCGCGATACCAGTCCGCGGTCTTTTTCCCCTGATAAGGAGGGAGGACGGTTACACCGCCGTAGGTCCGGTCAAGGTCCCAGGGCTGTCCGTTGCCGATATATTCATTTAAATCGAGCGGCTGATATTGAGTCAGAACGCCTACCGTATCGATCCCCGAATTGATACAGTTTGAAAGCGTAAAATCAATGATCCTGTATTTGCCGCCGAAGGGAACTGCCGGTTTGGCATTCTTTTCGGTGAGGGTGTATAACCGGCTGCCCTGTCCTCCGGCGAGCAGCATAGCAATACATTCTTTTTTCTTTCTCTTATTCATTTTTTACCTCTCCTGCATCAGCTTTGATATATTTTAGAAAAATCGCGGTAAACGGCGGGATGTCGATTTTCAGCTTTTTCCCTTCGGATTTGTATACGGAGCTGTTCTCCGGACTTTCGCCTCCGAAATGCTGCCAGTCGCTGTTAAACACTACTTTCAGACAGCCTTCGCGCAGAACGGAAAAAGTATAATTCTGATGTTTCCTGTTGGAAAAATTACATATAACGATCATGCTGCTTTTATTCAGAGCCATACGCCTGAAAACCAGAACATTGCGGGCAGAATCATCCGGTTCCAGCCATTGAAAGCCCTCCCATGAAAAATCTATTTCCCACAGCTGCGGATGCAGAAGATAAAACCGGTTGAGTTCCGCGGTGAAATTCTGCAGCATGCTGTGCTTAGGATATTGCAGGATGAACCATTCGAGCTGATTGGTATAATCCCATTCTCTGAACTGTCCGAATTCACATCCCATGAACAGCATTTTTTTACCGGGATGGGCGATCATATAGGACAGAAGCAGACGCATTCCGGCAAATTTTTCATCATATGTTCCGTATATTTTGTCGATCAGGGATTTTTTTCCGTGCACAACCTCATCGTGTGATACAGGTAAAATAAAGTTCTGAGTAAAGGCATATACCAGCGAAAAAGTAAGTTTGTTATGATTTTTATAACGGTAGATCGTGTCGGTCTGTATATAATCGAAAATATCGTTGGACCATCCCATGTTCCATTTCAGGCTGAATCCAAGCCCTCCCTCGGAGACGGGTTTTGTGATCGAATCCCAGGAAGTTGATTCTTCTGCGATCATCAGGACATCGGGATAATATTCAAAAACGATTGAATTCAATTTTTTAAAAAACGCGACCGCTTCGATGTTCTTATTGTCGCCGTTTATGTTCGGGATCCATTCGCCCGGTTCACGGTCATAATCGAGATACAGCATGGAAGCGACAGCATCGCATCGGATTCCGTCGGCATGATATGTTCCGAACCAGAATAAAGCGTTTGATATCAGGAACGACTGGATTTCATTGCGTCCGACATCAAAGAAACGGGTTCCCCAGCCTCTGTGTTCCATGCGGTCTTTTCCTTGGTATTCGTATAACGGCCGGCCGTCAAATTCATATAATCCGTGTTCGTCTTTCGGAAAATGCGCCGGGACCCAGTCCAGTATGACGCCTATACCGCTGCAGTGCAGCCGGTCTATAAAACCGGCAAAGTCACGGGGTGAACCGTAACGTGATGTAGGAGCAAAGTATGAGCAGACCTGATATCCCCATGACCCGTCATAAGGATGTTCCATAACGGGCATCAGTTCTACATGCGTGTAACCCATCTTCTTTACATACGGTATGAGCATATCGGCGATTTCAAGATAATTCAGGTAATTATCGCCGGCAAAGGTTGTTTTGCCGTCCCGTGTTTTCCACGAACCGAGGTGCAGTTCGTATATATTTATGGGACACGGAAAACGGCTGCTTTTACGCCCGGACATAATTTTTTTTCTCTTTGCCATCCATTTTTCATCATGCCACAAAAAACGGTCGACACGGCAGAAAATCGACGCTGTTTTTTTGAGCGTTTCGGAATAGAAAGCATAAGGGTCGGATTTCATATGTTCGGAATTTCCCGAGATGATACAGTATTTGTATTTTTCGGAACCGGGCTTGAATGCTTCTTTTTTTACGGATATCATCCAGATACCGCCGCCGGTAATGCGGGTCATCGGATGTGAACGACGGTTCCACTCGTTAAAATCACCGGACAGATAAATATGGTCGGCATTCGGAGCCCAAACACGAAAGATTATATCATCATCGATTTCATGAGAACCCATATATTCCGCGGATTTATAATTTGTCCCCTCATGAAATAAATAGGACGGCAATTTATCATCGTTCAATTTATGTACTTACCTCGTTCATATTATTTACTCTTTATATTTATTATATAATATTCGGACAATAATATCAAGTGTATTATGCAATATTTATTAAAATACAGATCCATTCATCCCGGACAAATTTTTTCCATGATTCTGAATCCGGCCGCGGCACCGGTTATCTGTGTATGGTCCATGCCTGCAGTTTCAGGCGGTCCGAAAGATATTCGTCTTTAAATTCTTCCGAAAACATCCATCGGCCTTTTAATGAAAAATCACGGAGATGCGGGAATTCATCGAGCGAACACTGCTGCGGCTTCGGATGGATAACGACCGGGTCGGGACAGCCGCATAAAAAATCAAGCGATGCAAGCATAAAATCGGCGGGACCGATTTTTATATCGCCGACTTTGATTTCTATGGGTAAAAAATCCGTTACGGGCAGTTCTGTCGCCGCTCTGATAAGATCTTCGGCATGAACAGCACATGAATGATCGACACCGCGCGGATTTTCAAGAAAACCGCTGCATTTGCCGGGATTGAAAGTCTCATCCCCCCGGAGAAAAGCGATAACGGCGTTGAATATGTCCGACAATGATAAATGAACGGGACTTGTCACATATTTAAAATCCTTCAGAAGCGAAGACCGCAATTCAGGCAGCATGCTTCTCCAGACGGTGCGGTTTCCGGCATCCTGTTCATCCGATATATCACCGATCGTGCGGATAACAAACCGTCCGTCCTTTTTGAGTTGTTGAATCAGGCTGCGTAATCCCGAGTAAAATCGTTCGGTTTCACGGAGAGGGCGTCGTTCGGGCTCCTCCCATTTTCCGAATGCATTCTTATTTTCACCTCTATAGTTCAATGAATCCCAGAATTCGCGATATAAAATCATATTCGGATGATTATACAGAATGACACGTTTCCGCGCAGCAATTTCATCGATCAATGCGTATGGATCGAAACTATTTTCGGAAAAAAACAAAGACTCGAGACTTTTGTAATATTCTATATGAAGCGCGTTGCAGAAATAAACGTCGGCTCCGTCCCGTGTATGCAGCGGTGAATCCGCATACACGGGTATGCCGAGGTCGGAATATACGTAGAGCCCCGCATAGGAGACACTCGGACCGGGAGGAACGGCCGCATATATTTTATCTGTGTTAAAAGCTGTCCTGAGCATTCCGATACCTTCGCATTCGGAAGCGAGCAGCCGCTTCTCAGCCAGACGGTATTCCGCGATATCTGTATATTCGCAGATGTTCGGATGCATCGAATGACCATAGGTATGGTAATCGATTTCGTGGGCTTTCAAAGCATCGAGAACATCGAATCTTTTCCACGCGATCAGTTGTTTTGCCACGAGTCCGACCGTCATAAAACAACCGCGGATATCTTCGCTTTCAAGAAGCAGGGCAACGTCCCTGATAGCGTCACAGGCATAGTCCGAGGTGAAATCCTCGGTATCAAAACAAAAAATAAGTTCGGTCATAATACCTCCGTTTATAATTGGCAGAATGTAAAATTAACTGCACCCCAGTAAAGATATACTGTTAGTATGCAT
>CAZVPD010000144.1:0-9251 GCA_964628455.1 uncultured Lachnospiraceae bacterium
ACCGACGACCCCCCGCTCTGTCAGACTTAAATCACAGGCATCATCAAGCCTGTACAGCTCATATTCTCTGCCGCCGAAGCCTTCCGTTTTCACGGTGATATCCGCCGCGTCACCGCCGTAATTCGTCATCATGAGTGCGGCGCTGTCACGATCTGCCGCTGCAGCCGTGTAAACCGAAGAGCTGTCGCTGTCGCTGTATACCTCTCTTCCAAGCCGGTACAAAGTATTCCACGCCTTAAACGAATACAGGGCTTTGCAGGGCTTTACCGGTTCTGCTGCGGTAAATAAACCGCAGTAATCGAGCTTCGGCTGCGCGTCGTAGTACATGGCGGAATCGAGCCTTGATTTCTGCATTGCCGAGAAAACGGCTGCGACATGGGCTGCTCCTCTCATGGTCTTCATCACTTGAAACATATTCTCACCCGAGATATTCCACTCGTTCAGGGTAATCTCAACGCCGCCGAAACCGTATTTTTCAAGCGTCGCCGTAATATATTCGAGGTGGCGTCTGTATTGCCCGATATCGCCGGAATAGATGTGCCAGGAAAAGAAATCCAGCGGCGCGCCGTTTTCTTTTATCCCCGCAAGGAATTCATGCATAAAATCGACAAAATATTGCATGCGGGGCGCCGGTGTCTTTGAATCAATCGCGTAAACGCCGCAGCTCACGTAACCGCCCACCTTTATTTCAGGGAATTCGGATTTCAGGATCTTTGCCGCCGTCTCATATAGTTGAAAATACTGTTCTTTTGTTCCCTGCCACATCGGATTGTTTTCGTCAACATCGTTTTCCGGCTCATTCCATATTTCCCAGTATTCGATCCCGTAATAAAAACCGTTTGCCCAGCCCCTGTTATAATGGCGTATGATCCCGCAGCATATCCGGGCCCATTTTGTAAAATCCGGAGGCGGAAAGATATATTTCTTATCCTTCTGATGTTCGATGCTCGATCCGAGACGGTAAAAAACCTTCGTGCCCGCGTCAACGACCGCTTTTATGTATCTGTCTGTATACGCAAAACTGTAGGAATGCATATCCTCGGGGTCGGCGTTAAAGTTCGGGAAGACACAGTGGATATCGACGAACTTTTCGCTCCCGAACGGATATTCGGTATCGTGAAGCCTGGAACAGACAATTCCCGCGTCGCGGAAATAGGCCGATGCGTCACAGGAAAACATATTTGTCAGCGGTCCGTTGTTCACACCGTGCAAAGGCTTGATTCTTCCGGCCGGTCTGTTAAAATCAACATGTATATAATTCATGCCATAATCTCCCGTCTGTAAATTTAACCTTGTTATTTTCGGTGTTTTGTGTTATCCTGTTTACGGAACCGTATTGTTCTGTTATGCGCGCTGCCGGCGGGTCCGGAGATAACGGGTATTTTATATTTCGATTTTTATCACGATGACCTCGTTTGAGAGAGCATCCGCCGGAATATCATAGATATGCAGCGACGGAGGACGCATCCTGTTTTTACCGCCGTCAAAATCATCGGGCAATCCGTCGACGCCGAACTTCAGGGATTCGCCCGTATTCAGCAAGGTAACCGATTTGGGCATCTCTGTCACTCTTTTAAGCGACAGTCCGCTGCTGATAAGCTTTTCATTGCAGTGCAGATAAACGGTATTTTTTCTCCGAACGGTGATCGCTTCGGGGCATCTGTACTTCTCATCCGGCATACAGTCGCCTTCAAAACTTTCTTCGACGCGGCGGTACCAGCTCCCTGCGGCCCGGATTTTACGGGCATACGGCCCGCTGATCGTCCCGTCCGGTGCAGGACCGGCATTGAGCAGATAACTGCCGCCCATGATGCGGATTTTATCGATGCTGCCGCATAAAAACCGGTCGGTATAAAAATCCTCGTCGGCGCGCCAGCCCCAGCTCTCTTTGCCGACCGACTGGCATGCCTCGGTCATGCTTTCGAAAAAATTCCCTTCGGGAACACTGCGTTCCGGCGTGGCAAAGTCGCCCCCGTCATAACCGCGGTTGTTGATCAGTATACCGGGCTGAAGCGAACGGACGTATTCGTTCATCGACGGGTCGTGTATGCCGGGCGGGATATCCCAGAAAAGGGTGTAGATCTTTCCGTAATTCGTCATCAGTTCCGTGATCTGATTTTTCACGTACCTGCGGTACAATACGCTGTCCGGCATATCTTCCGGTTCCGGGAGCATCTGATGGGTCGAAAGCGGATTATACGCGTTCGGGTGATGGCAGTCGGGCAGCGAATAATAAATCGACAGCGCTACTCCGTGACGGGCGCATGCTTCTGCAAGCATCGCCAGCGTATCTTTTCCATACGGTGTATTCATGATATTAAAGGATGTATAAGCCGTGTCCCACATACAGAATCCGTCCATATGTTTTGCCGTAAAGCAGATATAGCTCATGCCAGCGTCCTTTGCCAGGCAGACCCATTCGTCGGGATCGTATTCGGTCGGGTTAAACTGTCCGGCGAGTTTTTCGTATTCCCCGCGCGGAATGCTTTTTCGGTACTGATATTGTTCCTGAAATCCCGACAGGGCGTAAATGCCCCAGTGGATAAACATTCCGAATTTATTCGGCATGGTCATTCTTTATCACCTCGGTTTTTATTATACCATGCCCGTCTCATTTATTCCACAGTTAAATAACTTTTTTCCGTATGTATCCTGCCGCTGCGGCCGATATCCGATTCTAACCATCAAACAGGAGTTGATCATGCACATACTCGATATAATAGAACATAAAAGGGACCGTTTGCCGCTTGACGATGAAGAAATCGCTTTCTTTATCCGAGGAGTCGCGGACAGAACCGTTCCGGATTATCAGATCTCGGCACTGCTGATGGCAATGTATCTCAACGGCATGGATGATGCGGAAACGGCGTGCATGACCCGCGAGATGGCGAATACCGGCGAGATCATCGACCTGTCTTTTGCCGGAGGTACGGTGGTTGACAAGCATTCCTCGGGCGGTGTGGGCGATAAGACCACACTCGTCGCGGCGCCGATGGCTGCCGCCTGCGGTCTGAAAATCGCGAAAATGTCCGGGCGCGGCCTTGGTTTTTCGGGCGGTACTCTCGATAAGCTCGAGTCGATACCCGGTTTCCGCGTATCCCTCGAACGCGAGGAATTTATACGTTTTGTCCGCAGCGACGGGCTCTCCGTAATCGGACAAACCGCGGACGTCGCTCCGGCAGATAAGATCCTATACGCCCTGCGGGATGTCACCGGAACGGTGGCGAGTATTCCGCTGATAGCCTCGAGTATCATGTCAAAAAAACTTGCCGTCCTGTCGGACGCGGTCGTGCTGGATGTGAAAGCGGGCAGCGGCGCGTTTATGAAGACCCCGGAATCGGCAGTACGGCTTGCCGAAAAAATGACCGCCATCGGCAGACTTAACGGCAGAAAAACGGTCGCCGCCGTTACGAATATGGACGGACCGCTGGGCAGAGCGGTCGGAAACGCGCTTGAAGTCGCGGAAGCGGTCGAGACGCTGCGCGGAAACGGCCCGCCCGATTTTACAAAGCTTTGTTATACCATCGCTTCGCTGATGCTTGTCGCCGGCAATAAAACGGCGGATATGCACGAAGCCGAAGAGATGCTCCGCAGAAGCGTCGAAAACGGTTCCGCTTTCGAAAAATTCCGGCGTATGGTGATCAATCAGGGGGGCGACGTCTCCGTTATCGACGATACCGCGCGCCTGCCGAAAGCACGCGTCATCCTTCCGGTGACGGCCGGAAAGGACGGATTCGTCTCGTCGGTCCATACGGAAAAAATAGGCAGAGCCGCGGCGGCCGCAGGTGCCGGCCGGCTGGAAAAAGACGATAGAATCGATCATGCGGCGGGGATCGTCATCGTCAAAAAAGCCGGAGACGCCGTCCGGTCGGGAGATACGCTCTGTTTCATTCATGCCAATGACGAGGAAAAAGCCCGTGCCGCCCTGCCGCTGGCCGGATCCGCGTATGTGATAACGGAACAGGCGCCCGAGAACCTGCCGCCCGCCGTCTACGCCGTCATTGACGAAGAAGGTGTGCACCCGTGTATATAGAACCCTATGAAACAAGCCGTTACCGTGTTCTTATCGAAAGGGCAAAACAGGCTGCACGAAACGCATACTGCCCTTATTCAAACTTTCATGTGGGCGCAGCGCTGCTGGACAAAGACGGCAGCATCCATACCGGATGCAATGTCGAAAACAGCAGCTACGGGGCGTCGATCTGCGCCGAACGAACAGCCGCGGTCAAAGCGGTCAGTGAAGGCTGCCGAACTTTTACCGCCGTCGCCGTGGTCGGGTTTCATCGGAACGAAGAGGATATGACCTTCTGTATGCCCTGCGGCATCTGCCGCCAGTTTCTTTCCGAATTTACTCAGACAGGCGATTTCGACATTGCCGTTACGGACAACACGAATATCCGAATATACAAATGCTCCGAACTTCTGCCCGAAGCGTTCAGGTAAAGAAAAACCGCCGATTTTACCGTCGGCGGTTTTTCTTTACCCGGTTATTTGATTTTATTGCGTTTTATTTTCATGGTTGTCGTTTTTTCAAACGGTTCGCTGCGGAGCTTTATAGATTGTATCTGCTTGTAAACGGGGAGTTTCGTGTTCAGTTTATATATTTCGACGCAGACCGCGTCATACGGGTCGGCAATGTTGTTTTCCTTGATATAGTTTTCTTTCGGAAAGACTTCGACGGCGATCTGATCGTCCTTTTCGTAAACAACGCAGCTGTCGATGATGTCGATATCTTCAAGCAGATTTTCCAGTTCTTCGGGACTGACGTTTTCGCCGTTGCTTAAAATGATCAGGTTCTTTTTACGGCCTGTCAGCGTGATGAAATTCTCCTCGTCGACAAAACCCAGGTCCCCTGTTTTAAGCCATCCGTCCTCCATGACCTGAGCAGTCAGTTCGGGATTCTTATAATATCCGAGCATAACATTCTGCCCCGTGACATACAGTTCCCCGTCAACGCTTTTGACTTTGCACATCGGCCCTACTTTGCCCACTGTTCCCTTTTTTGTAAAACGGTCCGAGTTTCCCGAGATGATCGGCGAGGTTTCGGTGAGCCCGTAGCCCTCGATGATATAGATCCCGATATCGTTAAAAAAGGTTTTGATCTCTTCTTTCAGGAAAGAAGCGCCGCATACGATGCTTTTTAAATTGCCTCCGAAAAAATCATGGATCTCTTTGAACAGTTTATGGCTGATGTCGGCATGAAAGATTTTTAAGAATTTATTCAGCTTTATACCGAAATGAAACGCGGCGGTCTTGTTCTGCTTTTTTATTTTTGCGAGAATTTCCTTCCGGAAGATTTTCAGAAGTAAAGGTACGACCAGTATCATGTCGGGTTTGTATATTTTAAAATTGGCGATCAGGTGTCCGATGTTTTCGTTGATGGCGATCGACATCCCGAAATAAACGGGTATCATGATCCCCGCCGTCAGTTCGTATGTATGGTTGTTCGGCATCACGGAAAGAACCGTACCGCCCGGATTCATCGTGACGAGGCTGGTTCCGAACATAACGTTGGTCGCAAGGTTTTCATGCGACAGCATGACACCCTTGCTGGTCCCCGTTGTGCCGGAGGTAAAAACGATTTCGGCCAATTGCTTCGGGTCGATACGGATGTTTTTTTCATCGGGCGTCTGCCGGTCGGCGTTGACGATGTCCCAGAAGTATTCGTCATCGCCTTTTTTATCGAAGTTGATGAACCGTTTGCAGCATTTCGTGTTGGCTTTGATGTATTCCGCGACATCATCGTATAGATCGTCGTAAAGCAGCACATCGGCATCGGCAAAATCAAGCTGGACCAGCAGAGCCTCTTTGGAAAGCTGCCTGTCAAGCGGAATGGCGACGATCCCGTAATACATCAGCCCGAGATAGGACGAATACCATTCGAAGCTTGAATTCCCGATCAGTGCGGCGTGGGGTTTGCCCTGCAGGTTTTCGCTGATGTTGCGCCCTATAGCCGTCGCAGCCTGATACATCTCTCTGTAAGTCTTCGAATAAAGAATGCCGTCCGTTAAATATTTACAGAATATGACATCGGGAAATTTCTGATAAGACCTTAAGATCAGGTCATGAACGGTGCTGAAACTGTCCCGGTCCTCGTAGAAAAAACTTTTTTTCCTCCCATTGAACGCATCTCCTTTTTTGGCCTGACTGACGGTTGATTTATAGCTTCATCGGATGATAATTTCAATATACCGCGTCTATCCATGCGATATACATGTCAAAGATGTGCGAATGATATATGGGGATTAAATTTTCGATCAGATACATGGCGACGTTGATACCGTCGGGATCGTATTTTAACCGGAGAAGGATCGAAGCTGTTTCGAAAAGATCCGCGTCGCCGTTTCCGAGGGAAATGATAGCGACGAACAACTCGTAAGGGGACAGACTTCCGTTTTCGGATTTATAAAAATCCTCTTTTGTCGGACACCACGACAGAACGAGCCCGGATATTTCATCAATGTCGTATCCCCCCATAAACGACGTACCGCCCGTGATCTCCGTAAAGTTTCTTTTCATTTCGGCAAGCGTTCCGCTGTCAGTCGGCAGTTTGATGTCGACGCCGTTGATGCCGTAACCCCATAAAGTAAACGGTATCAGGGCAAGCGTGTCGCCGGGATTGGTAAAATTAAAGATATTGTCGCATAAATAAGGGGTTTTGGTCACCGCGGGACAGCCGAATGTGTAAGCGTAAATGTCGTCTTTTGCGGCATACTGCCCGTTTTTGGTCAATTTCCCCGCTATGATGTTCGAAACCGCGGCACCGCGGCTGTGACCCGTAAGCCATATTTTCGTGCTTTCTTTCGGGGTCGTTAAATATTCGGCGAGGGAAGCGTATATTTCGTCTGCCGCGTTCGTAAAACCCTGATGGGGTTCATTTGCTCCCGAGCCGACGTCGAAATTGCTGTACCATTCCGCTGTTTCAAGCGAACCTCGGATGACGACGCTGTAAACCGTGTATGTCTTTCGGTTTACGACCATGTTTTTTGATGCGATGGTGTAGGCGGCAAAATCACTTTTGTCATCCGTTACATCCTTATCGTAATTCTGTTGGGTCAGTATTTTATAACCCATATTTTCAAGCGCTTCGGCAATGTTCTTGTCGCTGCCGGACGCGCTGTCTCCGAGCGCGGCTGTCGAAAGCGCTACCGAAGCTTTTACGAAATCCCCGTTCAGTATATTGCTCGGTGCCTCAAAATACGAATCGCTGTAATCAAATGTCAGCAGTTTGTCGCTCGAAGACAGAAAATCATGGTATTTGTAGATAACGGAAGTGACCGGATGCACCGTCGGAAAGACGATCCTCCGCACGGGATAGGTCAGACGAGTGATGATCGCGGAAATCTCCGCCCGAAGTATATTTGATTTGGGATTGAATGTTTTTGCTTCGTCGCTGCCCGTCAGAATACCGGCGGAATAAAGCCTGTAAACGGCTTCGCCGTATGCGTCGGATAACCGGACATCCGGAATATCTCCGTCGGAGAGACTGTTGATCGCGGCAAGCGCCGAAGCCGGCAGTGCCCTTCCGAATATTTCCGCGGCTTCGCTGCGCTTTGCGAACTTATTGTAATCGGGATATTCGGAAACGATGATCCCGTTTTTTATGGCATAATCAACATAGACTCTGTACCATTCGGGACCCGGAGTAAAACTGCCGCTGCCCGTCGTATAGATTTTATGGACACAGGCGGCTATTTTGACCACTTCGGCGATGGTCAGCATCCCCGAAGGTTCGAATCTGCTGCCGCTTCTGCCGTCGATGATGCCCAGTTCATAGGCGGTTTTCACGTCCGCGTAAAACCAGTCGGATTCCCCGATGTCTTTAAAGCGACCGTCGTAATTTCTCAGCAAGGTAAAATTGGCGAATCCCGTTGTTGCGGATGCCCGGACCGGCAAAACACCTATACTTCCGCTCAGAATCGTTATCAAAAGCAAAAAACATAACGCTTTATATGCCGGAATGTGCGTAAATTGATGTGTTTTCATCGTATTATGCCTTCTTTACACTTGCCCAGCGGGACATTTCCTGTATGCGGTTTATTCGATGGCTTTCAGAGACTCGACCATGCTGATGTTTTTCATCCGGCGCGACATAAAGATATTGACCAGTACCGTAAAGATCAGGGTGAGCAGCGCAGCGTAAAGATAGCTTGTAAATTCCGTTTTGCGTCCGAACATCAGCATCTCTATCTCAATGGTGGAAACGATGTATTTCGTCATATAATAACCGCCCGCCAGTCCGAACAGGATCCCCGCGACGCCCAGGATCAGATTTTCCTTGAAAATATACATATCGACTTCGAAATGCTTGAATCCAAGCACTTTGATGGTCGCTATTTCGCGGACCCGTTCGGAGATGTTGATGTTGGTCAGGTTGAATACGACGATAAATGCAAGCGCTCCGGCGGAGACGATCATGATAAAGATGACCGCGTTCATATTGGTGACGACATCGTCGAAGACATCGGATACCATATCGGTCATCGATATGATCAGTATGTCCTTGTTGCTGTCGAGCAGTTCCGTTTTAAACGCGTCTTCATCGTTCAGCATGTCGCTTTTGGTAGCGAAAATCGTGTTGTATTTGATCTCCGTATTAAAGATCTCGCTGTAGAGCTTCGGGGTCATGTAAATGTTGTGCAGGACGTAATATTCCGCTATGCCCGAAACCGCTGCCGTGTATTCGGCGTTGTCGTTTTCGATGATGATGGTGTCTCCGACCGAAATTTTTAAATTTTCAGCCAGTTTCTGCGTGATGATGACACCGCTGTCGTCCAGGACAAGGTCTTCACCGCTGTAAGCATCCTTTAAAAAGATCATCTGCTGCATCTTTTCGGGACTTTGGGGCGCTATGACGCTTATATCGTTCAGAGACCGGCTGTTTTCCGGTGACTTGACCGTCGCTTTTATGATCCGAGTGAAGATAGCCTCGTCAATGCGACTGTCGGACGCATATTTGTCCAATTCGGCCGCCGCTTCTTCCGACGTATAATTTTTTGTAAAAGCTATGGTGATATCATACCGGTCGATTTCCCCGTATTGTTTTCCGACGATGGTGGAAATAGAATCCTGCAGTCCGAAACCCGTCACGACCAGGGACATGCATCCCGTTATGCCGATGATCGTCATCAGCATCCTGACTTTAGATCTGAATATATTCCGCGCCGTGATTTTCTGTGAAAAATTAAACAGATTCCACACCGGTTTGATTTTTTCAAGCAGGATCTTTTTGCCCGCTTTGGGGGCTTTCG
>CAZVPD010000145.1:0-9237 GCA_964628455.1 uncultured Lachnospiraceae bacterium
CGAGTAAAATTCATTTCCCAGGATAAACGGGATTTTTTCGCGGTCGAGTCTGTCAATCATCCCGATGATCTCATTGTCGCAGGGTATGGAATGATGCATATAAAAATCGGCGCCAAGCTGACGAAGCAGGCGTAAATACTCATCGATACCGGGAGCGGGGTCCTGAGAGGGGAAGGGGCGTCCTTCACCGGTACGCATAAATCTACCGGATGTTTCGGGATGAAAAGGATCATTCCATCCGATAACGGAATTCTGTATTCCGATCAGCGGTTTTCTCATGCTTTGTGTATTATCCTTCTGAAATCTGGGCAGTGAATTTTTCGATGGCCGATGCGACGGCAGCTTCTTTTTTGGCATACAGAGAGGCTAAATCCGCAGGTGCATTTCTGTTTTGACTGACGATTCTGAGTATGGTATCACCTAACCCTCCGAAACCGAAAATATCGCCTGCGTCGTATACACGGCTGGAAAAAACTATATCGAGCATGTCGGCCGAATCGTCATCCCTTACGTATTTTTGAGT
Organism: uncultured Lachnospiraceae bacterium; assembly: GCA_964628455.1. Classification (GTDB taxonomy): domain Bacteria; phylum Bacillota; class Clostridia; order Oscillospirales; family CAG-272; genus JAQVWU01. The sequence continues at coordinate 524 of CAZVPD010000145.1, forward strand.
CAGCATGATATCATAATAAGCCGGTATCAGAGTATATCTGCTTTCGGCGGCGAGAGCCTCGAGAATAATTCCCGTTCGTTCCGGATCATCGGCGCAGAGGGGGACAGTCAAAAAGCCAGTCACATGAATACTGACCATATGCCTGTAATCTTCCTGATTTTCGTCGAACTTGGGAACAGGAAGAATGCCGAAATCCGCTTCCTTTGTACGAAGCATATCAAGGCACTGCAGCAGATTCCAGCAGAACAGCGCTCTGTCTTCGCTGAAAACAAGCTGGACAGCTTCAACGGCATTCGGCACGCCGTACCAGTCGACATGTGTATATTCACCGCTGTCATAAACGAGTTTGTTTATTTTGTCGAATATTTCATACGTCCGTTCACTGCCGAATGTTGCGACGGGAAGGTCATTTTCATCTTTTTCCGCAAAACTTCCGCCCATACCCAGATACATGGCCACAGTCATGCTGTCCTGTCCGGCAAATCCGTATAGATCCTTATCGGTAAATTGCGAATCACCGTCAAGGTCCGCAGAAACCCCTGAAATCAATTCAAGGATTTTTTCGATGGTCCAGCCGTTATTTCTGACGATATCGTATAAATTCGGAATATTATAATTTTCGGCAAGCTTTTTATTGTATACGATAGCACCGGTCGCCCTTTTATCGATGATGGTGATATCACCGAGCAGCGCATACAACTTACCGTCGACAGAAAGTCCCGATACGATATTGGTGTCCCACCAGGGCATGGCTAAATTAATATAAGGCAGAGTATTAAGATCATAAAAGCTTTTTGACGCATACAATCCGGTTGACAGTTCGAAACCTCTGGGGAAAAAGGCAGAATAGGTGTTATCTTCGGAAAGAACCAGTTTCTTTATGTTACTGACGATTTTATCCTGACTTTCGTAGACGGCGTTTATGGTTATATTGTATTTGTCTTCGACAACGGTATTCCTTTTATAAACCGCGTCATTCAAGGTTTCTCCGGTTTCTTCATTGACATCAAGATCTCCTTCGATATAACTCCAGCCGGCTATTGTCCAGTGAAGGAAATAAAAATCATATCCGCTAAAATCCTCCTCGGGGAGTTCCGGCATGAGTTTTTCGGTCGTTACCGGTGTTTCTGTTTCGGTTTCGGAAGTTGCGGTCTCTGTTTTTTCTGATGTTTCGGGTGCCGTGCACGACAATATAGCGGCTGTTAAAAATATAGCCGTCAATAGAGCGGACAGAATCCTATTTACATTCATTTTATTACCTCCTGAAAAATTGTATCATATTTTACTGTTGTTGACAATAACGTTCATTGCCCATCCTGCCCATTCGGGGTTGACTCCGATATCCGCAAACGACGGATAATCTTTGGCAATCCAGCTGCCTCCGCAGGTTCGGAAAACGGCGCACATTTCCAGCGCCCGTTTTTCGATAAATTCACGGTCGCCTGTCGGCAAAACTTTCTGTATATCGACAGGCGAATAAAAACCGACTCTGTTTCCGAAACGAGCGGCAAGAACTTCCGTCGGATAAGCATCGGGCTGGTCAAACTGGAAAACATCAATACCCGCGTCGATCAGATGTTCCATGATCTCCAGTATATAACCGCAGGAATGCATGAAAAGCGATATGCCCTGTTCGTGTACCGCGTCTGCGATTCGCTTGTAATACGGAGCGAATAATTCGGCGAACGAATCGGGAGAAATAAAAGTACGGTCCTGCGTCCCCCAATCATCACCGATCATCATGGCATCGATTCCGCTGTTGCCGAGTAAAGAGATGATCTTTTCTTCATGTGTTACGATTCTGTCAAGAAAAGCTTTTACCATATCCGTTTCAAGTACAGTATCGGCAAGCGCGTTCGCCATCAGGCGCGCGTCCCTGAGCGAGGAAAATATCGATGCGCCGTCGCAAACAACGTATTTATCGCTTGCCTGAAGATGACGGGCCAAAAGTTTTTCACGAAAATCCGGATCGGGTTCGGGCATGGTATAGCGTTCGAAATCTTCCCATTCGATGATTGCGCCGCGTATGCATTCACCCTTTGTCAGACCGTTAAAACGGCCGTAAATATTGCCGTAACGGTCCCGGAAAGTCTGCCCTTTAAATCCTGTAATGGATGAAAGCTCTTCATGATTACCCCAGGCGGCATAGGGATTGAAAGCCTCGTTTATATAGCTGCGCGAGCCTGTGTGTATAATGTCGTTATATGCGGATACGACAAAGTTATAACCGAATCTGTCAGGGGAGTCATGAGCTACTATCCGGCGGACCGTTTCACGGGAATTCATAAATGATCTCCATTCATAATAAATTAATTCTGCTCCGTTATCGTTTTGATTTTATCGATCTCCGTATCCAGCATTCTCTGAAAACCGGCGATTTTCGAAGCTATGTCGCGGTCGTCCTTTAAAAACATATCTTTCATCACACCGTCACGTACGATATTATGGTAGATCGTATCGCCGTAATCGAGTATTCTGCTTTTAAATATCAGATCGAGCATCTGCTCGGATTGATCGTCACGCGTTATTTTTGTTTTCAAAGTTATGTTGTAATATTCGGGAATAACCGTCTTTTCCGATTCGCAGCATAATCCTTCGGTAATGATCCCTGTTCTGTCGAGATCGGAGGCGGTGACCGGAACCAATACAGGTTCCACCCAGCCGCATTTTGGGTGATAATTTTCCTGTTCTTCATTGAATTTAGGATGCGGTATGATCCCGAAGTCAGCGTCCATATTGCGGAACTGAGCGGCATAGTAAAGAAAAACATCGATAAATAAACTCTGTCCGGAATTGAACATTGTAACCGCGACCGGAGAAATATTTTCCTGCGACGGATCGACGAACCAGTTGTTATTATCTCTTGTTATGGAAAAGGCTTTTTCGAAAACAGAATAGAAGCGGTCACCGGTCATTGCGATAAACAGCATGTCCTCTGCGTCTTTTCCTATTAAACGCTCCCCTCCGCCTATAATCAGTCCGGGAAGCACTTCTTTATAGGTACAGAGAAGGCCGTATAAATCCTGCTCGCTCATTTTACCGTCGCCGTTCACATCACTCGTAACCGCGGTCATATAATTATTCATAGCATCGAATGTCCACTTACCGTCGCTGACAAGAGCGTAAAGATCTCCCAGATTATAATCGGTTATGATGCTTTTGTTAAAGAGAAGTGCCGAGGTATAGTCGTATTCGGTCAGACTGATCGCTCCTGCCGCAATATACTGTTTACCTGAAATCGTCAGTGCGCTGTTCATCAGCTGATTCCAGTATAGCTTATCGAGGTCGATATACTGCAGTTCATCTATCGGATAAATCAAACCTTCTTGCCAGTAAGTCATTGCCATCGGCCCGCGTGTTTTGATCAGATCATACGCATCTTCACCTGCCAGGATCGAAGCACGTGAAAAGGCAGGATCTGTTGAGTAAGTTTCGGTGATCATGATATTAAAACGTGCTTCCGTCGTCCGGTTGCGGTTGTAAAGAGCATCATAGATCAAATCACCGGTAATTTCCGTCTCGTTCATTTTATAATTAAAAGTCCCCACTTCACGTGTTATGATGCGGAATAAATAACCTTCAAAGTCAGACGGAGGCAAATCGTCTTTATACAGGGCAGAAACATCCTCCGCAGTTTCGGATACGGCTTCGGAGACAGCTGCTGCGGGTTCCGGTGATTCGGCGGCACAGGAGAAAACAAATAATATTGTCAGCGCGGAAAACAATATACAGAATATTTTTTTCATCGTACAATCTCCCTGCTCGTTCGTTATCGGTTGAAATCCTCTATATTTTATTATACTATGCATGATTATCAATGTCAATGAGTGTCGGTTGAGGAAGTGCGGCAAATAAAGGAGATTGATCGTTGTTTTCCGAAAATAACAGGATACAGCCGCACATTCATGACAACCGTATCCTGCGTATTCGATTAAACGTTGAACACCATTTCGGGATATTCGATGAAACCTGCCGGAAGCGGTTCCGCACGGCTGCAGGTAGTCTGCATGATATGAAAAGTGTTTGCTGTACTGCTGTCGTCAATACCGTGAGCGGCTTCAAGCGTATGCAGGCCGCATTTCCATCCGGCTCTCGGTTTACGGCCTTTTCGGAACGCGTAAGCCAGATCGGCCACGCCGATTCCCCTGTCATTCTCTGTATACGCATGAGAAATCGGCAGCAGCATATCCGCTCCGGTTTTTGTATGCAGTGCGACAGGACCGGTAAAGTTGTTGGGATCACCTAAAGTGATGGTTCCTTCGGTGCCGAAAACAGAATACCGGTTGGTAAAATTGGATCCTTCGGATGTAGTCAGCACAGGACAGAAAACACCGTTTGCAAATTCCATAACTCCTGCGGTATTGTTCGGCGTTTCGATACGCATGATTTTTCCGTAATCGGGATTGTCCGGATTCATAAAATACCGTTCGTTTGCTTCGCGTGTTGCCGAAAATCCGCAGACCCGTTTGATCGGACCGAGTAAATTAACAAGACCGGTCAGATAATAACAGCCGACATCAAAAATTATCCCGCCGCCGGGTTTATAAACAAAATGCCGTTCGGCATCCGCCGTATTCCTTTCGAAATGATAGCTTCTGACTAAAATCGCTTCAGCTGCGACAGGAGTTCCGATCCAGCCCGCATCGATCGCACGGCGTGCCGTCTGCAAACCCGCACCGAGGAATGTATCGGGAGCACACCCGTAAAGCAGCTTTCTTTCAGCTGCAATTTCGGTCAGTTCTTTTGCTTCTCTGAATGTGTTGGCAAGCATCTTTTCCGTATAAACATTTTTCCCCGAAAGTAAAGATTCCTTTGTAACCGAATAATGCGACGTGTGATAAGTCAGATTAAGAACCAGTTCGATTTCCGGATCATCGTAAATTTCCTGATTGGTCATCTGTCTGATTCCGTATTCTGCCGCTCTGCCGGCACTGCGTTCCGATATTATATCGGAACAGCCGACAATGTCAATGATTTTAAATTTTTTCGTGCAGTTTTCCAGATAAGTTTTGCTGATGACTCCGCAGCCGATCACAGCCGTTTTCACCGGTTTAAATGCATCCATTTTTTTACCGCCTCTTTGATGTTTAGGAATTTGTACTTATTATAACAATCTGATGCAGTCATGTCAACAGAATATATCACGCCTTGAAATAAATATTTTAACTCCGGTAAATATCCCGAAACGGGAACTTCATCCGTCTGTCAAGTGTGACGGCTTCCGTATTTAATAAATAAAGCAGGATAACAATTTTATCATTGTTATCCTGCTTTATTTAATGGTGACCCATCGGAGAGTCGAACTCCGGACACCATGATTAAAAGTCATGTGCTCTACCAACTGAGCTAATGGGTCGTATTTCCGTCAAAACAGCTTTCTAATAATATCACAAATGCGCTGGCTTGTCAATACTTTTTTGCAATTTCAGTCAATTATTTTAAGCCGGTAACGGTATATACCTTGACTTGACCTTTAGTGCTGATGTATAATGTAGACACGTAAAACGGAGGGCGTGACGGATCACAACGACCGTTTACACAGAATCGTCAGATTTGCCCATTAGCCGCGTTTTCCGCGTATTCGAGCAGCTTTTTGTTGAACTCCTGCGCCGTATTGTAGCCCATGCGCTTCTGACGGTTGTTCATGGCTGCAATCTCGATGATGACCGCAAGGTTGCGTCCGGGCTTTACGGGGATTGTAGTCGTCGGTATCTTGATACCGAGAATGTCGGTAAATTCCTCATCAATGCCGAGCCTGTCGTACATCTTGCCGTTCACCCACGGCTCAAGGCTGATTATCATATCGACCTTTTCCGTATCCTTGACCGCACCCATACCGAACAGCCTGCGCACGTCGACTACGCCGATGCCGCGAAGTTCGATGTAGTGGCGTATCGTCAGTGGGGCACTGCCGAGAAGTGTTATTCCCGACACTTTCTTTAGCTCGACTGCGTCATCCGCGATAAGGCGGTGACCGCGTTTGATAAGCTCGATCGCAGTCTCGCTTTTGCCGACTCCGCTGTCTCCGAGTATTAGTATACCCTCACCGTAGACCTCGACAAAAACACCGTGACGCGTGATACATTCCGCAAGCTCAAGCGACAGATACGCGATGAGGGAAGCCGAGAACGCACTGGTCGTCTGCTCGGTGAACAGAAGCGGCACTTCGTACTTCTTCGCAAGCTCAATGTCGACTTCACCCGCATTATTTCCGTGTGTGTAAATGACAGCTGACGGGTGTCTCTGCATGAGTGCCTCAAGGTGAGAGCGGCGTTCCTCAGTCGGGAGTGTCTCAAGGTATACGCACTCAGTCCTTCCGATTATCTGTATCTGGTCTGCTTCAAAGCAGTCGAAGAATCCGCTCAGCGGCAGCGCGGGACGGTTTATCTCTTTACGCCTGATAAGTATTTCATTCATCGGACGCGGCGTGTGGACGACGGTCAGCTTCTGCTGTTTGGTTATCGCTTCAAGAGAGACTGCCTGTCTTGTATCGCTCATAGTATTACCTCCGTATCAGTTGCTATTCCTTTAAAAACATATCTATCATATCACATATTTATATAAATTTCAATATGCCGGAATGTTTTCATCCGGCCTGGGAGAAAAACATGAAAATCAAAGCATTAACGATAGTAGCATTTATCCTTGCTGTTATTATGTTTTTGCCGTCCTGCAAGAATCTAAGAAGCAGTGACGAGGAGCTCGCCGCGGTGATGACTGCCGACGGAATGGATGTTACGTATGAAATGTACAGATATTTCATACTGAACTACAAGAACGAATTCTCCGGAGGAGACGCTGCCTTCTGGAATGATGACGCAAACGTCAAGATATACTGCGCGAAGGCGGTCGATGAAACATTTGCGTCGATACGTAAAATTTACGGTGTGCTGTCGCTCTGCAACGAGCACGGTATAAGTATGGATGACGAGTATATCGGAAAGCAGCTCGACGAGAAGATGAAAGAAGCCAAGGAGACTTTTGACAATACTAAAGAGTACGCCGAGTCGTTGAAATCGGGATTTATGACCGATAACCTATACCGCTTTCTCAACGGTGTGACGCTGTGCCAGGCGGAGCTTAAAGAAGTAATGCTGACAGACGGCTCGATTGCGACGGATAAAACGGATGTTCTCGCCTATCTTAATGGCGACGGATGCGTGAGAGTAAAGCAGCTTTACATTTCAAATGATGACGGCGATGACCCGGACGCGAATAAAGCTCTTGCAGATGAGCTGAAATCGCGTGTTTCGGCGGGTGAGGATTTCGACGCACTTACGCAGGAATGCGGCGAAGACCTGAATATGTTCAACAATCCCGACGGATATTATATAACGAAGGGTTACTGGGAGAACGGACTTGAGGACGTCATCTTCGCGCTTGACACGGATGAGGTGAGTGAGGTCGTTGATACGGGCTCGGGCTACGTCATCTACAAGCGTTGTGAAAAAGAAGAGTCGTATATCGAGAAAAATTACGATTCTCTTTACGATATCTACTGTGACTCGATGTTCACACTCGCCTGTGAAAAACGCGCTGCCGAAATTGAGATAGTCACGAATGATTTATACAATACATATTCCGTAAAGGATATGAAATTCGAAGAAGACTGAATATGAAATATTATAAAACTTATAAGGGCAAAAAGCGCCCGATACTGGGGCGCATACTTATAATAACCGGCATCGCGGTGATAGCTGTGGTACTATTAATGATCGCCGGCAACGCGCTCAAAAATAAAGTCGACCGTATATCCGCTTCTGACACGACAGGCGCGGCTGAAAGCGCTTCACCTGATGAAACGACGGCTGCCGAGCGGTATAACTCGTCGTACACTCATATTGACGATGACGGCTCGGCTGGCTTTGTCTATTCGGTGTCTGACATCGCCTCCGCCGCGTCGGCGAAGGCGGTCGCGTCATCATCCGCCGATACGACTGCCGCCGCAACAATTGCCGCACCTGTGAAAAAAGTAGCGGAAACATCGTCAGATGTAACCACTGCGACAGATACCGTGGCGGAGCCCCTTCCGGTAAATACCGCCGCAATCGATTCACTCATCACCTATACGGTGAACAGCGGTTACGCATCATTCGGCGTATATTTTGATAAAGCCTCGTCTGCGATGCTGTCGGGCGATTCTCTCGGCTCGCGAGAAACTGTACAGCTGATATCCGCTGTTGCCGAGATGAACAGCTTTTCCGCGGCATACATGATGCCGATGTTCGCGATGTACGACGGCTCGGCGCTTGCTGACGGCGAAAGCGTGCTCGGTGATGTATCGGCACAGCTCGCGATTCTTGCAGATATGGGTTTTGACGAAATTATAATCGTCGGCATGTTCGAAAGCAATCAGCTTTCCGACAGTATCTGTGACAGTATCATGGCGGCGGCTGATACCTTTCATGCGTCACATTCGGGAATCACGCTCGGCCTTGAGCTTGAGCGCACCTCGTTTTCAAGCATGGCTACCGCGCCGAATATAGAGCGTCTGTACAGCGCGGTGGACTTCTTCGCACTTGATCTTAGGGGAGCAGGTGTAACGGGCGACTATGCCGCGTCGGTCAACGAGATATCAGAGTCGCTTCACGGGAGCCCTGCCAGTAAAGGGCGATCGTTTGCTCGGCGCGGTTGAAGTATCCTCCTGCGTATTTCACCTCCTGAAAATTGAAATGTTTGATATGTTCAAAGTAATCTTTTTTATTCTGAAAAAG
>CAZVPD010000146.1:0-9040 GCA_964628455.1 uncultured Lachnospiraceae bacterium
ATTTCGCAAGCACCTCGAGAAAGATATCGGTCTGGGAATATAAATTCACCGCGTAGTCGAACGCGAAGTCATCGTCAAAAACATTCAGGTTTCCGCCGCCCTGCAGCGAAGCCGAAAGATATTCCTTGACGGTGACCGTCGCGTCTATCTGCAGCCTGCCGCCGATGACCGTGCTGTATTCGAATTCCAGCGTCAGGACGGGCGAATAGTCCTTTCCCCATTCGGATTCGGCCGCGGTCTGTTCGTTGAGCGCCCAGGGGAAGTTGGCGTTATCGGTTCCCGCCACGTAGCAGCGGACGGTCAGATCGTCGATGCCTTCAAACATATAGCCGATGGGGATGTCCCTGTTTTCGGCCGTTTCGGAAGGCGTCAGGAAATACCCTTCTTCTTCCGCAAGCGTCTGTATTGTATCGCTCTCCGCCAGCGCCGCGTTGAGCATGGCGGTCATCTGCGCGGTTCCCTCGCTGTTTTTCGCATTCAGCGCGATCTGTTCGGTGTCGATCTTGCCGAGGCCGATCGGGATGCCCTGTATCGTGTAGATATCCAGCAGGGCAAAGACGTCTCCGGGGCTGCTTGCCTCGGTGTTGAGCCACCAGACGCTGCCGTCTATGAGCTCCGCGCCCGTGACATTGCGGTATTTCATCGCCGCGTCATACACGCCGTTCCAGAAGCAGACGACGTCGCCCGTCACGAAAAGCGGGTATTTGTCCGCCGCGACGGTATAGGCGCCTTCCCCGAGGTCGGTGACGTCATCGAAAAGGACATAGAGGATGCCCGCGGCATGTTCGATGTCCGCTTTTTCTTCTTTGTGTATCCTGAAAGACAGCTTGCGCACCGATTCGCTCTCGCCTTCGAAATACAGCTCACCGCTCTTCAGCGTAAGTTCATACAGGGCTCCCCCGGTGTAGGGGGTGACGGGAGAAAGACTGTATCGGCCGCCGCCGAGATCCGTCACGGCAAGTTCCGGTATGTCCGCAACCGGAGCGGTGACGGCGAGATGATCCGGCAGATTCCCCGCCGTAAGAGGCACGGACGAGAGGATCGTGACGGCAAACGCCGGATCGCAGTCCTCGATGTATTTGTTCGGATCCGTAAAGACGTTCATGTTCCCGCTGCGTTCCGCGTAGGAGGCGTACAGCGTGATGTCCTCTTCGACCGTCTGTTCAGACAGGAAAGGGGTCCCGAGGGCTGCGTCGGTATACCAGCCCGTGAAGGCGTAGTTTTCTTTTACCGGCATTGGGACAGCCGGAAGCGTCTCTCCCCTCGTCATTTCGAACGGGGCTATTTCGGACCCCCCGTTGGTTTCGAAGGTGACGGTCACCGTCTGCGCGGGTCTGAGCCCGTCGAGGATGTCGCCGAATTTTTCCCTCAGATGTTTGAATATCCGCATGATGTTGTCTATGACCGCGATAAATTCCGCCCGCGTCATATAGGAACGCGGGTCGAACGTCCCGTCGGGCCTGCCCGACAGGCATCCCGCGGCCTGCAGCCGTCCGACCGAATCCGCCGCCCATTTCGAGATCCTGCTTTTATCTGTGAAGGGCTTGACATAACCGTCCGTTTTGGGGATCTCGAAAGCGCGGGCGATCATCACGGCCGCTTCCTCGCGGGTGATCTTCGCCTCGGGCCGAGCCAGTCCTCCGAAGCCGACCAGTATGCCGGCCGCGGCGAGTTTCGACACGGCGTCATAATACCATTTGTCGCCGGCGACATCCGCAAACGGATTCTTTCCGGTTCCGGAGGCTCCCGTCACCCGGACCAGCACGGCTGCCAGTTCCGCGCGGGTGAGCGCGTCGTCGGGCCTGAACAGGCCGTCATAACCCCTGAGGACCCCAAGCGAAGACCACTTATCGATGGCGGGGGCGGCCCAGTGGCCGGATATGTCGCCGAATCCGGCCGCTGCGGTTTTATTATCCGCGGCAGCCGCCGGTTTCGGCAGGTCCGGCAGACTGCCGAAGCGCAGTCCCGCCGCAAAAAGATCCAGGGAAACCATGTTCAGAATCAGGATAAGCATGAGGACCAGAGCCGATACGCGCCTGAAGGACAGATTCACCATACTCACTTCTCTTTCGCTTATTTATCTAAATTTTTTCTGAAGCAAATGGTCCCGGCTGCTTTTTTCCTGTCGGGACGGCGGAACCGGATATCCGCCGGCGGCAGAAACAGCCGTGTGTATATTATCCTAATTTATTCTTTCAGACACCTGCATTTTAGCACAACTGTGACAAAAATGCAACACTGCCGCGATGTATTTGTTTAATTGTTTTTTATCGGACGGTCAAAACCATGGAAAAAATCGAATAGGCAGAGGAAATATCCGGCGTTTTCATGATGATTTCAAACAGAAAATGCGTTCCTGTAAAAAGCCCGGGGGCAGCAGGCCGGGCGGCCGCATTCCCGTCCTTTGCGGTATGACCCATTATATCATATTTTTCGTTTTCATGATTGACAAAATTTACTTATTTTTTTTGGATGATATAACTGCTTCCTTTATTTAACATGAAAAATATGCCTAAAACTCCGGCTTGTTTTTATATTATAATGCATTTATGTAAAAAAAGCGCAAAAAAAGGCGGGGACCGGCGCGCCCGCGATACGGCGTCTTCGCCCGCTCCCTGCCCCGGCAGTCGATTTATATTCCGAAACATTTTTCATGATGTTGTCATAGCGGCAGTCACGGCTGCCGTGCTTACCTGACAGATCCTGCGCCGCAGCAAGGCCTTTTTCCCTTCCGCAAAGGATTCAGACGTATTGTTTTGACCGCCGGCATACGGATTCCGCCATCTCCCGGGCGGCATTTTCGATGCGTTCGGGCTGTCCGGAAAAGAATTCGAGCACGGGTTCATCCTTTCTGATGTTCCACAGGCCGGCGACACGCCCGTTTACGGCGACCGAGGGCATGCAGATCCCGGATTTCATAATCACTCTGTTCCTGTATTCGGGCGGCAGAACGGCGCTTCGGTCGGCATAGGACACGATCAGGGGGTCGAAGCCCGACAGCAGCGTGATCTCGGGGATGTCCGCCGGTTCACCTGTCCCGGGATCATAAAAATAGGTTTTTTTATTCAGCTCAAAGCTGCAGAGACCGCCGCAGGACAGAGCGGCGAGTTTTCCGGCATCTTCTCCGTGAAGCCCCAGAAACCACGCCGCGTCGGCCTTGGTCGCCGGACCATAGGCGGCAATATACTGCCGGAACAGATCGGGCAGCACCTCGTCCTTTGTTCTTGCCGGCTCCGCGCCGATCAGGTCGAAATCGCGGCTTGTCATATCACGGAACGCGACCAGCCCCCTTTGCGCCAGGCCCACGAACACACCGCCCCACGGACTGAACGCCCTTTCGATAAACCGTTCGTCATACCGGTGCGCGAAAATACGCCGGAACTCCGCGCGTGAAAACACGCCGTCCTCCATACAGCGCAGGACTTCGCATTCAAAATCACTGACGGGTTCGCATCGGGCGTGCATCGTCAGCAGATCCGGCAGATCCTCGTAAACGGCGCCGTGGAGCGCGTGGTGGATCCATGTTTTCGTCAGCGCCGTTTTCCAGCCCTGCAGATCCGCGCCCCGGATAAGCGCGGAGAACACCACGTTGCGGTGAAACCAGCAGTGCAGCCCGAGTAGCTCGTGCGCAAGCGTCTCAAGGCTGCCGCACCGGCGCGACACATACAGCCCGTGCATACGGCGGCGAAGAATGTCCTCTTCTGTCATACAGATGTCCTTTCCTTTCATGTATGCGGGCAGTGACCGCCGGGCGGCGGTCATACGCTATCTGTCTTTATACCGGGTCTGCAGATCATGGTACCGGAACAGTATCTCCGCCAGGCGGCCGTCGAGGGTTTCCCATTCGTGGCACGGAAAACACGGGCAAAGGCTGTGCTCTTTCCCGGCGTAATGCACGCGGACGGTGAAAATTTTGTTTTTCCCGTTTTTCGTACAGGAAAGGCATCCGCTGCACGGCCTGCAGATCCCGACGAAGTGCCGCTGCATATCCTCATCCAGATTTTCGAAATCCTCCAGCATCGCTTTTTCGCCGATCCCGTTCATCGTCCCGAAGGAAAACTGCCGGTATTTCCGCGAGCTGTACCCGATCTGAAACCCTCCGGTTTCGGTTTTGAAACAAACGGCAAAGCTCAGGTCCGTCGCCGTGAAATGCAGACGGATGTCCCGGCTGTATCCTTTTTCCATACATTTGTTCTGAAGTTCGATGAGCAGGCCGTTCAGCCCGTTCACGCGGTCCGTCCGCAAAAGCAGATATTCTTTTTCTCCGCAGAAAGAACATCGGGCAAAATCGGCAAGCTCAAAGGGCGTCCATTGATTGATGCCGGTCGGGACTTTTTCGGCAAGCAGCTTCAGGGCGGCCGGAATATTTCCGTCCGCAAGGATCAAAACGCCGCTTTTTTCCTTTACGGCTTCCATGCCGGCCTCGTTCAGCAGCTTATTATAAACCGGCTTGTACCCGGTCCTGTTCGCCTTCAGGATCTCGGTGCGGACGGACAGGCTGCCTTCTTCCGGTTCGCCGTGCAGCGCGGCAACATATAAGAACTTGTAGAACTCATACAGCGTTTTGTATGCGGACAGATAGACGGCGCTGAGCGCGGGCTTCCGGTTGCTGACCTCGTACCACTCATAGGCCTCGTCCGGATTTTCCGGAAGTCCCAGCAAAGCGGGAGTTTCATACAGCCTGCCGAGCATCCGCCCCATCGATTCATGCAGCTTTTTCTGCGCCTGAGCGTCCGCCGTGTCGGACGCGACAGGCTCGAAATCGGAATAGACGAAGAGAAAACCGTATAAGATCCTCTGCGCTGTGTTGTCAAATTCTTTTTTACGAAAAATATCCATCTTTAAATATTCTCCTTCAGCACACGCACGATCGCATCCGTATTTTCTGCGAACACAGCAAGCCTGTCCGTGATCTTTTTCCTTTTTTCGGCATCCTGCAAAACGGCAAGGGTGACGTTGAACCCCCCGCCGACGTCCTCGAGACCGCCGCCGGCGTAGGCTCCCTGCCGGCTTAAAACGGGTATGATCCCGGATATAAAATCCAGGTCGGGATTCAGTTCCACGGCTTTGGACAAGAACCGGCCCGAAGTCGCCGCGATCGTTTCGAGATCACAGACAAAACTCGTGTGCGTTCCCCACAGATCCGTTTCCTCCTGCGTTTTGCCGTCATAAAAACCGTTTTTTATATCGGCGGCCCACGCGCGGAACGCTCCGGCCCCGAAATAATACCTGTCTGTTTCTGTGTTCAGGATCCCGGGCATCTGCATGACCGCGTCACGGTAGATCCCGGACAGGTCTTTTTGTTCTTTTTTTTCGCCTGCGAAGATCCAGCCCCTCTGTTCCTGATCAAAAAAATATTCGTCGTCCAATGCGAATCTGTTAAAATCATTGCTGCACGGCCCCTTGCTCAAAAGGATATTGCCGTGCTCCTCATATCCGCAGATCAGGCCGTAATTTCCCCTGAAGTGGAGCACGGGGATACCCCTGTCGATATACGCCGTCAGGGTCCGGCGGTACATTTCCCTGTTCGCCGCGATCTTTTCCTTCGGGACATAGGTGCAGGCGTAACCCATTCTGCCGAAAACATCCTCGATGTAATCCGAACAGTCGCCGTCATACAGGATATGGTAATCCGAAACGCAGTAGCGGTCGCTGTAGAACAGCCGGTTTTTCGGATACACCTGCGCGCAGCAGTCCCCTGTGATCCCGGCGATCAGCCAGTAGCCGAAGTCCTTTTCACCGAGGCACCGCATCAGCTGTTCGCAGGCGCCGTCAAAGGCGAAATTTTCGCCCCGCTCCCCGACGCAGTAGGTTTCGATATCCGGGATCAGGTTGTTGCTCCGTTTTGTCGTCATAGTCAGCGCTCCCTTTCGGATTTTGATTTTTTTAGTGGCTTCAAGCTGCGAAACCCCGATCTTCCGTATGGTGACCGGCATATCGCCGCCGCCGTTTATGAGGACGGGATGACCGGGCAGGGAACGCAGGTCGGTATTCATATACGGCAGATTTTCCAGGCAGAGCCGCACTTCCCCGTTGATGATCACCGCAAGATATTGCTCGCCGATGATCCACGAGACCGAATTGTACTCGCCTTTCTTCACTTCGCCCAGATACGGGTAGAAATATTCGTCTCCGAAAACCGGCTGGCTGAACAGGACCGCGTGTTTTGACAATACGGGGTCGGGGTTGTTCCTTTCGTTTACGGCAAAAATGCAGTTTCCGAAATGGATCCTGATCCCCTCGTCGGCGTTTTCCGGTGAAACGTCAAACCTGAACTCAAGGTCCGCGCGGAACGGCAGCTTGACTTCGATGCCTGTCGACAGGTAACGTGTCCCGACATAGGTTGAAAATACCGCTTCGCCGTCCGGCAGCACGTCGTACCGGATATACCCCCCGCTTGTCCTGACAGGCGTGAGTCTGCCCGGCGGAACGCCGAATTCCCGCAGTACAGGATTTGCGGCTTCGATCTCCCGGACCGTTATTCCGCTTCTTACTTCCGGCGGACCGAACAGCGCGGGGTCGGCAAGCCGCTTTTTTACCGGCACAAATAGGGCGGCAAGCTCCCTTTTTTCGTCGGGGGAGATCAGGTCTTCCAGCAGGGCGGGGTGGCGCAGTTCACCCTCCCGCGCGTAGTCGACCTCATAAAACCTGTTCTCGTCAAAATACTCTATAAGGGAACGGAGCCGTTCGCCGATGTCCCCGTCGAGATACACGTGGACGGATGCGAACAACCCGCCCTCAAAGACACTGTCGGCGAATCTGCTTTCGTTCTGAAAGTCATCGGGCACGCGAAGGATCATCACGTCCCCGTCGTCCGACTGATACTCAAACCGTTCATGCCGGCCGGGTTCGCGGAGAGGGATGTTCTGCTCCTGCATCCACCGCCGGAAAGTGTCGGCATCGGAACAGCGTCCGCCTTCTTTGAGATAATCTATCGGATCTTCTTTCAGATCTTCTTTGAGAAAGGACGACAGAACGCGCATGCGGGGAAGCGAAAGGATGAAGGGGTCGGCGGGATCCGCCAGCCGCTCGCTTATGCTGCTCAGATCCCCGTAAGTGACGGAGCCTAACTCCTCAAGCCGTTTTGTCCGCCTGTCCGTCTCCTCGTAAAGAAGGGGCAGGGCGGAGATCCGGGTCACGCCGTTTTCCCTCATCGTCCGCAGGAATTCGCCCGTGATGCGTTTCAGCTCCGTCAGCGCGCTGATCTCTTCGTCGATCTCGCGGATCCGGCTGACGAACGTCTCGACGACCACGCTCATATCTTCGCTTTCGTAAATGCGCAGGATATCCCTGACGGGGATCTGCATTTTGCGGAGCACCATGATCTGACTGAGGCGCCGGATGTTCTCTTCATCGTAAAAACGGTATTTTTCCGACGGGGGGCGGACGCTCCGGATCAGTCCCGTCTGCTCATAGTAGCGCAGGCTGCGCGAGGACAGTCCGAGCCGGGCTGTCAGGTCGGTGATCCTGACAAGTCCGCCGGTATATTTATCCATAAAGGCAAAACCTCCTTCCGGTATAAGTTCAGTTTACCACTTGACCCTGCGTCAATGTCAAGGGGGTGCTGCCGTATATTTTTATATTTATCTTCATATCACACGCTGCCAAAGTGATATGTGTATTTATCCTGTATATTTACCTGTATTTTCCGCATTTTAGCACAACTGTATCCTAAAAGCAATACTTTTGCGATTTGTTTTTTTTATTTATATCCCGAAGCCGGGAGGGAGTAAAAAAATCATCCCGTATTTTTAATTTGTTTAACTCTGCCGTTGACATTTAACTCTCTAAACGTTATAAAAAAATATCAATGTTATAAAGCCGGTGATTTTATAGTATATATCTCAGAAGTATTGGGCGTAAATCTCCTCAGAAAAAAATGGATCGTTTTATCAAATGCGATTCGCTGACAGATACGGAAAAATCATGCAGCTTGAATTTTGCTAATATGACGCAAGAAATTTAAGCGGCAATCATGAAGCGGATATTTTATCGTTTGCGGTATGCTTCGATAAGGATCCCGATAAGAGAACTTAGATGCAGATTGAATTACTCACCGAAAAAGTGTGGGGATTAATGATGGTTACGGGGATCGAAAGCTTTAGGAAACAGTTTACAGGTATGGAATATCAGTGAAGAAATGGACCGTCAGAGATCCTGCTGCCGATATTTCTGCTTTTATAGCTAAATCCGAAAAAAAAGACTGCCTGCGCAGCCTTTTTTTATATTTTTCGGGACCGGTTAAGTGATTTCAATAACAAGTCCGGTCCGGCTGCCGGAATTATTTCATGTATCTGTATACGTTCATCTGACCCGGAGCGTACCAGTCGCCGCAGACCTCCTCCGCGTCCGTTTCCGTGTAATAGGCGTCCCAGTGGTGATCGCGGACCGGGACGAACTCGCGGGACCACATCAGGCGCTCGAAGCACCCGGCTTTTTTGGAAACGTGCACTTTGAAGGACCCGCTCTCAAAGGGCGAGTTGTTGACCACGGCGACGAATTTCTGCCCGTCTTTTTCAAAGAAGGAGACCACGCCGGGAAGGCTTTGGTCACATTCGACGGCGGTCACACAGTCGGAAACGCCGCTGCCGAAAAGCGGGTATCCCCCGTAGGCTTTGCCCGAATGCCATGCCGAGGTCAGGACGGCGTCCCTGAAGAAATCGCCGAACTGATGCAGGAAATGGCGGTTGACCCTCGACATGCGCCCGAAGCTCTCGGTCCTCTCCCTGAATTCGTCGACCGGCGACAGGCGGTAGTTGGCCATCGGCGCCCGCATGTAGATGAAGAACCAGAGGATGCCCTTGCAGCCCGAGGCGGCGGCCGTGTTGAGCTGCCACCGGAAGTCGTTCTCGCCCGGCTCGCGGTAGCGGTAGTGTCCGACCGAGAGCAGGGTCGTCCAGACCGGTATGCCCGAGGCTTTCGCGGCTTTCGAGAACTCCAGCAGGTTGTTGAAATAGCCGTGCGTACCGCTCTCTTCGGGGTTCATCTGCGTGTAGCAGTCGTAGCATAAAAGCTTCAGACCGGCTTTCTGCACCATATC
>CAZVPD010000147.1:0-9013 GCA_964628455.1 uncultured Lachnospiraceae bacterium
ATCTGCATTAAACTCATGGTTCAATTGCCTTTCACAAAAGTAATTTATTGATTCTTAAGCTTTCTTTCGGGCCACAGTCCCTGCGGTCTGTTTATTATGACCACAATCAAAAGCAGTCCGAAGAAAAGCATTCTGAAATTACCTACGAAAGGAACATCACGGAAGATTTCCGGAAATATCGTGAAAAATGCGGCGCCCAGGATAACACCCGGGATTTTTCCCATCCCGCCCAGAATAACAGCCAGCAGAATATTCGCAGACTGTGTAAAGTCGAATGAGTTGGGGGAAATAGCGGTCATTTTAACCACAAAAAAGCTTCCCGCGATCCCGCCCATCACCGCACCGAGAACATAGGCATACAGCTTATACAGTGTTGTGTTCACACCCATTGCCTGCGCGGCGTCTTCGTCCTCGCGGATATAGGATAACGCCCTGCCGAAACGTGAATTTCTGACACGATACGAAATGAAAATATATAAAACGACTAAAAAAAGAAAAACATAATACCAATGCCCGATTTTAGTCAAAGAAACTCCGAACAATTCGGGTCTTGCGACAGCGTTCAGCCCGCTTGCCGAACCCGTAATTTCCAGATTGCGCGCGGTGATGCGGACAATTTCCGCAGCCCCCAGGGTGACGATGGCCAGATAGTCGCTGCGTAATTTCAAAGTCGGCGCGCCGACTATAACGGCGGCCAGCGCAGACACCAGCATACAGACCGGCAAAGTAAGCCAGAAATTCCAGTGGAATGTTTGAATTAAAATCCCGGTAGTATACGCGCCTATGGCAAATTTTGCCGCATAACCCAAATCACACAGACCGGTATATCCGACGATGATATTAAGACCGAATGCAAGCAAAATATAAAACAGTGTGTTCCACAGCACATTTAAAGCATAATTGTCGATGAACAGCGGCAGCAAAAGCATAACGGCAAAAATACCGGCTATTGTGCCGTATTTTATTTTTTTGTTGTCCGTCAGGCTGTATACCAAATTTTTGAGTTTCATTTTTTACATCCTCTCGATTTCGGTTTTGCCCAACAGGCCGTTCGGCCGTAAAATCAAAATAACAATCAGCAGTCCGAAGGCAAAAACATCTTTCCATTGCGAACCGACGATTTGAGTTCCGAAAGATTCCAGAATGCCAAGCAAAAGCCCGCCGAGCATCGCTCCCGGAATGGAGCCGACTCCGCCGATAACAGCCGAGGTAAATGCCTTTATGCCGATATTATAACCCATATAATACACCACACTGCCGTAATAGACGCAGGACATTCCGCCGGCGATCGCCGCCAGCGCAGAACCGATGACAAAAGTTATGCCGATGACTTTGTAAATATTTATGCCCATCAACCTGCAGGTATCCTGGTCAAGGGCTATCGCGCGCATCGCCTTGCCCATCATTGTCCGGCTGATAAACAAATGAAGGCCAACCATGACCGCCGCAGAAATAAGGATCAGAATGATTTTTATATAGGAAACGGTAATGCTGCCGAATCTGAATCCGAGGGAATTGTCCAGTCCGCTTGTGAAAAACAAAGGCTGGCTGTTCGTCAGTCCCATAGCCGAATTGTATAATACAAGAGAGACGCCGATAGCCGTAATTAAAAGCGTCAGTCTCGGCGCGCCCAGAAGCGGGCGATATGCGAAACGCTGAGCCGAAAAGCCGACTGCCGCAGCTATAACCATGGCGATCAGAACGGAGACCGCGATGGCTGCCCAGCCTGTTAAAAAGCGCGACACGACGCCGAATGCGGTCAGGCAGCTGAACGCGCCTATCATGTATATGTCGCCGTGTGCGAAATTCAACAGTTTGATAATTCCGTAAACCATTGAATATCCCAATGCAACCAGCGCATAGAAGGAACCTAAAACCAGGCCGTCAATAACCGGCTGAAGAAAATTACCTGCGAAACTCACTAGATTTAACACCACCCGATAGGATAAACCGGTCATAAATTGCGAAAAATCTATGACCGGTTCATTTTAAAAACTATTATTTAAGAGTTATTAATTTAAACGCGTCACCCTGTATCTGCAGAACAATAAAGTTGGAAACGGCAAGCTCGCGATTTTCATTGAATTTTATCAGACCGGATAAGCCCTGATATTCAACACCCTGAACGGCATCGCGTACTTTTTCTGTTTCCATGGAATCGGCTTTTTCAATGGAGCTTTTAAGCAGATAAATCGTATCATAAGCCAAAGTGGCGTAATTTCCGGGTCCTTCATTGTACTTGGCCTTGTAATCCGCTACAAATTTTTCTCCGCCCTGGGCAAATTCAACGAAAGGAGGTGAAGTTACATAGACGCCTTCTCCGTCGGTACCGCAGGCCTCAATGAGTTCGGGTGAGGCCGAGCCGTCACCGACCGCTATTTCGCCGTCGTATCCGCCTGTGCGAAGCTGTTTGATCACATTGGAACCGTCCGCGTGGTAGCCGCACCAATAGACAAAATCCGCACCCGAGTTTTTAACGGCGGTTACGATGGCGGAGACGTCAGCCGTTCCTTTTTCCATAACCTGAACCGTTGCGATTTCGAATCCGCTTTCGGGAAGGTTCTTTTCGCAGATGTCCGAAAGATTTTTGGTATAGGCGTCACCCTGGTGGATCAAGGCCACTTTTTTTACATTGATGCTCTTGCAGAGTTCGGCAAGAGTGACAACGGCATGCGTACCGGGGCTGTTGATCATAAACGTCTGGTTTAAACCAAGCTTTGTTATATCGGTTGAGTTGGCGGCTGTTATGAGCATAAGCAGATTCGCATCAAAAAACTGCTGAAGGGTCGGGATGGTGGCACCGGAAGAATAACCTCCTACCACAAAGTCGGGTTCTTTTGCAATGATTTTTGCCGCGGCCTGTGTAGCCATATTGGGGTCCGCACCGTCATCCGCCGAATACAGCACAAGCTGTTTCCCCAAAACTCCGCCGTTTGCGTTTATTTCGTCACAAGCCAGCTGATAGGAATTCAGCATGTCCTTCCCGTAATAGGCCTCAGAACCCGAAAGAGGGACCAAAACACCTATTGTAATTTCATTTTCGTTCTTTTCCGAACAACCGGACACGGAAAGCAGCAGGGAGCAGAGCATAACCAAAACCAGAAAAACCCCGAGAATTCTTTTCCTCATAAAATAACCTCCATAAAAATAATAAATTTATTTTTTCCGTCGGATTCACAACAAATTTAAGCATAGAATCGATTTTTTGTCAAGCATGATCTGCGTGTTTTATGCTGTTTTCCGGGATTTTGCCGCGCTTATCTTCGCAGACGGTTTTTCTGCCCGGATATTAAAAATGACAACGGTTAAAACAATCACCGTCCCTCCCGCTATCGTATAAAAACCCGGTATCTCGTGAGTGACGAGCGCGACCCAAAGCGGATTCAAAACAGGTTCCAGCGCTGTTATCAGGCACGCCACAAGCGCGG
Organism: uncultured Lachnospiraceae bacterium; assembly: GCA_964628455.1. GTDB lineage: Bacteria > Bacillota > Clostridia > Oscillospirales > CAG-272 > JAQVWU01. The sequence goes on from CAZVPD010000147.1 coordinate 3,429, forward strand.
GCGTATGCTTGATTCCGAGTGAAAAAAACACGTAGGCAACACCGACCTGAACAATTCCCAAAATCAAAACGGCTCCCCATGCCACAGGGCTTGATGTGACGCCGAAAAAAACAAACGGCATGCCGACCGCAGCGTTTATCAGAAATCCAAGCAGAAGAGATTGTTCCGGTCTGGTGTCCTGCCTCCTGCTGCACACAAATACACCGGCAAAAGAAAGCCCCGAAACCACAGCAAAAATATTGCCTAACAACCTGCCGCCGTCCGGGTGGTCGAAAAAAAACAATAACATACCTAATATAGTGACCGAAACGGCAATCGCTTCACTTGTTTTCGGCTTTTTTTTGTAAAATACCAGTTCAAGCAATATAATAAAGATCGGCGCGGTGAACTGCAATAAAATAGCCGCGGCCGCAGTAGTCAGTTTGTTTGCAAAAACAAATAAAGTGGTAGTGGAAGCCAGACAAAATGCGCTTAAAATATTCCCCTTGGTAAATTCTATTTTCATGCTTTTTCGGTAAATCACAAAAACCGCGGCACCCAGCAGAGCCCGTATGCTGATGATAGTCATTGCATTCCACGGTATATACTTCATACACAGTCCGCCGATGCTCCAGCACAGCGAGGCGGCAATCATAAACAGCGGGCCTTTGCGCTCAGAGGATAACAATCATTTCAGCCACCTTCAGTAAATTGAACAACACATCAATCGTTTGATTTTATCATATTTTTTACCTTATGTCAATAAAAACAATCGGAACGGCACAACAAACGTAAAAATTTTTACTTTGATAAATTCGATAAATTCCCAAAGTGAGCTCCGCAGCGGCATTTTTAGCGATAATTGTCTTTTTTATGAGGATCCGCTTCGGCCTGCATGTTTCCGGACCGCAGACGGAAAACAGGCGTTGACAAATGAGGACGTATATGTTATGGTTTGATTGTAAAGAACGGCATGCGGCGAAACAAACGCGGGAGGACAGAAAAGTTATGAGAGATATGAAGGATATCGCGAAAACCGAAAGCCCGGAATACCGCGTATTCTGGACATGGGATTACTGCACCTTGTGGGACGACTCGTATTTTGCGCGCGGGATGGGGGCTTTCGGCCCGAACCAGCGCCGCGCCTATTTCCTGCGGGATTACAAAAGGATGGTGGACTTCTGCTCGGATCACGGGATAGGCGGGATCGTGATCTGGGGCGCCCTGCGCGCCCACAACAGCGGGGAGGAGCAGCTGAAGGAACTGGTGAAATACGGCAGGTCGAAGCAGGTGCGCATCCTGCCAGGAGTCGGCATCTTCGGCTACGGCGGGATCTATTACGACAGCCGCAAAGAATACACCGGCTGGGTGGATATCCCGATGGGGTCAAATCCCTATTCGCTGCACTCATGGCTTTCGGACCATCCCGAATTCGCGGCTGTGGGGGCCGACGGGAAACCGATGAAGACGGGCATGTACAGCGACGTGGCATGCCCCTCGCGCCCTGAGAACCTCGCGTGGTTCAGGGAAGCCCTGGCCTGGCTGTTTACGGAATTCGGCGTGGACGGCGTGCAGGTCGAGATCGGCGATTATTCGGTCTGCCGGTGTGAAAAATGCGCCGCCAAACGGACGGGCGGCGATACGTCGATGTTCTTTGTCGAGGATATGATCGAACCGTATACCGCCGCCTGCGACACAGCGCGTCGGATAAACCCCGGCGCGTGGGTCCTTTGCGAGGCGTACAGCAGCTTCGCGGAGCCGCTGTCACGCGAGCAGCCGGGATTCTTTTCCGCCCTGAACGACAGGCAGAAGGCCTTACTGTCGCAATTGCCGGAAAACGCAGTCGTGCAGTGGGCGTCCGACCGGGCGGCGGGGCTCCAAGCGACGCACGCCTGGGGACCGGACGTGGTTCTTCCCAACAAAAACAACATCGCGCGGATCCACGCCGGTTCGCAGCACAGTTTTCACGGCATCGGCGACTGGGGTGTGCACACCATCGGTGACCTGGTCCGCAAGGCGCGGCTGAGCGGCGTAAACGGGGTCAGCATCTTCGGGGAGGAATCGCCCGCTGCGCCTCCGAACGAGGCCAACTACCTGATCTTCTCGGAATTCTGCGGCTGCGGCAATCCCAATCCCGGATGCGCCGCGGACCTGTTCTTCGCAAACACGCTGGACCCGCTCTACGGAGGAAGCGGGATGGCCGGGGAATGGGAACGGATCTACGTAACGGCCCTGAGCATGATGCCGGACAAAAACCGGCTGTCCGCGACGCTGAGCCGTCCGGAAGGGGATGCGCGGCTCTTCGAGTCGGTCGCCCGGATGAACGCGTCCGATAAGCGGCAGACCGCGCTGCGGCTGGCCGATGAAGTACACTCCGTCTCCGGAAAACTGTCCGGCGAGCCCTGCCGGAGATGGAGCTGGCTTGAAAACCGGCTGTGGCGGGACGAGTTCCTGTACAGGACGGCCGTTGCGGACTATACAACGTGAAAACAGGCGGATCCGGTCACCGGGATCCGGTCACCGGGGACCGAATAAATACGCGCAGTGAGCGGAAAATTCTTCGGTCAGTCTGCGGTATACGGCGCTGCCGGTCTTTCCGGTATTCCCGAAAAATTCGTCGTATAAACCGAACATCCGCTTTTGCTTCTCGTAGCCCCTGTTGAAGCGCTTCCATAATTCTTCGCCGACAGCCGCATAATCTTTGCACATGGAGCGTATATTCGAGAGCTTATCCGCGAAAACCAGAAGTATCTGCTCCGGTTCCGCATTTTCGAGACTTTTGAGCGTGTGCGTTTTTCTTTCTTCCCAGGGCAGGCTCTTGTCTTCGGAATTGAAAGCGACCAGTTTCGCAACTTTCTCGCCGAACCGAACCGCTATCTCTTCCGCCGTCGCCCGCGTGTCCTCAAGCGTATCGTGGAGCAGACCGGCGGCCATTACCTCCTCCCCGCATCCGAGCTCCCCGAGGATTTCGCTTACCTCAACCGGATGCACGATGTACGGGACATCCGTTCCCTTGCGCACCTGACCTTTATGCGCCTGAGCCGCGAATTCATAAGCTTTTTCCAGCATCTTTTATCCCCCCGAATGTTCCCGCCGGCCGATGGACTCCCTCCGGACCCCGGCCGGCAGATAAATTTTCATCCTGCTGATATTATAATACGGAATGCGCCGTTCATCAAGCGCCGGTACAAAATAAAGCCGTACAGACGCGGCCGGCTGTAAATAAGCGGAACAACGGCGGCGAAAACGGCGGATTTCTGTTTTAAGTGTTTTGCATCCGAAAAACGCGGATAAAACAGGACAGGCAGTCGCTTGTAATTCTTCAGATCCGCTTTTCCGATAATCTTGATGCCGCTTCCCGCCCGGAACGCCGAATATTTATTTATTCTATTGACATCCTCAAAAACAGGAATTACAATAATGCTAAGAAAACATACAGGGGGTGCATTTCAATGCATGCAAACAGCCGTATCGGAAAGTTCTTCGTTATTGTTCTTGCCGCTTTTCTTGCGCTTTCCGCGTGCAGTAAAAGCGAAACGCCTGCCGGCGATGCCGGTTCAACGGCCGAAACAAGCGAAAGTGCCGCTGCGGAGGAGCAGCGCATTGAACCGGATCTGCCGGAGGTGACTTACGACGGAGCCGAATTCTGGCTGATGCAGTGGTACAGAGGCGAAAATCATATGCATAATTACTTTGAATATTTCGCGGAAGTGCAGACAGGCGAAATTCTTATCGATACCATTTACTCCCGAAACCGTACGGTCGAAGAGAAGTATGACATAAAGATACGCGCCGACGGAGAGGAGCTTCCGTCAGCCGCCTGCGTCAAGCTGCTGAACGCCGGGGATTTCAAATACCACTTCTGCGCCGATATACCGCAAAGGCTGACGCAGAATTCGCTCAACGGCGGTTTTTACGAACTGGATTCGGTCCCGTATCTCGATATTTCCATGCCGTGGTGGAACAGCCGCGCTCAGGAAGGTTTTTCGGTGGGGGGAAAGCTGTACCTGATCACGGGGGATTACGTGCTTTATGAAAAACAGCGCATATTCGGCATGTTTTTCAACAGGGATATGGCGGCTCAATATAATCTGGAAAATCCGTATCAGACGGCTGCCGACGGCAAATGGACCGTGGAGCTGCTGGCAAAATACGCGCAGGATACTGCATCCGACCTCAACGGCGACGGAACGATGTTCTACGACGACGATCAGTACGGCCTGCTTTCGGGATCCTTCACTTATATATCGGCAATGCTGTTCGGCATGGGCAACCGCATATCCGCCAAGGATACAGACGATCTTCCGGTGCTGGCCCTCGACAGCCCCAAACTGTCCGATTCGATCGACAGACTCGGCAGCGTGATCTTCACCGACCGGACCGTATGGGGCGAAGTGATCACCGACAACTGGTCAAAAGGCGGTTCACCCGCCTATGTGTTTGAAAGCGGACGCGCGCTGTTCTATTTTGAGGTGCTCCACGTCGCACGCACGATGGATACCGATATCGCTTACGGGATCATCCCGCTGCCGAAATACGACGAGGCTCAGGCGGATTACCTGACAACGGTACAGTACGGAAATTCGGGCGCCATAGCCATACCGGCAAACAATCCCGAAATCGAAATGACCGGCGTATTGCTTGAAGCGCTGGCCGCCGAATCGCATTATACGACCCTGCCCGTGTTCATAGAGACCGTTTTGAAAACCAAAAAAGCCCCCGACGAACTCGCCCCGGCCATGCTGGACGTCATTTTCAAGGGTATCGTCTACGATATCGCCGAAGCGTTCGATTTCGGCGGCGTCACCCAGCTGCTCAACAATGAGTTGTATAAAGCGCAGGCAAACAACTTTTCATCCAAGCTGGCCTCACGCGAAACCGCAATACAGTCCGACCTGGAAAAAACCATCGAAGCGTATACAAATATCCCGAACAGCTGACCGCGTCATACGGCATAACGCTGAGTCTCGCGCTGCACGACGTCGGCGAGACCCGCAGAGTATTCGACCGCATTTATCTTTCGAATACCGGATCATAATAAAAAAACAGGGCTGCGGCAAAATTCTGCCGCGGCTTTTTTTTACGGACACTGAGTAAAGCAAAGCGTTTATTCAAAACATAATTATAATAACAGTTGAAAAACAGAAAAAGAAATAAAGCATCGCCAAAACCGGCATGCTGCCGGGATCTGTATTCAATCTTGACGACATTCCGCTCCGTCTTCTTTCTGCGCGTGTATTATTCGCGCTATACCCATATTCGGTATTTCGAGACGGAATATGTCATTCGGCTGCCCTTCGTTAAATTTACCGGAGCAAGAATATAATAAACAAATTTTACAAATCTTTAATATATTATCCGATTATAGTTTATAATATATTAAAATAAAACTTGCTTTATTGACACAGATATGCTAAAATGCAGGTAATGCATGATATTATATGTGATATAGTGTGTATTTTCGGTCACGGCCGGACAGACGGCAGCCGGCAGATTCTTTTCAGAAGGTTTTCTGTATAACGCAAGGGAGAAGTGATTACTGTGCGTCTTTTTTTCAGGCGATTTACGGCTCTGGTCCTCATGCTTATCATGATTCTGAATATTCT
>CAZVPD010000148.1:0-8953 GCA_964628455.1 uncultured Lachnospiraceae bacterium
CGGCGGATAACGCGGGGTCGGTGACCGATCTCGAACCTGCAGCCATGTCTGTCAGCACTCCGTATTCATGCATCAGGTTCTGAACTGCGTTTTTATAACCGTTTGTAATCGAATCACCTATCAGCATAATACGCGGAGCGGTCATATTCGGCGCGTCCTCCCACCACAGGTTGGCCCATTCATAAAATTCACGTATCATCGGCATGCCTCCGTTGTTTGATATTTAAAATATACCCGGTTTTAAAACGAACCGTCTATTGACAATATAGTTTTATACCGTTATAATCATGATATAATCTATTATAGCATATAAATGGATAATTTCAACATAATTTATTTATATGCGATAATATTTGATGGATCGCAATAAAATATATACTGTTCCGGAAGAGTCGTCCTGACGGTTCTGCCGGTGAAAGTGAGGAAAAATATGGGATACAACGGAATTTCCAAATTAACTGTGTCGGATACCGGCCAATTGCTGGGCGCGCTCTCTGATGTTGCGGAGCTGCGTAAAAAAGGTGTTCTGCAGCCGTTTACCGTCGAACTTCGCGGAGGCGAATATTTTATCCCGGAAACCATTGTGATCACGGAGGATATTTCTGCCGTGACAATCGAATCACGCGGAGGCGAAGAAGCGGTTATTTCGGGCGGATGTCTGATTACGGGTTTCAAAGAGACCGTCTTTAACGGTGTCAGGTGTTTCGGAGCATTTATTCCCGATGTGAAGAACGGCTTGTGGAATTTCACGGATCTGTATGTGGATGACCTTCGTGCCGACCTGACGCGTTATCCGGTTACAGGCGGATTACATAAAACGGACATCGAAAACAAAGGGGGACAGCTGTTTGACGGATCTTACTGGTTTACGGCAAAACCCGAAGACCTGAAAGGAATCTCAAACATTGAAGACAGCATTGTCAGTTTCTGCCATTACTGGATTGACGAACATTCTCCGGTGAAAAGTTATGACCCCGAAAGCGGGAAACTGACGCTTGCATATAAAACCCGGTTCAATATCACGGGGGATATCGAGTATTATCTCGAGAATATACCGCAGTATTTTACGGAACCGAATCAGTGGTATCTCGACCGGGCGGAAGGAATGATCTATTATATTCCGCGGTCGTCCGAACAGACCCCGGACAATATCGCCGTTCATGCCCCTGTCGTTTCGAAGCTTTTTGAGATCAAAGGGGATTACGAAAACGGACGCCGTGTTGAAAACCTGCGTTTCCGCAATCTGAAATTCGCCTATACCCGCGGAGATTATGCGAGCGGATCAGGCGTCCACGGAGAAAAAGACGGTATACCGTATGCGTCGGACGCTCAGGCTGTATCCAATGCCGATGGTTCTGTTTCGTTTGAAGGGGCGCACTGCTGTTCTGTTGAAGGGTGCCGCATGCAAAACTTCGGCGTTCATGGCTTTGTCATCAGAGAGGGATGCGACGGCATCCGCATTGAAAATACGCAAATATACGACGGCGGTGCAGGCGGTGTTAAATTGGCGGGTTCTCCTTCGGGCGGTTCGCCGAAAGGCCGAACTCACGGCAATAAAATTTCGGGCAATACAATCAGCCACTGCGGAAGACGGTATCTTTCCGCCTGCGGGATTCTGATTATGCATTCCTATGAAAACGAAATATCACACAATGAAATATCGGATCTGCTTTATACGGGTATTTCATGCGGCTGGGTCTGGGGTTACACGCCGAGTGTTACGCGCGACAATCTGATCACAAAGAATCATATTTTTAACCTCGGTCAGGGATTGCTCTCGGATATGGGCGGAGTTTATCTGCTGGGCCTGCAGCCCGGAACCGTGGTATCGGGTAATCTGATACATGATATCAAAAGCCGCGAATACGGCGGGTGGGCGCTTTACACCGACGAGGGTTCAAGTTATATCACACTCGAGAACAATATCTGTTATAATACGTCGGACAACAGTTATCATCAGCACTACGGCAGCATGAATACCGTCCGCAACAATATATTCGCCTTTTCGGGAGGCGAAATGATCCGTGTAAGCCGTACCGAAGAACATTTATCGATCATTTTCGAAAATAATATCATTTATACCGCCGGTTCGCCGGTTTACGGGCTCAGTGAAACGCATATCAAAGACGGACGCGTCGCATCCGAAAACAATATTGTTTTTTCGGAGTCCGAACCGGATCCCGTTTTCAACAACGGATGGGGCGAAGGAAAACTCACACTCGAAAAGATGCAGTCGTTCGGAATGGAGAAAGGGACAGTCATTGCGGACCCGCTCTTCAAAGATGCGGCTAACCGCGACTTTACTCTGAACAGCAATTCTCCGGCGCTGAAAATGGGATTTAAACCTATTACGGCTTCGGACATCGGACCGAAAAAATTATCCCGATAACAGGATAACGGAATCAGAAAGGGTAGATGATATGTATAATATAGTTTGCGGTAGCGGTAATATTCGGATTTCACCCGAAGAACTTTTATTTTCTTTTCATATGCCGAACGCGGTATGGCGCTGGAAAACAAAACCATGTATCGTGCTGAATAACGGCAGAACATTGGAGTTTACAAAAACAAAATGCGTTTCCGCATATCGCCGCACCGGAGTTGCCGACGGAGTAACTGCCGAATACAGCGGTTTTACGGATAATGAAGGACTTGTTTATGACATAAAAGCTTATACATTTATATGGGTAAACAAGTCGGTGGATGAAGTGAATTTCGAGGTTCGTGTTGAAGGTGATCTGCCGGGGCAGATCAGATCGGTTTTTTATCCTGCCGGTATGGAACAGGATGCGCAAAAAGGTCACGGATATACCGTGTTGCCCCGGATGCAGGGTACCCTGGTTCCCGCCGGAACAGAAATTCGTATTGCCGACGGGCGAATACAGGAACGCGACGGATATATGTCCTTTTTCGGTCAGGTACGCGATGATTCGGGTTATATTGCGATTTATGATACGCCTTATGATGCGCATTATTCATTCGAAAAAGATGTGGTTTCTCCCTATTTTATAACATCTCTCGGAACCGTGGGATATAAGCGGCGAATGATTTATACTTTTTACGAAAAATGCGATTATAATACATTTGCAAAAAATTACAGGTCCTATATCAGATACAAAGGTCAGCTGATAACGCTTGAACAGAAAATCGCCAAAAATCCCGCTGTAGCCCGATTGATCGGAACACCTGTCGTACACGAAGGAATTGCCGTCCATATCAATGAAAAATCGGATTATTACACGCCCGGACAACCGGAAAAGAACGATTATTATACATCGTTCGAAACCCGCGCGGCGGAACTTCGTCAGCTCAAAAAACGCGGCGTCGAAAAAGCATACCTGCATCTGGACGGATGGGGAAAAAAGGGATATGATAATGTTCATCCCGATGTCTTTCCTCCCCATGAAGCTGCGGGCGGGGCGGACGGCATGCGCATGCTTTCCGATACCTGCCGTGAACTCGGATATGCCTTCGGTATACATGATCAGTACCGCGATTACTATTACGACGGTGAGAGCTTTGATCTTGCAAATGCGATTGAAAATCTGGATGGATCTCATCCGTATTGTTCTGTCTGGTACGGCGGTCCGCACAGTTATCTCTGCGCTATGCTTGCGCCCTATTATGTACGGCGGAATTATGATGAGTTCGAACGGCTTGGAATAAAGATCGAAGGATCATATCTCGACGTTTTTTCGGTCGTCGGTCTTGATGAATGTCTTTCGGCGGACCACCCGATGACGCGCGAACAATGCGCTGCCGCTCGGTGTGAATGCCTTGATATCCTGACCGCCAAGGGAATTATCCCGTCTTCCGAAGAAACGATCGATTCGGTGGTCCCGTCACTTGTCTTATGCCACCATTCTCCTTATTTTACAAGCAACCTCGGAGCGCCCGACGCCGAACCTGTCGGTATTCCGATTCCGCTTTTCAACCTTGTTTACCATGACTGTATTGTCATTCCGTGGTTCGGCGCAAAAGGCCGAAAAGGAGGGTGGGGGATACCCGGCTGCGACAGCGCATATCTGCATGCGCTGCTCAACGGCGGTACGATTTATTATTCCGTCCATGCTTCCGAATCGGATATTGAATTCGGAAAAACAGCCCTTTCCCTTCACGGCAGAGTCGCCGCTCAGGAACTTGTAAGCCACGAATTTATCGGTGAAGGAACGCGCCGCCAGAAAACTGTTTTTGCGGACGGGACCGCTGTAACAGTGGATTTCGATAGCCTCGAGTGGGCAATCACAATAGACGGCGTAACGACAACAGGGAAGGCCTGATAAAAGAAGCGTGTCCGGCACGCCTCTTCAGACTTCATAATTGCTTTTATCGATTTTATATCCTTTTGCGGCAAGCACATCAAGCGCTTTGACGAATGCTTTTTCTTTTACGAAGATATAATCCGTATTGAATGTGGAAACAGCGAATATTCCGATCCCTTCATCCGCAAGCGGAGTCAGGATACCCGAAAGAATGCCTGTCAGAGCGAAGTCTATGATCCCTTCGATATAAAAACCTTGCCAGCCGTCTTCCCGGTCTGTCGCATTTTCGGGAACGGAAGTGGTCAGACAGACAAGCGAAAGCTCATCCGTTGTCTGAGCCATGAAAAAGTATGGGTCGTGGAGTTTTATTTTCGTTATATCCGGAATTTTACAGACAGAAAAACGTTGTTTCAACACTTTGAGCTTCATAGATTCTCCTGATACATGTTTATTCTGATCGATTACAGCGGAAAATGCAGACCGGATGGCAGCGGGTACTTTGATGAGGTTGATTGAATGGCCGAACATATTATGATTCCGGAATATGTGGATGAAATAATCGAAAGAATCGAGGCGTGCGGTTATAGAGGATATATAGTCGGCGGCTGCGTCCGTGATTCACTGATGGGTGTATCCCCGGGTGATTATGATATAACCGTAAATTCAATGCCCGATGAAACCGAAGCATGCCTTGAGGGTTATAAAATCATCCGCACGGGTCAAAGATACGGAACGCTGACGGTTTTTTCCGGAAACGGTCAGGTAGAAATAACAACCCACCGTCTGGACGGGGAATACAGCGATAACCGTCATCCGGATCATGTCATGTATACGCGAAAACTGGAAGACGACCTCAACAGACGTGATTTTACAGTAAATGCCATGGCATACAGCAGAAGGACCGGAATTATCGATATGCATTCGGGTGTCCGGCATATAAAAGAAAAAATAATAACCTGTGTCGGAAACAGCGATCTGAGATTCCGTGAAGACGGACTGAGGATCCTGCGTGCTCTGCGGTTTTCCGGTGTTTTATGTTTCGGAATATCCGAAGAAACAGATGCAGCGCTCCGCCGCAACAGAAAGATACTCGCCGGTATATCTGCGGAAAGGATCTGCTCGGAACTCAAAAAACTTATATGCGGCAGGGATGCCGGACGTGTTTTATTGTCTTTTCCGGAAGTTTTCGGAGAAATAATCCCGGAAATATCGCGGATGGACATGGTTCGGACCGCGGATATATACAGACATGCCGGACCGGATTTGTATATCCGCCTTGCTGTATTTTTTTCATTTGCGGAGAACATAAAAGAATGCGAATATATGTTGCGCAGACTGAAAGCGGATATAAGAACAATTCATACCGTCTGCGAATTGCTGGAAGGTCTTAAGGATGAATTCGGCGCGGACGAAAAAAAGATCAAGCTTTTACTGGGTAAAATATCAGCGGAAAGGGTCGGGCAGATCATCAAACTACGCCGGACAGTCTTTTTTGACGATTTGTCTGTGATTAGGGATCTGAAGTCGGCTGAAAGACTGTTGAATAGAATAATATCCGAAAACGCATGTGTGTCGCTGAAAACTCTTGCGGTCAGCGGTTCCGACCTTATAAAACTGGGACTGCGGGAAGGACCTGATATCGGCCGGATACTGGACCAACTTCTCGGGCTGGTCATCGAGAGCAAGGCGGAAAACGAAAAAGAAAAACTTCTGGCTGTGATACCGTTCCTGAAATGACAAACAGTTGACCGTCATATTACCGATATGTAAATATAAAGGATTTATATGAATAAAATGATCGAAGTGAATGGTCTGCATAAATCATACGGCCATATTCATGCTGTTCGGGGAATAGATTTCTATGTGGAAGAAGGAAAAATATTCGCATTCCTGGGTCCGAACGGAGCCGGCAAGTCGACAACGATCGATATTATCTGCACGTTTTTGAAGCCTGACAGCGGAAGTGTGACGGTCGGCGGACATAAGCTCGGGGAGGATGATAATGCGATCAGAAACATCATCGGAGCGGTTTTTCAGGACGGGCTTCTCGATAATCTTCTGACGGTAGGTGAAAATCTTAAAATCCGGGGCGGGTTTTATGGCCTGAAAGGCAGAAAATTGAATGAAGCCGTTATCGAAACCGCAAAAATAACCGGTATTTCCGATATCATGAAGCGTCCTTACGGTACATTGTCCGGCGGGCAAAGACGCCGCTGTGACATTGCTAGGGCGCTTGTCAATACACCCAGGATATTGTTTTTGGATGAGCCGACAACCGGACTCGATCCTCAGACAAGAAAAAGCGTTTGGGAAACCATCACGGGACTGCAGAAAAAAAACAATATGACTGTTTTTTTAACCACACATTACATGGAAGAAGCCGCAGCCGCCGATTATGTCATCGTGATCGATGACGGCAAAATTGCCGCAAAGGGAACTCCGCCGGCATTGAAAGATAAGTATTCTTCGGATAAACTCATACTCGTCTGTACGGATATAAATATGGTTACCTCTGTGCTTGAAAGAGAGAAAGCGGATTATACGGCGGTTGCCAATCAGATTGCGGTAAAAATATCCGGTTCAATGGATGCGCTGCCTTTTATCGAAAAATGCAGACCGTTTATTACCGGTTTCGAAGTATTGAGCGGTACTATGGATGATGCTTTTATTGCCATCACCGGAAAGGAAATTCGCGGATGATCAATTTTACCGTGCGAAATCTGAAAGTTTTTTTCAAAGATAAAACTTCCGTTTTCTTTTCACTGCTTGCCGTATTTATCATAATCGGATTATACGCTTTATTTTTAGGTGATGCCTGGACAGGCAGCTTCGGGGATATGCCGGGGGTCCGGTATCTGATGGACAGCTGGATTATTGCGGGTCTTCTGGCGATTACCTCTTTGACTACAACCATGGGCGCGTTTGGTATCATGGTGGATGATAAAGTCAGAAAAATCAATAAAGACTTTATGTCTTCACCTTTAAAGCGCAGTTCAATCGCTGGCGGATATATCTTCAGCGCTTATATAATCGGTATCATTATGAGTATTGCGGCGCTGCTCTTGTCGGAAATTTATATCATATCGAACGGCGGTGAACTGCTGGGCGGGATCGTTCTGCTTAAAGTTTTTACGCTCATCCTCCTTGCAACGTTTACAAATACGTCGATTGTTTTATTTCTTGTATCGTTCTTCAGGAGTGCCAATGCGTTTACAACCGCAAGTACAGTCATAGGCACTATGATCGGATTTTTAACCGGTATTTATCTTCCGATAGGACAGCTGCCGGGTGGTGTTCAGTGGGCGATAAAATTATTTCCGGTTTCACATGCGGCAGCCTTGTTCAGGCAGACCATGACGTCTGAGCCGATTTCGGTCACTTTTTCGGGTGCTCCCGATACGGCTGCGGCTGAATTCGAAAAACTGATGGGCATTACTTTCGAATTCGGCGATACTTTGGTGACGCCGGCGATGAGCATCGTTTATCTGCTGTTGACAGGTATTGTTTTTTATTTTCTGTCTTTATGGAATATTTCGAGAAAAAAAAGCATATGAATTATTCGAAGTAAGACTGTTCGGAATAAATTGTTTATGTATAAATTGCCGCTCCGGGACAAAGACAGTCAGAAGTTGAATATGCATATCTGAGAACCGAGTCGCAGATTCTGTCGGTTATCAAAAAATTTATAAAGCACTCGCCGCAATCGTGCGGAAGTTTACGATTCTGAACACAAAAGAGCTTTCCTCAACCGATGGAAGGCTCTTTTTTTATAGTCATTATTTTAATAAATAAAACCGGTCAGCTGTGTTTTTAACGGGACAGCTATCGTGTTTTCAATTAATTTTATTTGCTTTTTGCGCGGCTGCAGCGGCTTCGCGAGCTGCAACTTTGCGTCTTTTTATATAAGGAGGTACAAATATTACGGTAAGCATGATCAATAACAACAGTGCCAGCATGATAAAATCGAAAGACAGAGGATATTCTTCGCCGAATACTATGCTGGGCGTTCTTTCCTTAACCGTGGAAACGGTTGTGAGAGAAAATTCGCCGTTATATGTTTCTGCGGGAGAAAGAGAGGCTGCCGACGTGCCTGACGAGATCGCGACATTCGAAATACCGAAACTGCCTTTATATTGAAGAGCGGCTTTTGGCGCGTTTATTGTCATATTTGCGGCATTGACTGTCAGTCCGTAAGAGGCGGCGATCGTGTTGTCTGAGATGATCGTGACTCCGTCGCTGATTGAAACGACGCGTCCGTTTATCGCGTAGCCTTCGCTGTCGGCAGCGTTCAGACTGATATTTCCTCCGGCGATGGATATCGAAGCGTTGTCGGACCGTATCGATTCTTTTCCCGCGGATATATTGATTGTGCCTTCGAGGATCATCAGTTTCTTGTTTCTGTTATCGTTTTTTATTATAATACCGGTGTTTCCGGAGACAAGGGTCAAAGAACCTGTTCCTTTGAATGTAACGGTGCCGGTGCAGTAAACAGCCGTTTCGGCAGAAGATATGGTGTTGTTTCCTTCAAGTATGACTATTGTATTGTCAAGCAGTTTCAGTCCGAATTCCGACTGAGTATCGATGTTTAATCCCGAAAAAGTAAGAGTTTTGGACGGATTATGCCAGTAATATCCTTCACCGGTCTGGTTTTTTGTAACGTTGAGCATATTTAATGTCTCGGTGATCGTATT
>CAZVPD010000149.1:0-8912 GCA_964628455.1 uncultured Lachnospiraceae bacterium
CAGACCTGCACCCTGACCGGGGAACAATACCCTGCAGCCCTCAAAGTCACCGAATCCTATTCTGGGAGGATAGCAGCCTGTCAACATGGCTCCGCGGGAAGGCGAACATAAGGGAGACGCCATATAAAAATCGGTGAACCGGATGCCGTGCGCGGCTATCGAATCCAGTACGGGCGTTTTATTCAGGACCGAGCCGTAACATCCCAGATCCCCGTATCCCAGATCATCGCAGTTGATCAATAGTATATTGGGTTTTACAGTCATCTTTCAAACCTCTCTGCGTTTTTTGCGGCACTCTCCGGTTTTATCTGTCCGGACGCAAAATTGCCGTTTTTTTCCGATCGCCGGAAAGGGCGGTGGTTTATGATCCGAAACGGAAACGGTCAACCGAGATATCTTTTCCTTCAAACAGCAGCCATAACGGCCGGATCCCCTCTATTTTATCGATCCGCGTCTCGAAAACCGAAAAATCCTCCGACGAGATGACGCAGCTGCCGGCAATAAAACCGCTTCCCGCTTTTTCCGACATGATGTGTATCCTGCCGGTGCCGCGGGAACGGACTTGGAACAAGAGGCTCCTGTCCGGGAAACCGGTTCCGAAATCAACGTAAAGGTATTCGGCCCAGTCGTATGTCCGGTTTCCCCCGCCGCAGCAGGTCAGAATTTCACCGCAGCCTTCATACGGCGTTATAAAAACGTTTCCCTTCAGACGGCAGGCCGAGGAAGCGTCGATATCGGAAAAGGCCGGCAGCGGAGCCGAAGCGCCCTGCGTCGTCATCGGGACTTCGGTGATGCCGCCTTTTTCGTCAAAGAAAATCGGTTCGGCGCAGACGCGGCGGCAGGCTTTGCAGTTCTGGGACGAGCGGTGATAAAACACGTACCACCGGCCTTTAAATTCGGCGATCGAGCCGTGGTTGTTCCACGTATCGGGATCGCAGTATATGTTGTCGATGATGACGCCCCCTTTTTTATAGGGACCGAGGGGCTTTTCGGATACCGCGTAGGACATGCAGGTGGCTTTGCCGCGTGAAATATCGGTATAGACGATATAATAAAGGCCGTTTCGCTTCCTCATGGACGCGCCTTCATGAAAACCGTGCCGCTGTTCGGTCAGCAGGTTTGTCACAATGCTGCCTTCATCGAGCGACGCCATATCGTCCTTCAGTTTCGCGCCGCGCAGATGAAACTGCCCCCAGAGATAGTAGGCCTGACCGTCGTCGTCGATAAAAACCGCAGGATCGATGCCGTCCCCGTCCGCATGCAGAACGGGCTTCGCTTTGCCGAAAGGACCCTGAGGCTTATCCGATACGGCCACGCCTTCAAACGCGCCGGCTCCGCACATGTACAGATAATATCTGCCGCCGCGTTCGACGGCGTCGGGGGCGTAGAGAGGCGTCCCGGGCATCCACGTCAGGTCATCGCCGGCGCCGTTGGCGAAAGAAACCCCGTGGTCCGTCCATTCCTCAAGCTTCGGGTCGCCGGTGGAAAACACTTTGTATTGCTCCCCGCAGTAATCCTTTCGGCCGCTGCGGTCCATCGACCCGTACAGGTAAAGCCTGCCGTCGGGCATGACGCGCGCCTCCGCATCGGGGATAAAATCGGTTCTGGGCAGTAAAGGATTCATAGAAACCTCTCGGTTGTTTTTTTTATATCCGTCAACGCCATTATACCGTATTCGGACCGGGTTTGCAATATGACCGGTAAAACTTCGTCCTGTATTGACAAAACCGCGGGACGGTGTTAAAGTATATGCAAACGAACCGACGTCATTCAACGCCGCAGGATACGGGACCGCAGACCCGGGGCCGTTAAAATCATCGTCTGCGGAGAAACGGAACACACTATGTCCAGTTTAACTGCCGGATTCGCGCGCGCCGATATCACTCCCCCTCTGGGAATTTACATGTCCGGATATTATGAGCCCCGAAACGCCGCGGGCATACTCGACCCGCTCTGCGCGAACGCGCTGGCCTTCGGGGACGGGGAAAAATCGGCCGTGATCATAGCCCTCGACATCATCGGTATCCCTCAGTCCGTTCTGGACGGCATGCGCAGGGACATCGCGTCTTCCTGCGGCCTCGAAGCGGACAGCCTCCTCGTCACCTGTTCCCATACGCATACCGGTCCCGAGATCGGAGGCAAACTTTTTCCGTGCGACGAGGCCTATAATACGCGCCTGACCTATCTGCTCGCACAGGCCGTGTCGCTTGCCCTGGACGACCGCCGTCCCGCCTCGCTTTCGGCCGCTGCCGGAAGTGCCCGCGGCATCGGCTTTATCCGCCGTTTTGTGATGAAGGACGGTTCCATACGAACAAATCCGGGACGGCATAATCCTGAGATCGCCCGTCCGGTCGGCGAACCCGACGAATCCCTCTCCCTTGTGAGGATAACGCGGGAAAATGCGGACGAGATCCTGCTGACCAATTTCGCCGTGCATCCCGATGTGATCGGCGGAAGCCTGCTTTCCGCGGATTATATCGGCTTTGTGCGCAGGACCCTCGAAGGGGCGCTGCCGGGCGTGCGCTGCATCCACTTCAACGGAACCGCGGGAAATCTGAACCATATCGACGTAAACTGCCCCGAATGGGACGCGAACGGAGGATATGCGCATTCCGCCCATATGGGCCGCGTGATCGCAGGCGCCGCGCTCGGGCTCTATACCAAAGCCCGTCCCATCGTTTCCCACGGGATCGAAGCGCGTGTGAAGGTCCTTTCGGCCCCGGCCAATAAAGGCGACCCGGAAAAACTCCCGCTTGCACGCAAGTACGTCGAGTGGCACAATACAGGGCATGACGACCTGATCCCCGAACACGGGATGGGCATCACCACCCTTGTCGCCGAAGCGACCCGCATGCTGAATCTGGCGGAAGCTCCCGACGATATAAAACTCAATCTTTCGGCGCTGCGCGCCGGCGGTCTTTGTTTCGCGGGCCTTCCCGGCGAGGCCTTCTGTGAGATCGGGCGCATCATCAAAAACGAAAGTCCTTTTGAACAGCAGTTTGTCTGCGGGATCACAAACGGCTATGAAGGCTATTTCCCGATGCGCGATTCGTTCGAGGAAGGCGGTTACGAGGCGAGGAGCTCAAGCTTTCAGGCCGGAATCGGCGAAACACTCGCCGGAGAAAGTGTGTCGCTGCTGAAAGAGCTCTGGGAGAGCAGCCGTAAATAAGCCGAAAGCCGATTTTAAATCCATCCGCAGGAAAGGTGCCCGCATCCATGACAAAACAGAGAACAATCGCACTGCTGCTGAGCGCAGCCCTGACATTTTCATCCGCCGCATGCTCCGGTCAGGCCGGAGAAACCGAACCGCCGGCATCGGAAACGGCTGCCGGAAGCGCGGCCGAAACCGAACTCAGGCCGGCGGTACCCGATTCGGATTTTGAAGGCAGGTCTTTCAATATCATCATCGACGGCGGCACGATCGCCGGAGCGGATTTTATAGCCGAAGAGCAGACGGGTGAAATTCTGAACGATGCGGTCTTTGCCCGCAACCGAACCGTCGAGGAAAAGCTGAACATCGTCCTCGGACCGGAAATATCGGGTTACGGGAACACTTTCACCGAATCTTTAAACACCTATATAGAAGCGGGAGACAATTCGTTCCACACGGCCATGGGGATGAATAACATCGCGTCGGGCATCACGGCTCTTGTTTACGGCGGAAAGTTCATCGACTGGAAAACGCTGGAATATTTCGACCCGGATATGCCCTGGTGGGACGGAAACGTCGTGCGGGACCTTGCGTTCGGTGATAAGATCTTCTGCATGACCGGCGATTTCAATCCGTCGACCCTGGGCAATACGCGCGTGATCCTGTTCAATAAAAAACTGTTTGCCGACCTGAACATCGAATATCCTTACGGGAGCGTCCTCGACGGCACATGGACACACGAAAAGTTTAAAGCCGTCTCCGCGCAGGGCAGCAGCGACCTCAACGGCGACGGCAAAATGAACTACGGCGACGACCGGTACGGTTATACCGGATGGCAGTGGGATATGGGCGAAAGCCTGTTCTTCGGCTACGGCGCGAATTACATCACCAAAGACACCGAAAATCTGCCTGTTCTGAATATGAACAGCGAATATGCCGCCGGCGTCATAGACAGGATGCTCGAACTGTTTGAGGAAGGGGCGGGAGGATGGATGAATGCCGTCGACTGGGGGCACGATATCACCGCTTTCAGCGAAGGCCGCTCGCTGATGCTGAATTCAAGGCTGTATCTGCTGAACGGATTCCGCGGCATGCCGGATGATTTCGGCATCATCACGCATCCGAAACTCACCGAAGAGCAGGAAAATTACTATCAGAGCGTCGACGCCGTCTGTACCGTCTGCTATATTCCGGTATCCAACGACGCGCCTGAATTCACGGGCATCGTTCTCGAGACAACGGCTTATGAATCGATGCGCACCGTGATGCCGGGCTATTACGAAGTCGTGCTGCAGACCAAATATACCCGGGACAACGAATCGGAAGCGATGATAAGCATCATAAAAAACAACCGCTGCTTTCCGCTGCAGCTCAATTCCTTCAGCTTTATCACCATCGCGGATTTTATACGAAAAAATCAGAACACGCTCGCGTCGGCCTATGCAGCGGGTGAAAAAAGAGCTCTGAAAGAGCTCGAAGACATCATCGCCTGCTATGCCGGTTCTTAAAAAAGCGGGCAGGATCTTTGCGGCGCAGGCATTCTGCATTTTACTGCTCTGCATATCGGCATCCTGTGCCGGAGAAGAGTTCAAAGAGACCCCTAACAGCGCAACGGAGGAAGAAACATTGAGAGAAAAATCAGAAGCAGAAGCGGTCAACCCCTATCCGCAGTATCTTTCCGTGCATAAGATCGACCGGCCCGGAAAAAACCAGTGGTATGCCGCAGATCCGTCAAGCGTCAGTCAGGCTTCGTTTGACGAAATCACCGGCGCTGTCGGCACCGCAGGGAACAATGACCGACGTCTCGCAATCGCGTATACATTCGAGTATGCGAATTTTAAAATCGATGATGTGGCCGAATGTATAAAAAACATGCTTGCCCTGTCGGAAAAAAACGAACTCCCGGTCATACTGCATCTGGACGGTGTAAATTATTGGGGATATTACCCGGAATTGTGGAACTTTTGGGATAAAAATGCGAAGGGTTATGATCCTTTGAATGTTAAGAACGTGGAAAGATACGGCTGGGGGGAGGATACCGCGGTTAAAATCGGCTGGCGGAACTGGGGTTCCCAGCATCGGGTCACCCCCGCACCCAATCTGGCTTCTCCGGCATTTCTGGAAATGCAGAAAAACTGCCTTTCGGTCCTGCTCCCGGTCATCGCGGACTGGTACGACGGGCTGCCCGAAGACAAAAAGTATCTGCTCGGAGGCGTCGTATTCGGATGGGAGCTGTCTCCGTATGTCCAGGCGTATTACTATGAAGGGGGCAACGGGCTGCTTTATAAGCCGGTATCGGAAGACCCCGCGGGCGGACTTTTCGAAAGCATGCCGCTGGGTTACGCCGCAGCGCTCGAGCTCGGACTTCAAAGCGAAGGAACCATCACCGCCGGAACCATAGACAGGATCTGTTCTTTCTATATGGAATATCTCATCGATTTAGCGCTTGAATACGGAATCGCACCCGGCTGTATCGTCACACATTCGTTTTACGGCGGAGAAACCAGAAACGGCGGAGGTCAGACCGGCGCGGCGTCGATATCCGAACATATCACCGACGGTGTTGTTCCCGGCTGGAGCTTTTACGGCGAAAGCATATACGAAATAGAAAAAGTCATCGGACTTGCCGACGGTTATAACTGGGCTGCCATCGAATTCAAGCCGTGGGGCCTTTCCCGCAGGCTCCTCGAACAGGTATTCGATTACAAAGGCTGCCGCATCATCAATATCTTTAACTGGAATGCCCTGCGCGAAAACACGGAATGTCATAAAATGATCGCAGCCCTGTTAAGCTGAGAATCCGCGCAACCCGGTCCATATAAAAAAACGGAGGGTCAAAACAACATGAATGATCTGAACAATACGAATGACAGAATCATCAGATTTGCCGTCGCCGGCGTCGGGGGCATCGGCCGCAGCCATATCGGCGGCATCGCAAAAAACAGCCGCGCAGTCCTCACAGCCGTCTGCGACACCGATGAAGCTATCGCAAAAGAATGCGCGGCGCAAAACCGCCTGCCCGGATACTACACCGATTTCGACGAAATGCTCGCAAAAGAAGAGGTCGACGCCGTGGCGGTCTGCGTGCCCGATCAGGTGCACAGGCCGTATACCGTTGCGGCGCTGAAAGCCGGCAGGCACGTCCTCTGCGAGAAACCGATGGCTCTGACGCCTGACGACTGCAGGGAAATGATCAGGGCTGCCCGAGAGTCGGGGAAAAAACTCATGATAGGCCAGGTATGCCGCAAAGCTCCGGGTTTTGTGCTTGCAAAAAAACTTGTTGACGACGGGGAAATCGGCGAACTGTTCTTTGTCGAGTCGGAATACGCGCACGATTACGCGAAGATCCCGGGCCATAACGGCTGGCGCATCGATCCTGTAAACCTCAGACACCCGGTCATAGGCGGCGGCTGCCATGCCATAGACCTTCTGAGATGGATCGCCGGGAATCCGAGTGAAGTTTTCGCATACTCCAACAGGAAAATGCTGAAGACCTGGCCTGTGGACGACTGTACGGCGGCGGTCATGAAGTTTCCGAACGAGGTCATCGGCAAAGTCATGACATCGATAGGCTGCAAGCGCACATACACCATGCGGACGGTCCTGTACGGTTCACGCGGTACGATCATCACCGATAACACTTCCCCCGAAATCATCCTGCAGCGCGAAGCGACGGATGATTCCGGAAATCAGCGCATCGACGTGCAGAAACTGCCGGTCGACATCAACAATCACAACATCGCATCGGAAATCGAAGAGTTCTGCAGCTGCATCCTGAGCGACACGCCCGTTCCGACCGACGGGACCGAAGGCGCTTCCACGGTCGCAGTCGGCTGCGCCATTGTCGAATCGGCCGCAACGGGCAGCAGGGTCTTTGTCGACTATTCTTTCTGATGTCCGGAAAAACCGGTCCGTAAAAAAATCAGACCGCTTACCTCGTCAAAACGAAATAAGCGGTCTTAATGCTTCGGAATAATCAAATAAATATCCTTTCGATATATATAAATTTGCCGGGTACATCTGCAGCGTACAGTACGCTGCCGGAACCGTTGAACAGCCGCAGGAAAACTATCCGTAAAAGAAAACTTTTAATAAACATCAAAGATTTGCTATCCGAAAAAAGCTGCAGCATTGCATGACCAAGCTAGTTTCCGTGAATAGTCATCATAAGCGATACCAAACATTTACATACATTTCTCTGCAGTAACCCGTAAATCGGGAATTTACCGGAACAGGGGTATGGTCTGCCTTAATAGGCGCTGGTTATTGTATGGTGCTATTACCCTTGAACGGCGGCACAGCCCGTTTTAAGTTCTATGTCGTTTTCGCTATGGTTTATGCAATACTGTGAGACAGATATTTCCAATGGACTCGCCCCTTTCATAAAATAATCCCGAACAATAGTTTCCGCGCTATGAGTCTGCCGCTCAACCATTTCCAACTATAGTATATATCAAGATGTTAACTTTGTCAATAGTTTTCATAAAATATTTTTTATTTTTTTGATTTTCCGCGGAAAGCCTTCAGCCGGCTTCCGCGGTTTGAAACGACAGCCCGTCGTCCGGACGGATGCCGGTGAGAATAGCCCTGTCGACACTCGTGTAAAATCTGCTTTCATCCAGTATGTCATGAATCCCGGCTCTTACGAGCACCGATCTCACTTTATCGATCAAACCGCTGAACCGCACGGTCACGCCTCTTTTTTCAAGCGCTGCGATCCGGCCTATAAGGGAATGGGCTGCCGTGCTGTCGAGATTCGTGACGCCCCTGAAAGACAGGATCAGTTCATTTAGCTCTCCGAGTCTGTCCATCTCTCCGAGAAGGACCTCGCTGTTGGCAAAAAACAGGGCGCCGGTGACATATAGTATTTTGGTCCCGGCGTGCGTTTTTTCCGCATCCGCGTCCGGCAGCCTTTTTCTGAGTCTTTCCCCGTCGACTTCGGCTCCGGTAACATGAAGGTCGAGGCTGCTCAGAAGGAAAGCGAACACGCAGAGTATAACGCCAATGATGATCGCGACCGTCAGGTCGAAAACGACCGTAGCGGCAAGTGTTACGGAAAACTGCAGGATCGCGCCTTTGAATTTTCTTTTGAAGAAATACCGGATGGCACTCCATTCGTTCATTCTGAAGGCTGTCACGATCAGGACGCCGGCAAGCGCGGACAAAGGAAGGCGGGACATGACGGGACCGAGAAGGAACATGGAGAGGAGCAGCACCGCCGCGTGAAAAATACTTGTAAGGCGGGTTTGGGAGCCGGATTTGATCGCGACGCTGGTTCTTGCGATCGCAGCCGTAGCCGGAACTCCGCCGAAAAACGGAAGGATCATATTGCCGACCCCCTGAGCGATCAGTTCCCTGTCGGCGTTGAATTCCGAATTTTTCATTCTGGAAGCGCTGGCCCCGCATAAAAGGCTTTCGATCATACCGAGTGCCGCTATGGTCACCGCAGCCGACATATAATCCCCCAGACGGGAAAAATCGAAAGCGGTCAGCTCGAGTCTCCGGTCAAGAAGCAGCGTGCCGGGTATTTCACCGACCACGGCGATATCGAAATTCAGCAGCGCGGTGATGACCGCGGCGGCAGCGATCGCCACCAGGGAAGACGGAATTCTCGCGTTTAATTTTTTAGGCCAGATGATCATGATCAGGACCACGGCCGCTCCGACCGACAGAGCCCGGAAGTCCGGCCGGAAACCGAGTTTTCCGTATGAAAGCAGTTTTTCGAGAACGTCGCTTCCCTCGGACCTCACGCCGAAGAACT
>CAZVPD010000150.1:0-8882 GCA_964628455.1 uncultured Lachnospiraceae bacterium
TCTCGAAATTCGTGATGTCGCGCATCTTTTTCAGATCGCCGAGACGGTTGTACCCGACAATGACGGTCAGCTGCGAGCCGAACAGGTTGCGCAGACCCTGCGCCATGTCCGCCGTGTCCTTAATGGAAGTCAGGGTGCCGTTGTTCCAGAAGATCTTGTTGAGCGCTTCCAGATATTTTACCGAACGCTCGTTGTTGAATGAAAATTCGGGTATACCGGAAGAACGGTCGATGAACTGGATCCCGCTCGAGCCGATAAAGGGAATGGCGGAGCCCCAGGTTCCGTGAACGGTAAAGCCGAACTGGTCGCCTTCGTTCGGTTTTCCGTCCCCGTTGAGGTCATTATAGGTTTTTTCGATGATCTGCGTCATGTTTTCGTAGGTCCAGACGCCGTCAAGCACCATTTCGTAGATATAATTCGGATCGCCGTAATTTGCTTCGATGATGTTTTTGTTGTAAAAAAGCGAATGGCACGAGGCGATGACGTCCATAAAATAGTCGCCGGCCATCAGATAGGACATGCCGGGGATGATCTGCAGGTCTTCCATAGCGGCATTATACCAGTATTTTTTCGAGTAATCGAAATTTTCGGCGTCGGCGATGTTGATAAACATATTCTCGTCCGTCAGCGCCGCGAAAGACCGCACGTCGTTGATCATCAGGTCGTAATCATCCGACGCGGCCATGACCATCTTGCGGATCTCGCTTTCGGCGTTGCTGTAGGTCAGGTTCGCCTGCGTGAAAACGTAATTGATGTCAAGGAGTTCCCTGACAGCCAGATTCCTGTTGTAAACGGCGTCGTTGACGACGTCTCCGTTGAGCTGCCCGCTGCCTTCGATCATCTCGTTCGCGTTTGTGGCATCGGTCGCGTCGGCGCTTGTGTAGACGCGGAAATCACGTCCCTCATAATCCACCCCGTCAAAACGGGTGTCGCGCGGTTCTTCGGTTTCCGCGTCCTCCGCGGGTGTCGCTATGCCGGTTTCCGCATCCGTTTCGGCCGGCTTTTCAACGCATGATACGGCTGTGACAAGGAGGAAGATCAGTATGAGAAGCAGGGATAATAAACGCCGGGAATTTCGATTCATGGGATTCTCCTTTGATCATTCGGAAATTTTTACGGGAACCGGACCGGACAGACACCGTCCGGCAGCGCATATCTTCTGTATATCCATATTACTATATTCTTAAGAAAATGTCAATATGATTTTGTGTGATATATATAATTTACAGACCCGCGGACTTCACATATTTTTCGATATAGGCTTCGGGTGTTATTTTCGCGCACAGCTCCGCGATCAGCGGGTACGGGATGTTCTTTTCGTTTTTAAAACGGATGCAGCTTTTCCCCATGTCGGGTTTTGCGTGCATAGCTGCGGCGTATTCGCTTTCAAACCAGGACAGAAGGCCGTCAAACAGATACAATCCCATATGGTAAAGGGCAATATGGTTTTTCTGCGACGCTATATTCATAAAAGGCAGGGGTTCTCCGGGTTTCGCGTGATATCCGGGCTGATACAACGAAAGCGGGACCGCGTAACCGATCATCCCGTAGGAAAATACCTCGATAAAGCCGTCCGGCAGGTTCTCCTTCACGATTTCCCTCAGCTTTACGACGGCTTCTTTTCTGCCTTCGGGCAGCTTTGAAATATATTCATCCGCGTTCAGAGCATCATAACGCATGCTTTTCCCCCCTTTTTTCCGTTCGCTCTCAAAGCAGTGCCGCGATATCCGGTTCGATCTGATCCGGTGTTTCCGCCGAACCGTATCTGCCCGCTACAACACCGGTGCGGCCGATCAGGAACTTGGTGAAATTCCATTTGATCCGCGACCCGAGCGCGCCGCTCTTCTGCTTTTTCAGCCAGGTATAAAGGGGGGACGCGCCGGGGCCGTTGACGCTGATCTTGGCGAACTGCCGGAACGTGATTTTATACCGGATCGTGCAGAACTCGTGGATCTCCTCAATGGTGCCCGGCGCCTGCCCTGCGAACTGATTGCAGGGAAAATCGAGTATTTCAAATCCCCTGTCCCTGTATTTCGCATACAGCTCCTGCAGCCCGTTATACTGCGGCGTATAACCGCATCCCGTGGCCGTGTTGACGATCAGCAGGACCTTGCCCCTGTATTCGGAAAGCGAAACCTCATTATCCTCCATGTCTCTGACCGTGATATCGTAAAGTTCCATGGACGCCGCCTTTCTTTTACGGGTATTCCCCGTTGTTTATTTGATTTTTAACCGGAGCGGGACATTCCGAAAGATCAGACCGGAATATTCAGGTACGGCCCCAGATGAAATATTACCGGTTCCGGTATAAATATACACATTGCGTTCACATCCGGGCCTTATAATCGAACTGTATACGTCAGACAAGCGCCGAAAAAATAAAAATTTATGATCGGGAGGTACTAACGCATGAAATATCCCGCTGCCTGGAAAACAAGGGGGGTATGCATCTCTGCCCCGATGCCCGGCGAGATCGGCCTGTTCGAAGAATTCGCCGAAAAGATCCTGGAACCGCTCGGGATCAACACGGTGGTCCTGCTCATCCGTTACCGTTATGATTTTAAAAGTTATCCGGAATGCGCCTCGCGGGATCCTCTGTCGCAGAACGACGCCGGACGCATAACGGCAGTCTGCCGCAGGCACAACATCCGCATCATCCCGAAGATGAACCTTTTGGGACATCAGTCGGGCAAAACCCGCGATTCGCTGGACGGACTCCTGCGCGCTCATCCCGAATTCGACGAAACACCCGAACTCGACGAGGTCTTCTACTGCCGGAGCCTGTGTCCGAGTCACCCCGATGTCAGGCAGGTCGTGTCCGGCCTGGCCGAAGAAATGATCTCGGTTTTCGGAGCCGACGCCATACATATCGGATGCGACGAGGTTTTCGAGATAGGAACGTGTCCGAGATGCAGGAACAGGACAAACGCGGAACTTTTCGGCGGCTGGACAGCCGCGCTGCATGACAGATTCGCGGCAAACAACATCCGCACCCTCATGTGGGGCGACCGCTTTCTGAACGCGGACGACAGCGGTTACGGCTCGTGGGAAGCTTCGGCGAACCATACGGAAAGCGCGCTCGATACGGCGGCGAAGGACATCCTGATCTGCGACTGGCATTATGAAGACAGGCCGGCGTATCCATCCGTCGACCGCTTCGCGGACGCGGGCTTTCATATCCTGCTCAGTCCCTGGCGGAACAAGGCCAACGCGGCGAAATTCCTCGCTTACGCACAGGAGCACGACCGGGGGCACATCGACGGCGTGCTCGCAACGACCTGGGGGCCCTTCGGTGACCTTGCGCGCCACATGCTTTACGGCAGCGCGCCGGCAATCGAATACACGGCGGGCGTCGCCGATACGATCCGGTTTCTGTTCGCGTAAAAACCGTCCGGAGCGCGGACGTTTTCACTGCGCAAACAGTTTTTCGATGTCCAGCAGAGCTTTTTCCTCGCGCTTCGCATATTCGGAGGCAAAATCCTTCCCGTTGAGGACGATATCGGACAAACCGCCGAAATTATAGGTGGCTCCCATATCGACCACCCGGTTTTTAAATATAATATCGAGCATCGCCGCGGACTCGTCGTCGCGCGTGAACTTCGTTTTCAGTGAAAGGTCGTAATAGGCGGGAGTCAGCGTCACCATGGATTCGGCCGACAGGGCTTCGATGACGATCCCCGTGCGTTCGGTGTCGGAATTCGTAACGGGTATATACACCGCTCCGTTGTTCCAGATGCTCATCGTCGAATAATATTTCTCCTGTTCCGCCGTCAGTTTGGGGGTAGGCAGCAGGCCGAAATCCTGCTCCATGTTTCTGAAAAGCGGAACGAGGGCCATGCTGCCCATATAGAACAGGATCCGGCCGTCATCGAAAGCGGGAATGATCCCGCTGTAAAAAGGGTCGGAGGTCTCCCTGATATCCGCGGCGTTGATCGTCGACTCTTTATCCTTATTCATCGCCAGCGCTTTTTCATAAGCCGCAATATACCCGGGCGTGTTCATCGTCAGGACGGGAAGGTCGTTTTCGTCCTTGACGATGATTTTTTCGCCCGCCCCGAGGATCATGACAAACGTATTATACGGTTCGGTTGCGTACCCGAACCTGTCGTCCATCACGCTCATTTTTCCGTCATTGTTCAGGTCCTGCGCGACGACTTTTGAAATCTCGTGCATTTTGTCGATCGTCCAGCCGCCGCCGGTCACGAGTCCGTACGGATTTTCGAGGTTGTAATCGGCGATGATGTTCTTATTGAACAGGACGCCCCATGTGCCGTCGTTGTCCGAAATGATCAGCTCGCCCATGTTGCAGTAAAGTTTGTTTCCGACGGAAAGCTCCGACGTCATACTCGCGTCCCACCACGGCTGCGTGAAATCCAGATACGGTATTTCATAGAGATCATACACCATTTCCTGTTTGGCCAGCGTCACGGAAAGAACGGTCGCTTCGACACAGACATCATACGCATCCTCTCCGGCTTTGATGATCTTCTGAATGAAAGTTCCGGGATTGAGCACCGCGTTCTGAGATATTTTTATATTATACCGTTCCTCGACCGCCATATTTCTTTTGAAGACGGCGTCGTTTATGATGTCGCCGTTTTCGCCTTCGGCATAAATATCCTTTGCGACAAAGATCATATGCTCTTCGCTGCGTACAAGGAACCTGAATCCGTAGCCCTGAAAGTCGCTTTCCGGCACGTCGGGCCGGGGGGGCGCAGGTTCCGTCGTTTCGGCAGATTCGGTCGGGGCGGTCGTACCGCCCGTATCCGCCGCATCCGCCGGGGCTGCTTTGTCCGAACAGCCGTATAAAACCGTCAGTATAAGAAGAAAAGCGAGAAAGCCGGAAATCATTTTTTTCACGATAATTCTCCCCGTATATGAGTTTTGAGGGTTTCGGAAGCGGTCCGAATATCACGATCTGAAGCAGCCGGTCCTTTTTACTCCCACCAGTACCGGCGATATTTTTCAAGCGCACAGCACAAAGCGTCGACGTTCTCGAGAGGCGTCGGCGGATACATGCCGCAGGTAAACATCAGCCCTCCCCTCGGAGAACCGAGTTTAAGAACTTCCTCGCGTATCAGGTCTTCGATATCGCCCCTTGTTCCGAACGGAATGACCGACTGGCGGTCGATGTCAAGGTCGATGCACGCTTTGCCTTTGAGCTCCCGGACAAGGTTGTCGATGCCGTTGCAGAGATCCTGCGCGTTGATGATATCCACTCCGTAACGGTAAAGGATGTCCGCGATCTCGAGTATATAACCGTCGCTGTGCAGAAAAGTCAGTATACCGCGGTCGCGGCAGGGCTGCATCAGCCTGTTGTACGCCGGCGCTATCCACTTTTCGAAGGTTTTCGGGCTGACCATCAGGCTTGTCTGAGCCCCCAGGTCCTCGGCGAAATACATGACATCCGCTCCCCGCCTGACGTTGTATTCGACAAGGGGCATATAGTATCCGACGATCATGTCGAAAAGTTTATGAAGCCTTTCGTCCCCGCCGGCATAATCGAGCATGGCGTTTTCGAATCCGCGCAGATAGGTGTGACGCAGCAGCATGATGCCGTGGTCCGTCCCGCCGGAAATAAGCCTTCCGGCTTCTTTGCCTTCCTTCACCGCGGCCAACTCGCGTTCCCATTCCTCGCCCGAATAGTCCCTTTTATACGGAGAGACCGGCGGAATATATTGATCCAGGTCATCGAAGTTTTCGAGGGGATGCCCGACAACCACCCCATCCATATAGCGCAGGGGATAAACCCACCTGCAGCCCCACGCGTCGGTCACAAAGTTTTCGTCGAGTTCTTCGGTCGAAAAACACATGTTCTCATAATCGACAGAGCCCTTTGCATAATGGAAAATCGTCGGGTGCCGCAGGACGACCTCCTCGAGTTCGCTTTTATATACGGCCCACATGGCCTGGTTAAAGCCGATCGCCATCGGTATATATTCGGGCCTGCCGAATCGCGCCGTTTCCAGATAGTTCTCTCTGTGGTTCAGCATCGCATATCTCCTCCGGAGTTTTTGTTTTAACGCTGTTTTATCAATCAAATGTTCATAATAAAATGCGTTCGTCCCGTATATTTTACTTTATCGGGAACGAATTGTCAAGCATCCGTATATTTTTTCCGAATATATACGTTTTGTTCCGCATACCGGCATATTCCGCCGCGGAACTCTCTTCGGGAACAGATTTCGAAAAATCCGCACACGGACATATCTGTCCGATGTATTGACATTTAAGACAATACGCTGTAAAATGGTTTTGTAAAAAAGCACCGTGTTTTTCAAACCAAAATCAATCTGTGACCGGACGGTATATAATTTATGAATATCAAACTCAGCGAACCTGTTGTCGTCACGCAGTGTCCGGAACCGTCTGCCGAGGGCAAAATCCCCTGGGGCGAATATCAGTTCCCCGAAATCGAGAGAACCGCCGAAGGTTATCTGCATGCCGCCTATCACATAAACGCGGATTCGGCGACGGCATACGGCAAGCCGAAAGGACACGCGCTGAGCTTTGACGGGGGCAAAACATGGTCGCCGTGTAAAAAAGACGATGGTTATACCGGCGGTCTGGCTGTCGGTGACGGCAGCCGTATCAGAATTTTCGACCGGATCGCCGTAAACCCCAAAGATATCGAGCTGCCTGAAAAAACGGATGCCGAAAAAACATTCTGGGGAGTATTGCCGCAATTTTATTATGCAGGCCGTTTCGGCGATGATTTCAACGCTTGGTCGGTCGAACGCAAATTCGGCGGCAGTCCATGGATAAGTCAGGTGAAACCCGCACGGCTGCCCGACAATGCCGCGAGATATGTGATCGACGGCGTCATGCCGTATAATATGCTGTGGCGTATCAGGATCGCGCCTGACGGAACTGTCTGGGGAATCGCCTACCCGTTCTTTATCAGCGGATATAAGGACAAGACCGTCATGCAGCCGGCTTTTGTCGTATCGGAGGACAACGGTGAAACCTTTCGGTTTTTAAGCACGATCCCTTATCAGCCTGTCCCGCCCGCAGACCCGTTTTACGATACACGCGACGGCTTTACCGAGCCCGACGTCACCTTTCTGCCCGACGGCACGGTGATGTGCATCATGCGGACACAGGACAGCAACGGAAACGGTCCGTCCTATGTCTGTTACAGCCGGGACAACGGTCTGCACTGGAATGTTCCGGAAATATTCGATGATCTGGGAGTTTGGGCGAATCTGCTGACTTTAGAATGCGGCGTAACGCTGGCGTCTTACGGACGTCCCGGGGTTTACATAAGGGCGACATCCGATCCGGCGGGCAAAAAATGGGATCCCCGCATCCGGATCCTTGACCCCGAAACACCTTCCTGTTCCTACACCGGAATCGCCGCGACAGGCGACAGGTCGGCCGTAATGGTTTACTCGCATTTCAATTACCGGGGCGGCGACGGGATTCCTCGCAAAACGATTTTCGCACGCGCAATGGAGATCGATGTCCGATAAATACGGGAGGAAAAACAGACTATGAAAATCGCAACAGTATTGCTGCTGACGGTATTTTTGATTTCATTCGTTTCATGTTCACAGGAAACACCATCCGGCACCGCGGATCAGACTGCGGACGCGGAAACACAGACAGTCGAAATAAGCGAAGCGGGCGAAAGCACGGAGGATCTGTCCGACAATCTGCCGGCCGTCGAGTATGACGGCGCCGACTTTATGATATGGTGTGACGGCGGACCTTACAATCATTTTTATGATGCGGAGCTGACGGGAGAAGTGGTGGACGACGCCGTATACGAACGCAATCTGGCCGTTAAAGAAAGGTTTAAAATCAACCTGCAGTATGACCTGAACGACAACGAAAACTGGCGCGATAAAAATCCGATGAAAAGCAGCATACTCGCCGCCGACGGGGCTTACGGCCTTATTTCCGGCGTCACGCTGTATATGGCCCCTCCCGCGATAGCAGGCTGTTTTTCCAACCTGAACAAGGCGGAATATCTTGACTTATCCCGGCAGTGGTGGTCACAGCATATCAACGCCAACATCGAAGTAAACGGCCGTTTATACATGGCATCGGGATTTTTCGATATGCCGACGGTTGCACGGGCGGATGTCACCTATTTCAGCGCCGAAATGCTTAACAACTACAACCTCGGAAACATTTATGACCTGGTTTACGACGGTACATGGACCTTCTGATCAACGATATTGAAACGGCGGACGCGGACGGAAACGGCATCTACGACGAGAAAGACCAATACGGCATCACCTCGCAGTGGGACGTTTTCGGCATTCAGATCACAACCACCGGGTATACCTACGCCGCAAATAACGACGACGGCACGATCACGCTGACCGGATACGATGATTCGTTGATTAAGATCAGCGAAAAAATTTATGATCTGCTTTATAACGCCACCTATTACTACAGTGGTTACACGTATCAGGGACAGCATAACTATGAGAACATGATGGATATTTTTACCGATAACCGCGCTCTGTTCCTGATGAACGGCATCGACAAAACCCAGTATCCGGCTATGCGTGAAATGGGAACATACGGGATACTGCCGACTCCGAAATTCAGCGATACACAGGAGGAATACGGTACCTTTACATCGGCTTTCGTTTCCGCGATCCCGGTGGATGCCGCGGATTACGAGCGCAGCGCAGTCATTCTGGAAGCGCTTGAAGCCGAGTCCTACAAAAAGGTTCTGCCTGCATATTATGATATAGCCCTTTCGAATAAGTATCTGAACGACGAAGATTCCGTCAACATGCTGAACATCATATACGACAACACCTATTGTGATTTCACCTATATTTATGCCGAAAGCGGACTGGATACGGCGCTGGCTTTCTCCGTCGGCATTATAAAAGATTATGTTTCATGGTATGACAGCAAGG
>CAZVPD010000151.1:0-2766 GCA_964628455.1 uncultured Lachnospiraceae bacterium
AAGTTTAAGTTTATCCTGCTTTCAAAAGGGGATCGCGGCCGATTCCCCGATGATACCGAGTTCGGGCAAGCGTTTGTTTCCCGTCAAATTTATCTCATGAACAGCAAAAATAAGATTTATATTCTCGAACGGCTGGAGAATCACGGCACCGTTGAGGATAAGGATATTTACCGCCATTTTGACGACGGAGATTACTCGATCGAACACATCATGCCGCAACATCTGACGCCGGCGTGGATAAAAAGTCTGGGTGAAGACTACGAGAGCATACATGAAACCTGGCTTCACCGCATCGCAAACCTGACCCTGACCGGATATAACTCCAAATACAGCAACAGTGATTTTACGGAAAAGCGCGATACCCACAACGGCTTCCGCGAAAGCGGCCTGCGCATGAACACCTGGATTGCACAGCAGACCGCATGGACGCTTGCGGAACTGGAAAAGCGCAGTTCTCTGCTGTCTGCACAGGCAGCAGGTATTTGGGCCATGCCGGAAACAAGTTATCGGCCGGCCGAAAAACAGATGGACTCCTTCTCGCTGGAGGATGACATGAATTTCAGCGGCCGTATACTGGCACGTTATTCCTATAAAAACACCGAACAGCCTGCAGACAGCTGGATCGATATGTTTGAACGGATCATAAAAATCCTTCACAACGAAGATGAAACCGTGCTTACAGCCCTTGCACATACGAATGACGCTGAAAATGAGCTTAGCCAGTATGTAAGCAGTGATCCGCAAAAGCTCCGCGCCGCCCTGCAAATAGGCGATGGCATATTTGTGGAGCGAAATACCAGCACGAACACCAAGATCTCAATGCTGCGCAAGTTCTTCAAAGCTTTCAATGTTAGCACCGAGGACCTGACCTTCTATCTGCGCGATGCAAACCATACGGAGCCTGATGACGAACCCGGTTCCCGGTTTGAGAGGCGCAGGCGATATTGGACATTTGCCTTACCCTTCATTCACGACGTGCATGGGAAAGACGGTTCTTTTTCCAATGTAAACCCGTCCAAAGATAACTGGATCGCAGGATTTATAGGCGTTCCCGGCGTGTCTGTTAACTGTGTGGCCAACGAAAACGGCTCCCGGGTTGATTTCTATATCGCTAATGCTTCCAGGGAGAAGAACAAGACTTGGTTTAACATGCTGTATTCACATAAATCAGATATTGAGGCTGCACTTGGGGTTCCGCTGGAATGGGCACGAAGCGAGGAAACGAAATCTTCGTGGGTACTCTATCGGCTTCCGGGCGTCAGTATCCTCAACGAAACAGACTGGGTTATGATGGCAAAATTCCATGCGGAATGGAGCAAAAAATTCTGTGATGTCATAGCTCCGTATTTAAAGAACTAAGGCAGTTTGTCTTCTATACAACCGCTGCCGGATATACGTAAAATTACACGGCCGGCAACTATCTTCAGATATTGTATAATATCGGACATGATGAACAGATCGGATCATGTGTTTACGATTTGAATTACGACGCTTAAAGAGGAGGGTATACATGGCAGGAACCCTTGCGTTCGATGTCGGAACTCCTTACACAAACGATAACCGGACAGGCGCGGCGGGACTAGGGATAACCGAAAACGGAGAATTGATCTGCGGGTCGGGATTATGACATATCGTGAAGCGGCGATCCTAAGTTCGGAGGTCTATTATAACTTTTTAACGGAAACCAGCCTCGGTATTGTAAATTATAAAGTCGTAAATATCGAAATACAGGGGGAAGATTACTTATTCACTCTTTCCGGCAAACTTTTCTCTCCCGAATCGGCGGCAATAAAAATATATAACGAAATATACTCAACAGAACAATTTATACCGGTCGAATACGACGAAAAACGAAGCATATTAAAAACACGACCGGATTCCAGGGTCAGAAAAATGTTGAAATATGCTTTTTTTCATCATGTAGCGGTGATATCCGACCTGCGTTTCCCGGTAAATCGAGTGGAAAACTGGTATAGTCAATATGGCAGTAGGCCGAAACTTCCGTCAAAATGCGCGAATGCTGCAGTCCCGGATTTTAACGGATTAAGGGATTCGCTGTCAGAAGATCAGGTATCCGCTGTTGAAGGGGTTCTCTCTTCCCCGTTTTCGTATGTTTGGGGAGCTCCGGGCACCGGTAAAACGCGCTTTGTTCTTGCACGATGCGTTTTGGCTTATATTAAATCCGGTAAGAAGGTATTGATCACGGCTCCGACAAACAACGCCTTGGAACAAACTTTATACGGAGTTCTGGCGGTATTGGAGGAAGCCGGTATCGATCTTCAACATGTTTTTCGGCTTGGTACATCATCGAGTGAGTTTGCATGTAAATACTCATCTCTTTGCGAAAACATTTCTGTTCCTGACAGAATTGCTTTAATTGACATACAGATAACGGATTATAAAATTCGGATAACCGATAATGATCGCCTTATAGAACTGTTGCCTTATTTTCACAATTATATTGCTTTTGAAAAATCACTTAATGAATGTGCAGCGGCAATGTCCGGTCTTTTCGATCAATTGAGTATGCTTTATAATATAAATACGCAAACATTCAGGGAAACCAGGCGAAAAAAAACCAGAATAAACGAGTGTATTATATTATTGCTGGCATACACTAAATTTTGGAAAACATTAAACAAGCAGGCAATATGGATCAGTAAAAAAAGCTTTTATCAAGTAAAAAGAATCATATGCAGTTTACTGGTAAGAGGAAGACAATTAATCGCATCTAAACGAACAAAATATGCAGAAAGGCTTGTTCAG
>CAZVPD010000151.1:2776-8789 GCA_964628455.1 uncultured Lachnospiraceae bacterium
CGTACTGTTACAGAAGACGAATTATATTCCGGCAGGGAAGAATGCAATAATATACTTAATGAATTGATCATTCAACGCGAAGAAATAATCAAGAACGACAAAGAGACGAGGATTCGGAATTGTCTGGTTCTGGCGGCAACGGTGGACACCTGTCTGGACCGTGTTTTACCGAGTGGAGATTTCAAGCCCGACCATGTTTTTCTGGATGAAGCTGATAATTGTTCCCTGATAAAAGGTGTAACACTGACCGCATATAATTGTCCGGTAACGTTCTTCGGTGACCATATGCAGCTGAAACCGGTTTGTGCAATGAAAAATACGGAGATTGCATTGGAAAATAATGCTCCCGTATCACTCTGGGCACAGTCGGCAATATATACCGAAGATGCATTCTATAAAGAACCGCGAGAGATATTTGCGGATTATTGCAGTCGTAAACCTGCTGTATTTGATCATATGAAAAAGTATGACTTGATCCATACCTACCGCTTCGGCAACGCACTTGCTTCGGTTTTAGCCGCAAACATATACCCCGGTTTATCGGGTGACGTGAACCACGAGACCGATATTTATTTTATCAATGCAATCAAAGCAAAAGGTAAATTAAAAAGGACAAATACATCAGAATGCAACGTTATCTCCGTTTATTTAACAAGGAATAATACGACAGATGCCGGCATTATTACTCCGTATAAAAACCAGCGAAACGAATTAAAGGAAACTCTCAGGGAAAATCACATATTGGAAGACTCTGTTCTGACAGTCCACGGTTCTCAGGGAAGAGAATGGGATACCGTTCTGTTCAGCGTTACCGATACGACGGATATGTATTTTACCGATAGTTTAAGAAACGGCAAGAACATCATCAACACGGCAGTCAGCCGGGCAAAAAAGAAGCTGATCCTCGTATGCGACGTCAATTACTGGAAAACCCAGCCCCGGCAGCTCATCGCTCAGCTTCTTTCGGTTGCAAAAGAAATAGTCCTATGATCATATCATGGATGTTTTATATATATGTGGACCGTTAAGCCGGCGGACATCCGGTCAAATTTGAAATATTCTATCAAACATCATGCTGCCGTCCGCTTAATACGAGATAAATTTTCGACAATCCCGCACATCCTAAAAGGGAATCATCCATGAAAAAACATGCGATCCTGTTTATCTTTTGTTTTTCGATGGTCCTTGCGATCATGCCGGCGGGGATCTTCGCCTCCGTGCCCGGTCCGGAGAATTTCAAAAAAGTCAACACATATGTTCCGGGGCAGTTTGAGGACGTTTTGGCCTCAGACTGGTTTGCGCCGAACGTGGCGGATGCCTATGAGTTCGGGCTGATGATCGGTGCGGGAGACGCGTTTTTCAACGCTTACGGCGACGTCACGATCGCGGAAGCGATCACGATGGCCGCGCGCATCCATTCGATCTACACAAGGGGGAGCGACCGGTTCGAAAAAGCGGCGCTCTGGTACCGCCCGTACCTCGACTATGCGGTCTGGAACGGGGTGATCGCCGGGGAATATACGGACTACGGCAAAACGGCGACCCGCGCGGAATTTGCGGAGATCCTGGCCGGGGCGCTGCCCGCGGAGGCCCTCGGGGAAATCAACACCGTCGTCGACGGCGCCGTCCCCGATGTCGACCCGAAGGCGGGATACGCTCCGGAAGTCTATAAGCTGTACCGCGCCGGCATTCTGGCGGGGAACGACGCTTACGGGACGTTCACGCCCGGCAGCAATATCGCGCGCGCCGCAGCCGCCGCGATCGTCACCCGCATGGCCGACGCGTCCCTTCGCGTGAAGATCACGCTGGCGGAAGCCGTTCAGGTTCTGTATGCCGCCGACGGCCGTACTAGAATAACATTACGTTCGGAAGTTGAAGCATATTTAAAGGTCGGCTGGTATATAGAGCCTGTGATAATTATGTATGCGCCGGACGGAAGAACGAGATATACTTTACTAAGTGAAATTAACGAATATTTAAAAGTGGGATGGTATAAAGAACCTGTAAATCAAGAATACAATACAGGTATTACATATGATCAGATCGCACGCACTCCGGATACATATAAGGGGAAAAAAGTAAGATTCTCCGGATTTGTGTTACAGGTTATGGAAAGCGAAAATCAAGTAGAATTAAGGATTGCCACTGACGGTAATTATGATGACATTATATATGTTTATTATAAAAGTTCATTGGTTTCTTCACGAATTCTGGAAGACGATTATATAACGATTTACGGAGTATCAGAAGGATTGTATACATATATTTCAGCATGGGGTGTTGAAGTAACAATTCCGTTAATTTCTGTTGATAAAATTCTACGTTAATACAGTTATGTTATATACAGATTTTTGCGTTGGTAAATGTTATGACCCGTTGCAGTTAAAATAAAAAAAATTTAAAACCATTGACAAAGAGATCATCCTGATATACATTATAGTCGGCTAAGGTTGAGCGGTTATGCCAATATGAAAAGTCATGGCAGGAAGAGCGCAGGAAAGAGGAACGATCCTATTATACATTGGCGTTCGGCAAGACCGCAGAGAAGAAGAAACTGGCTTGTTAACCGGCCGGGTGTTTGCTTGACCGGAAAAGTTTTGGGAGTGTTTCCGACTTCGCTCCGGCAATTACAGGTTCGCACAAAGTTCCTGAAAAGGTCGTTTATTGACTTTACGGCGGACTTATTTTGAAATTACATCCAAAAGGAATAAGATTGTATGAATATAAGAAAATGCATTGTTGTGATCATGTTATCCGGTTTCTTGGTTTCATCTGCAGCTTGCGGCGCTCAAACCGGTCATGAGATCGACACCGGCACTTTATCGTCTGACAGTGAATCCATAGCTGTTACCGAGTCCGTATTGTCTCCGAATATACCGGACAGCCTTGATTATGACGGCGCGGCAATATCCCTGTATTCCAACAATTATAACGATTATTGTATGTCACTCGTAGAAGGACAGAATGGCGAAATATTGAATGACGCACGGTATCAGGTACAACAGAACACCGAAGATTTATTGAATGTTAAGCTTGCTGAAACCGGTTATAATTCAAATGATCTTGTTAATGCCGTAAATAATTCGGTCAATGCCGGTGACAAGGGCTGCGATATCGCCTGCAATCTTGCGCGTTTCAGCGTGGAACTGATGACAAAAGGTATTGCCTGTGATATGATGAAATATGAGTATCTTGATTTTGATAAGGAGTATTGGAAACCGAACATCAACTCGTCTGTTTCGGTAGGCGATTCGGTTTATTACGCGGCGACAGGATTTAATCTTGCGATGTATGCATATGACAGTTGTTTTCTGTTCAATTCAAATCTTGCGGACGCTCTTTCCGTCACATCGAAATCACTGTATGAAAATGTGCGTAATCAAACCTGGACATACGAAAAAATGAAGGAATACATGGCGGTCGCGACCGGTGATCTTGACGGTAACGGAACCATGGATGAAAATGACCGCTGGGGGTTAACGGCGTATGACTGGAACACATTTGCATCGTCTGTATATACGTCCGGCAATACATTGACCGTAAGCAAATCTCCGGACGAATGGCTTAAATTATCCTGGGGTGAAGAACGCTTCTATAATGCTGTCGAGACTGCATATAACATGTTCCACAGCAGTGATTCGTATATCAAAAACGAACGCAATGATGCTTTATTATTCTCAAACGGCAAGGCGCTGTTTTTGAACGGATTCTTTTATACATTAAATTCATTATCGGAAATGGCTGATGATTTCGGCATATTGCCGTCACCGAAATACGATGAAAAGCAGGAGGACTATATTAATTTAACGACAGATTCTATCTTTGCCGTTATTCCTTTTTGTGCGGCTGATCCCGAACGCAGTGCGGCTGTGCTTGAAG
Source organism: uncultured Lachnospiraceae bacterium (assembly GCA_964628455.1). Classification (GTDB taxonomy): domain Bacteria; phylum Bacillota; class Clostridia; order Oscillospirales; family CAG-272; genus JAQVWU01. The sequence goes on from CAZVPD010000151.1 coordinate 6,656, forward strand.
TTATGTCGTTTTACGGACATGAATACATCACTCCGGCGTATACAGAAACCACATTACAATATAAAAAGACACGTGATACAGAATCGGCCGAGATGATTCGTTTGTGTCTTGATACGGCAAGAATGGATTTAGGCACGATTTACGGATCTGAATACTGCGGATGGGATGCGATTTATAATAAAGTCATGTTGAATGCGAATGAATTTGTTTTATCATCGTATATTGCATCACAGGATTCGGCAGTAAATGTTCGGTTACAGAAAGTCATTGAAGCGGCAAATGCATTAAATTGATATTATTCAACTAAAATTACAAAGGGGGTTGTTGTACTTGCTGTAAAAGCATATGCAGCAGCCCCGGAACTGTCATAAAACGGATGTTATTGCAGCGCAAAGCGGCGACCCGCGCGGAGTTTGCGGAGATCCTGGCCGGGGCGCTGCCCGCCGAAGTCCTCGGGGCGGTCAACACCGTCGTCGACGACGCCGTCCCCGATGCCGACCCGAAGGCGGGATACGCTCCGGAAGTCTATAAGCTGTACCGGGCCGGCATTCTGGCGGGCAGCGACGCCTGCAGCACGTTCACACCCGGCAGCAATATCGCGCGCGCCGCGGCCGCCGCGGTCGTCACCCGCATGGCCGACGCGTCCCTTCGCGTGAAAGTCACGCTGAAAGAAGCCGTTCAGACCCTGTACGCCCCCGACGGCCGCACGAGGGTGACGCTGCGCTCGGAGGCCGCAGCCTATCTGAAAGTGGGCTGGTACGAAGAACCCGTCGTTGTCCTTTACGCGCCGGACGGCAGGACGAGGATCATGCCGAAAAGCGAGGTCGAATCCTATCTGAAAGTGGGCTGGTTCAGGGAGCCGCAGAAAATCGTCTATGAAAGCAAAAAGACGGAATACAAATGGGAGTATGACAACCATATCCGGACTTATTCGATGGAGATCCCGAAAACGGTCTACAATGCCTATCAGTCGGTCAGCCGTGACCGGCAGGGCGACTATTATAATTTATATGTGACCGATACAGCCGATGACCCGTGGATGGCCGGCATTTCCGAAACGTTTCTGCGCGGAAAAACAAACAGCGGATACGGCGATTACCGGATCGTCGAGTTTATGATCGGTTTTGTTCAGTCCTTCGAATATGTGAGGGACGATATCGGAACGGGGTATGACGAGTATCCGAAGTTCCCGCTTGAAACATTGTATGATATGGTCGGTGACTGCGAAGACACCGGCATTTTGCCGGCTTCTCTGATCAGGGAAACGGGATACGGCGTCGTGCTCGTTATGTTTGAGGATCACGTGGGTATGGGGGTTTCAGGGGAATCGACTTTGGAAGGTTATTCCTTCGGATACGACGGACTTCCGTATTATTATGTCGAGACGACCTCCCCCGGCTGGCAGATCGGTCAGTTGCCGTCCGAACTGATCGGTTCGGAGGCATATATATTGCCGACATAAAGAAACGGGAATGACCGTAAGACCGGCAAAAACCCGGTTAACCCTTGTATGACGCACGACAGTATAGCTTTTATAACATCCGGAACGTGTTCACTCCTGCCGGTTTATTCGTTTTCAGTCGGGTTCCTGTCCTTTCCGAACAGGATAAATACCGTTGTTCCGATCACTCCGAAGAAGGCTGCCGTTAAAAAGTTTGTTTCCGGTGATATGTCCCATAAGAAAGCGCTTGACAGTGCGGCCATGGAAACAATCACATCCCTTATGAGGTAATAAGTACCGAACACAGACGCTTTATTGCCTTCCGGAGCCAACTTTACGATAAGAGCTTTTCTTGTCGGTTCTCCGAATTCTTTCAGTCCCCTGATGACAAAAGCAAAAATCAATGCGGGAACCGTTGTTGAAAACAACAAAACCAGCGGAAACAATGTGAAGAAAACAAAAGTTATAGAGATGCATAATTTGCCTGAGGTCTTTTCGGATAAATAGGCTACCGGAATATAGATAAACATCGCCGTTATCATTTCGACTACCGGACGTGCGGACAATTTGTTGGACCGCTCTCAATAAATATAAATCAGCAAGGTATGTGTTTTTAGATCCACCGAACCAGAGGCAGAAATGCAGCCACCGCCGCAGGCGGCTTGCTCTTGACAGGTTGTCGGGAAAATGTTA
>CAZVPD010000152.1:0-8725 GCA_964628455.1 uncultured Lachnospiraceae bacterium
GCTGGAACACCATGCCGAGTTTCGCCCTGTATTCCGCGAGGCTGATTTTGCTTTTCAGGATGCTGACGCCGTTATACAGGATCTCCCCGCCGTCCGGCTTTTCAAGCAGGTTGATGCAGCGCAGGAGCGTTGATTTGCCCGACCCGCTGGAGCCGATCACACAGACGACCTCGCCGCGGCTGACCGAAAAATTGATGTCCCTCAGCACCGTGTTGCTGCCGAACGTCTTGTAGAGATAGCGGACTTCGACAATGATGTTCTGTTCGTTGGCCATGTTTGTTCCTTTATCGTTCATGTATCGTTCATGCAATTTCGTCACTGCCGCCCCGCCGGCAGATTCGGGCCGGCTTTCCTCTTCGCCTGTTCTACGACCGCCTCATACGAAGTGCCGCTCTGCTGTATGTCGTAATTCTTCGGTCCGTCGATCAGCTTTTCGGCAAAGCGCAGGATCCTGGTCACCGTGAAGGTCAGGATGAAATAGACGACGCAGATGATCAGAAACGGCTCGAAGAACTTGAAATAGCTGGTCGCTATATCCTTGCCGCTGTAGTAGAGCTCTGTGACCGAGATGACGTTGAGCACCGAGGTGTCCTTGATGTTGATGACGAATTCGTTTCCTGTCGCAGGCAGGATGTTCCTGACCGTCTGCGGGATGATCACGCAGCGCATCGTCTGCCAGTGGTTCATGCCGATGGCGTGCGCCGCGTCAAACTGGCCTTTGTCGATCGAATCGATGCCGCCGCGGACGATCTCCGCCATATACGCGCCCGTGTTGACCGAAACGATCACGATACCCGCCATGATCTTGTTGATCTGGACGCCCGTCACCATGATAAAGCCGTAATAGATGACCATCGCCTGAACGATCATCGGCGTCCCGCGGAAGATCTCCACGTATACGGACAGCAGAATATTGATGCCGTTCTGCAGATACCGCAGCGGATTCTTCTTATCCGGCAGCGGGACCGAGCGGATGATGCCCACCAGCAGGCCGAGGACAAAGCCGATGACGGTGCCCGACAGCGCCAGGAGCATCGTCACGCCGGCCCCCCTCAGGATCAGCGGCCAGTATTCGCGCAGTATTCTTAAAACCAGTTCCCAAAAAGACATTCGCGTCCCGTTTCTCCGGCGAAATACGCTGTGAAATCAAGTGAAAACCAACAATAAAAAATCAGCCGCCGCTTATCGCCGGACAAGCGGCGGCATGCCGTGCTTTTTTCAGTTTGCGGAGGGCTGGTTTGCCGTGGCTTCGTTCATGAGGGCGACGCGGTCGTCCTCGGTGATCTTCGCGAGTATATCGTTGATGTCCGCGATCATGTCCTCCCTGCCTTTTGCGATGCCGACCGCGACCGCGACGTCCGCTTCATCCACCGTAAAGCCGCTGCCTTCGGGGAATTCCACATAGGTCAGGTCCGCGTTGGCCGCCGAAGCGCTGACGCCTTCGGGTTTTTCGGAGACATAGCCGTCGATCGCGCCCGACTGAAGCGCCACGCGCATCGCCGAGAAATCGCTCATCGGGTCCTGTTCGACGACGCCGGGGATCTGCGAGACCACGTCCGCGTGGACCGTTCCCTGCTGTCCGACGATCTTTGCGCCGCCGAAATCGGCAAGCGCAGCCGCCGCGGCATACGGACCGTCCTTCTTGACGACGATGATCAGGTTCGACTTGTAATAATTATCCGTGAAATCGATGGATTCCTTGCGTTCCGCCGTCGGGGACATGCCGGCTATGATCAGGTCGATCGTGCCCGACTCGAGCGCGGGGGACAGGCCGTCCCATGCGATCTTGACGATCTGAAGCTCCATGCCGAGTCCGTCGGCGATTTTTTTCGCGATCTCGACGTCGTAACCCGCCGCGTACTGCGAATCCTCGCTGATCTTGACGCCCCCGTTGGAGTCGTCGGGCTGCGTCCAGTTAAAAGGCGCGTAGTTGCATTCCATGCCGACTTTCAGGACACCTTCCGTGGCCTTGGTACAGCCGGGGAAGGCGGTGAAAACAGAAGCCAGGATCAAAGTCAGAAGCAGCATGCCGAACATTTTCTTCATCTTTATTTCTCCTCATCCTTATTTTCTTCATGATAGCATATTTTTCTGAATTTTTCAATAGGTTTATAATTTTTCGGATACTATTTGCTTAAAGACAAAAAACGCGCGCCGTACATACAATATTTACAAATGACATATTGACAATTATCGATCTGAGGTGTATGATTGAAATGTTAACATCGAAAAATATCGATATGAGGGAGGAAGTTATATGACGGAGAACAGATACGCCGAAAACGCGAAGGTCTTCAAAGCTTTCTGCGACGAAAACCGGCTGCAGATCCTGGAAGCGCTCCGGAGCGGTGAAAAATGCGCCTGCGTCCTGCTCGAAAGCCTGCAGATCGGGCAGTCGACCTTGTCGCACCATATGAAGATCCTGTGCGAATCGGGCATTGTCGAAAGCAGGACCGACGGCAAATGGACGCGCTATACGCTGTCGGAAAACGGCATCAACCGGGCAAGAGGACTCCTCTCCGAAATCACGGCGCAGAAGTGTATGCAGGACGAAGAGTGCTGCTGCCCGGAATAAAAAAAGGAAACGCAGGATTTAAAACATGGAACCGGTAAAAACGGTCTGGAATTTTTTCCAGGACCAGCTGCTCGGAATGCAGTGGCTCAACACGCTCATCGGAAGAGTCCTGACCTCCTTCGGTCTGGACACAGCGGTTTTCCCCGGCGGCGCCCTGCAGTTTTTTCTCTATGACACGGTCAAGATCTTCGTGCTGCTTTCCACGCTCATCTTCATCATATCCTATATACAGAGCTACTTTCCCCCCGAAAGGACAAAGAAGATCCTGGGCAATTTTCACGGCTTTGCGGCAAACGCCCTCGCGGCGCTGCTCGGAACGGTCACACCGTTTTGCTCCTGTTCGTCCATCCCTCTCTTTATCGGCTTCTCGAGCGCGGGACTGCCGGTCGGCGTGACCTTTTCGTTCCTCATCTCGTCGCCTCTGGTCGATCTGGGCTCGCTTGTCCTTCTGATGAGCATATTCGGAGCCAAAGTCGCGGTGGCTTACGTCGCGGTAGGGCTGATCCTGGCCGTTGCCGGAGGAACGCTGATCGAAAAATTCGGCATGGAAAAATACGTCGAGCCGTTTATTAAAGCCGCCGGCGCCGCCGACATCGGGGAAACGGAACTGACGCGCAAAGACCGGATCCTGTACGCAAAGGACCAGGTGATCGCCGTCATCAAGAAAGTCACCCCCTATATCCTGATCGGCGTCGCGGTCGGAGCCGTGATCCACAACGTCATCCCCGCCGCATGGATCGGGACGGTCCTCGGCAGCAAAAATCCCTTCTCGGTGCTGCTCGCGGCCCTTGTCGGAGTCCCGATGTACGCCGATATTTTCGGAACGATCCCCGTCGCCGAAAGCCTTTTCGCAAAAGGCGCCGGACTCGGCACCATCCTGGCCTTCATGATGGCGGTCACAGCCCTGAGCCTTCCCTCCATGATCATGCTGCGCAAAGCCGTCAAGCCCCGCCTGCTCGCCGTCTTCATCGGCATCGTGACCTCGGGCATCATCCTCATCGGCTATCTTTTCAACGCGCTTCAGTTCCTGTTCGTATAAATTCAGAATCGGAGAAAATCAACTATGTCCAAAACATGGTATCCCGTCATCGATTACGGAAAGTGCACCGAATGCGGCAAATGCACCTCAAAGTGCACGCACGGCGTCTATAACAAGGCAAAAGCCCCGGCGCCCGTTGTGTCGAACCCCGAAGGCTGCATCCAAAACTGCCGCGGCTGCGGGAGCCTGTGCCCGCAGGGAGCCATCTCCTACACCGGCGACGCCGGCGTCCGGAAAGAGGCGGTTATAAAGCCCGCCGCGAAGAAACCCTTCAGGCAGATCGCCGTAGATTTCCTCTATCTGGATCTCTTCACCTGCAGCCGGTGCAAAGCCACGGATACCGCCGTAAAGGAAGCCGCCGCCGAATGCGCAGGGGTCCTGCGCACCCTCGGCTATAAGATCACCGTAAACAGCGTGAACATCACCTCCGCGGAAATGGCGGAGCAGTACAGGTTTAGAAGTTCTCCGACCATCCGCGTGAACGGCCGGGACATCTGCCCCTCCGTCGAGGAAAACAGCTGCACCGACTGCGGCGACATCTGCGGCAGCGACACCGACTGCAGGGTGTTCGTCTGGAGAGGCAAAAAATACAATCAGCCGCCCAAAGCGATGGTTACGGACGCCATACTGAGATCGCTGTACAGACCGGCAAAAGCGCCGGAGCAGGAAGAATACAAACTGCCTTTAAACTTAAAGAAGTTCTTCGCTTCCGCGCAAAAAAAGAAAAAGAATATAAAATAATCAAGTGAGGTAAGATCATGGGACTTTTCGGAAAGAAAAAAGAAGAGAAGGGCTGCTGCTGCGGTTCCTGCGACGCAAAATCGATCGATAAAGCCGTCAAAGCCAAAACGGAAGGCAGCCCCGTCAAAATACTGGGCTCCGGCTGCGCAAAATGCAAAGAACTCGAAAAAAACACGAAAGAGGCGCTCGCGGAGCTCGGGATGGATACCGCGACCGACCACGTCACCGACTTTTCGCAGATCGCAGCCTACGGCGTGATGACCACCCCCGCGCTTGTCGTGGACGGCAAAGTCGTCTCCTACGGCAAAGTGCTCAAAACCGAAGAGATCGTAAAAATACTGCAGAAAGTCCGCTGAAACGAAACAAATCATAAAGGAGTATTTTTATGCCTGACAAAGAGATCATCAGAAAAACGGTGCGTAAAAATTACGGAGCCATAGCGCTCAAAGGTTCCGGGGGCAGCTGCTGCAGCGGGAGCTGCGGCTGTGCCGGGAACGCAAAAACGATCGCAGACTCATCACGGAAAATCGGTTATGCCGACAGCGACCTTTCCGACGCGCCTTCGGACAGCAATATGGGGCTGGGCTGCGGAAATCCCCTTGCCATAGCCGCGCTCAAAGAGGGCGAAACGGTTCTCGACCTTGGAAGCGGCGGCGGATTCGACTGCTTTCTGGCAAGAAGGAAAGTCGGGGAGACCGGCCGCGTCATCGGCGTGGACATGACGCCCGAAATGATCCAGCTCGCAAGAAAAAATGCCGCGGAAATCGGATACGCCAACGTCGAATTCCGGCTCGGTGAGATCGAGCACCTGCCCCTTGCGAACTCGTCGGCCGACGTGATCATTTCGAACTGCGTCATCAACCTGTCCCCCGAAAAAGCGCAGGTCTTCAGGGAGGCATACAGAGTGCTCAAACCCGGCGGACGGCTTTCGGTATCCGACGTCGTCGCCACGGCCGAGATGCCCGAAAGCATCAGGCAGGACCTTGCCCTGATCGCGGGCTGCGTCGCCGGAGCCGAATCTGCCGGCAGCATACAGAAAATGCTTCTGGACGCCGGGTTTGCCGATATAAAAATTTACCCGAAAGAGAACAGCAAAGACATCATCGATTCATGGCTGCCCGGCGGAAACCTCGGGGATTACGCCGCCTCCATGATCATCGAAGCGCGGAAATAAAACGACAGCGGACAAGCTGTACGGGAGGATCTTATGCCGAGATATGAATTCGAATGCAATGCCTGCAAAGAAAACTTCGAAAAGACGATGTCGATGACGGAAAGGGGTTCCGCGGTGATCGTGTGCCCGAAATGCGGCTCGCGGGACGCCGCTCAGAAATATTCCGACTTCAACGTCATCGTCAAAAAGACCGAAAAGAGCTGTCCGAACGGATCCTGCTGCGCATCGGGCTGCCCCATGAGAAGAAACTGATCTGATAAACATCAAATAAAACACAAGAATCCGGAACGATGAGGAATCCCGAATGAAAAGCGAGAAGACCGGAGGCATCAGCTTTTTCCAGAAATATCTGACCCTGTGGGTGCTCCTCTGCATGGCGGCGGGGGTTTTTATCGGCAGGTTCCTGCCGGGGATCCCCGCTTTTTTAAGTAAATTCGAATACGCGAAAGTATCGGTCCCCGTTGCGGTGCTCATCTGGGCCATGATCTACCCTATGATGATGAAGGTGGATTTCGAAAGCGTCAGAAACGTCGGAAAGAACCCCAAAGGCCTTTTTGTGACCTGGACCGCAAACTGGCTCATCAAGCCTTTTACCATGTTCGCCATCGCAGCGTTTTTCCTGACGTTCGTCTTTAAAAGCCTGATCCCGGCGGACATCGCGAAGCAGTATCTCGCGGGAGCCGTGCTGCTCGGAGCCGCGCCCTGCACGGCCATGGTGTTTGTCTGGAGCCACCTGACAAAAGGGAATCCGGCCTATACCGTCGTGCAGGTGGCCACCAACGACCTGATCATCCTCATCGCCTTTGTCCCGATCGTCAAATTCCTGCTGGGAGTCAGCGACATCACAGTCCCGTGGGACACCCTGTTTTTGTCGGTTATCCTGTTTGTCGTCATCCCCCTTGCGGGCGGGGTCCTGACCAGGATGCTTGTGACCAAAAGAAAAGGACCGGATTATTTCCGGGACACGTTCCTGCCGAAATTCGACAACACGACCGTCGCCGGCCTGCTCCTGACCCTGATCCTGCTCTTCTCGTTTCAGGGCAGTATCATCCTCGAAAATCCCCTTCACATCCTGCTTATCGCCGTCCCGCTGGTCCTTCAGACCTTTCTTATCTTCTTCATATCCTACATACCCTGCAACCGGCTCGGGCTCACGCATGACATCGCGGCGCCTGCGGGCATGATCGGGGCCAGCAATTTCTTCGAGCTGTCGGTCGCCGTCGCCATCGCCCTGTTCGGGACCTCTTCCCCCGCCGCCCTGGCGACCACCGTGGGCGTGCTGACCGAAGTGCCGGTCATGCTCATCCTCGTAAAAATCGCCAACGCCACGAGAAACCGCTTCAGGACCGTTTAATTTCCCGAAAGGAGAAGGTTATGGCCGACAAATGGTATCCCCTGATCGATGAAGCAAAATGCACCGGATGCGGGATCTGCATCGAAAGCTGCCTGTATGACGTCTATGACAGAGAAAAATCGCCTTATCCCGTCGTAAAGAACCCGCAGTCCTGCCTCGCATACTGCCACAGCTGCGGAAACCGCTGTCCCGAGGGAGCCGTCACTTACTTCGGAGACCGCACGGGCTGGGTTCCGCCGCACGGCAAAGACGCGGAAAAAGAAGGCTGCGACGGGAGCTGCGGGATCGACTGATACGAGAAATATTCGAATATACGAAGGTAACGTAACTATGAACAATAACACCGGGACAAAAGCGGACAGGCAGAAAGAAAAACAGGAAAAAATCCGTCTCAGGATCGAGCAGGAGAATCTCAGAAGAAAAAAGCTGTACAGACAGATTGCCGCCGTCGCCGTGATCGCTGCCGCGGTCCTGAGCGTTTTTATCTATAAGGCGTTAAGCGCCGGAAATGAAATAACCGCAGCCGGAAATACGGGGGACATTCCACTTTCTGTCGCATCCATCGATCTGGAGGCGCTGAAAACCTATAAGATTCCGATCATCTTCGACTTCGGCGCGGATTCCTGTATTCCCTGCAAGGAAATGGCGCCTGTTCTGCAGAAGCTCAACGCGGAAATGCAGGGCAAAGCCGTGATACAGTTTGTCGATGTCTGGAAAAATCCGAACGGCGCCGCCGGTTATCCCGTCACGGTCATCCCGACGCAGTTTTTCTACAACGCGGACGGAACCCCCTATGTTCCGGGCGAAGAGCTGCAGAAATCGCTCGGGTTCGAACTGCACGCGGATCCGGCGTCCGGACAGCATATTTTCACGTCCCATAAAGGCGGTCTGACCGAAGAGCAGATGCGGCAGATCCTCGCGGAAATGGGCGTCCGCTGATGGACGCCCTGCTCGAACAGATCTCGGCGCTGATCCGGGAGAATTTCCTGCTCGCGCCCCTGCTCGCCCTTCTTGCGGGCATGCTGACTTCCGTGACCCCCTGCGCCTTATCGGGTATCCCTCTGATCGTCGGTTACGTGGGCGGTACGGGGCAGAAAGACGTAAAAAGAGCGTTCCGGATCTCCCTTGTGTTTGCGCTGGGCGCGGCGGCAACTTTTACGACACTGGGGATTTTTGCCTCCATGGCGGGAAAACTGATAGGGACAGGCGCCCCGTGGTGGTATATCGTACTCGGTGTCCTGATGGTCCTCATGGCGCTTCAGACCTGGGGCATTTTCGAGATCATCCCATCCAGCTATCTGACTTCGAAGAATACGAAAAAAGGATATCCCGGCGCGTTTATCGCCGGCATCCTCGCCGGAATTTTTTCCTCTCCCTGCTCGACGCCCGTTCTGATCGCCCTTCTCGTCCTTGTCGCGTCCGAAGGCAGCATCCTTTGGGGAATTCTGCTGCTGTTTTTCTATTCGGCCGGTCACGGGATCCTCGCCGTTATCGCCGGAACGTCCGTAGGCCTGGTGCAGAAGATCACACAGAGCGGGAAATACGGCAGATTCAGTTCCGTCCTCAAGTTCGTCACGGGACTTCTGATCCTGGTCATCGGCCTGTACATGTTTTACCTCGGTTTCTGAAATATCCTGAAAATAATATAAAACAACGAAAGGTACCCGAATATCATGAAAGCGATACTCGACAAATCCAGATGTATGTCCGAAAACCGCATCTGCAAACCGCTGAAGGAATGTCCCGCCGAAGCCATCACATGGACCGAGGACGAGGACGAGCCCCTCGGCTCGCGCATGGAGATCAATGAGGAAAAATGCACCGGCTGCGGCCTGTGCGTCG
>CAZVPD010000153.1:0-8703 GCA_964628455.1 uncultured Lachnospiraceae bacterium
ATTTATAATCGTTTTGGGTTTGCATTCTGACGGAAAAGTACCGGTCGGAAGTTTTTGCGGCACAGGCATTCATGGAGGGCGGATATACCTCAGGTGCGATCAGCCGCTTCCGGATTTGCCTGATCAGGTGACATGCGTTCCCGCAGGGAGTGAAGATATGCTGCATATTATACCTTATATCAAAGGTTATTGCGAGAAATTCGGTGTTTCCGAAAATTTTATACTTGACAAAAATTTTTATCTTCTTACGCCGAACACAAAAAATCCTTATAAACAACTGTATGTTTATAATTGATGATAAAGAAGGGGGAACATCATGTTCTGCAGTCAATCGGATGTTATCGATTATATAAAAGACAATGATATTAAATTCATAAGACTTGCTTTTTGTGATCCGTATGGTATTCAGAAAAATTTGTCGATAATGCCCACAGAATTGCTCCGTGCTTTTGAAACAGGTATAGCTGTCGATGCTTCTCAAATCGGCGGGTTTAAAAAGGAGCTTACCTGCAATGACGGTAAATTATTTCTTTTTCCCGATATGTTGTCTTTTTCAGTATTACCCTGGAGACCTTCACACGGTCGGGTCGGCAGATTTTTCTGCAATATAAAAAAACGCGATGGAACTTCTTATGAAATGGATGGCAGAAATCTGCTCCGGAAAGCGGTGGTTTTAGCCAAAAACGCCGGATTTGATTTAATTATTGGTTCGGAATGCGAATTCTATTTATTTATGACCGATGACCTAGGCAATCCCACCGATATCCCTTACGATAATGCGGGATATCTGGATATCGCACCGGATGATAAAGGTGAAAATGTTCGCCGCGAAATATGCCTGACACTGGAAGAGATGGGGATTATGCCAGAAAGTTCCCATCATTCGGAAGGTCCCGGACAAAATATTGTCAATTTTAAATTCGGAGACCCTCTGACATCTGCAGATAACATTACCACATATAAATATGTCGTACGCAATATATCCGCAAAAAACGGGTTGTATGCGTCATTTAAACCGAAACCTCTGAATGACAAAACGGGGAATAACCACAGGATACATATAATGCTTTATAAAAACGGCATACATAAAGCCGAATCTGATATCTGCGGATTGTTTGCCGGCGGTATTCTGACAAAAGCACGAGAAATTACCGCTTTTTTAAATCCCGCGGAGGATTCATATGTAAGACTTGCTTCTATGATAAAAGCCGGAAAAGAAAGCATTGTTCTCCTGCAGGATGACAACGATGAAATAAAGAATATTATTTTGAATACCCCTGACCCGGTTATAAATCCGTATATCGCTTTTACACTGTTGATTGCTGCCGGAATCGAAGGAATTATCAAAAAGACTGTCAGTCCGATTAAACAGACCAATTCAATAAGCAAACTGCCGAATACATACAGTGAAGCGTTGAAAATAGCATCGGAAAGTCATTTTGTCAATGAAGTATTATCTCCGGAAATAATTGAAGCATATAAAAGCAGAGGAATGACAGCAAATTTATGACAGGAGGCGGTATAAATGTCAGCAAATAAGACGCAATACAGCGTTTTAATTGTAACCGGGACAGAAAAGGGAATTTCATTTATTACCGAAATGCTGGACCCTGTCTTATACAACCCTGTTATACCCCTTAAAAGTGCCGGTGAAGGGCGCAGAATGCTGATTACCAACAAATTTGATCTGGTCGTGATCAACACTCCGCTGACGGATGAATTCGGATACGAATTCGCACTGACCGTTGCCGAAAAAAAAGATTCGGAAATTATACTGATTGTTAAAAATGAAATGTTCGATGAAATATCATATCGCGTTGAAGATTACGGTATATTGACTGTATCAAAACCATTGTCAAAGCCTTTTTTTCATCAGGTGTTGAAATTATGCGCGGCAACAAGCGAGAAATTAAAAATATTTAAAACAGAAAATCTTCGGCTGCAGGGAAAGCTTGAAGAGCAGCGCACGGTTGACCGTGCCAAATGGGCACTGATGCAGTATCTGAGTATGTCTGAAGCTCAGGCTCACAGATATATCGAAAAACAAGCGATGGATATGCGTATTTCAAAAATATCCCTGGCGGAAAATATTATTAAAACCTATGAAAGCTGAATATATGGGATATAATCATCTCGGCTGTTATGATAAATTACACGAAGAGTGTGCTGTTTTCGGCATCAGTTTATCAGAGAATGACAAGCTGCCTGCGGATGAAGCTGCAGGCATTACCTATAACGGCCTTCTTGCCATGCAGCATCGCGGACAGGAAGGTGCAGGTATAGCGGTTCTTCACGGAAGTTCTATCATATGCAATAAAAATACCGGTCTTGTGAGTGAAGTATTCAATCGGCGCAACATGAATAAACTGCCTGACAGCTTTATGGCTATAGGACATACTCGGTATTCGACTACAGGTTCGAATATAATCGAGAATGTACAGCCTTTTGTAACGGAATTCTTAACCGGCCGGATTGCATCCGCACATAACGGCAATATAATCAATTCAAAGGAACTGCGTAAAAATCTGGAGAGTTTCGGGCTGGATTTTGAAGCGACCAGCGACAGTGAAGTTATTTCCTCTCTCGTAGCTTATAAAACACTGATCACCGGAAGCATCATCAAGGGAATAACCGAAGCCGCTTCGGAACTTGTCGGTGCATTTTCTCTAATAATATTGAGCAGCGACCGGAAACTTATTGCACTTCGCGATCCCGGCGGATTCCGTCCGCTTTGTATAGGCGAAAATGAGAGTGGTATTGTTATAGCTTCCGAAAGCTGTGCACTTGACAGCTGCGGATTCACTTTTTTGCGTGATATAGAACCCGGTGAAGTAGTTGTAATCGAAAACGGGAAAATTATCCATACGGAAATATACAAGCGGAATCAGGGCAGCAGTCTATGTATTTTCGAATATGTATACTTTGCACGCCCGGATTCCGTTATTGACGGACTCAGCGTTTATGAAGCGCGATATAATATGGGCAGAATACTGGCACGCGAACATCCGACCGACGCCGATGCAGTATGCGGTGTGCCGGACAGCGGTCTTGAGGCCGCAATGGGATATTCTGCAGAAAGCGGTCTCCCCCTTGTTTCGGGTTTTGTTAAAAACCGTTATATCGGACGCAGCTTTATCTTTCCTACTCAGGTGCAGCGTGAAAATGCCGTTAAATTAAAGTTGAATCCTTTAAAAATCAATATAGACGGAAAAAGAATCATACTGGTCGATGATTCCATCGTTCGGGGTACCACAAGCGCTAAAATAGTGGGAAGTCTGCGTCATGCGGGCGCAGCTGAAGTTCATATGAGGATTTCATCACCGCCCTTTCTCCATACCTGCCATTTCGGAACGGATATCGACAGCGAAGAAAATCTGATTGCCAATAAAATTTCTATCGATGAAATACGAAAAAAAATCGGAGCCGACTCACTGGGCTACATCAGTCTGCAGGGGCTGGTTTCTGCCTGTAACAAAAGTCATGTTTCGTTTTGTACAGGCTGTTTTAACGGAAATTACGGTATCGATACATCCATCGGGAAAGCTTATTCGGATTATAAAAGAAATAAAAAAAATTTGTAATACCCGGTCTTTTTTATATCTAAATGCGGAGGGCAGAATGGAAAAAGCAATGTATCTGACATTGGAGAACGGACATGTTTTTCAGGGCTTCTCATTCGGAGCGGAAAAAGAGATAACGGCAGAAGTCGTTTTTACCACAGGTATGGCCGGTTATCTTGAAACATTGACTGACAGAAGTTATTATGGTCAGACTGTTGTTCAGACCTTTCCTCTGATAGGCAATTATGGGGTCATCGAAGATGATTTTGAGAGTCCCGGTATCGGTCCGAGCGCTTATATCGTGAAGGAATGGTGCCGTAATCCTTCTAATTTCCGTTCCCGCAAAAATATTGATCAATTGCTTTATGAACGCGGGATCCCGGGTATGTATGGAATCGATACCCGGTCGCTGACAAAAATCATCCGGGAAAACGGGACTATGAACGGTAAATTATCTTATACCGCAGCAAGCGACGAATTGGATCAAATCGGCGCGTATAAAATCGTAAATGCGGTCGAAAAGGTTTCCTGTTCCGAAAAATATAAAATTCATGGTGACACAGGCAAATTTCATATCGCCTTGTATGATTTCGGATTGAAAGAAAATATTCTGCGTGAGCTTGTTAAGCGGGGCTGTGACGTTACCGTATGCCCTTATAATACAACGACTTCAGAATTATCTTCTTTGAATATCGACGGCGTTATGCTGTCAAACGGACCGGGAGACCCGGCGGATAATCCGCAGGTCATTAAAAATCTCGAAGCACTTATGAAAACAGACATACCTGTTTTCGGTATATGTCTGGGACACCAGCTTTTGGCACTTGCCTGTGGTTTTAAAACATGCAAATTAAAATACGGTCATCGGGGAGTAAACCAGCCCGCGAAAAATCTGACGGACGGACGGATCTATATGACCAGTCAGAATCACGGTTATGCTGTGGAAAGAGATTCAATCGACAAAGAGATTGCTTCGGAGTTTTTTGTAAACGTTAACGACGATACATGCGAAGGAATCTTTTATAAAAACAAACCCGCTTTTTCCGTACAGTTTCATCCGGAAGCATCGGCCGGACCTCATGATACGGCGTTTCTTTTTGATGAATTTATAAGATTGCTGGAGGCTGAAAAAAATGCCGCTGGATAAAAGTATTAAAAAAGTATTAATCATCGGTTCCGGACCGATCGTGATCGGACAGGCAGCCGAATTTGATTACGCGGGCACACAGGCATGCCGCGCACTGCGGGAAGACAATATCGAGATCGTTTTGGTAAATTCAAATCCGGCCACGATTATGACTGATAATACCATGGCTGATATCATATATATCGAACCTCTGACGCTGACAACTATAAAAAGAATTATCGAGAAAGAACGGCCGGACAGCATTTTATCCGGTTTCGGAGGTCAGACGGCGCTTACGCTTTCCATGCAGCTTGCCCGTGAAGGATTTCTTGAACGCATGGGCGTCCGTCTTTTAGGCGCATCACCCGAAACTATTGACCGAGCCGAAGACAGGCAGCTGTTTAAAAATACGATGCAGAGCATTTCTCAGCCCTGTATCCCTTCAAAAGTAGTTACAACCGTTGTAGATGCCGAAAATTATGCCGATGAAATCGGCTTCCCTTTGATTATCCGTCCGGCGTATACTCTCGGAGGCAGCGGCGGAGGCATCGTTTACGATATAAACGAATTAAGGGATATATCCGCTTCGGGACTGGCCATGTCACCTATCACACAAATACTTGTCGAAAAGTGCATTTCCGGATGGAAAGAAATAGAATTCGAAGTAATACGCGACGGTGCCGGAAATGTTATTACCGTTTGCTCAATGGAAAATTTGGATCCCGTGGGGATACATACGGGAGACAGCATCGTGATCGCACCTGCCGTAACCTTGTCTGACAAGGAGTATCAGATGCTGAGAACCGCTGCCCTGGATATTATAAATGCCATGGGTGTGGAAGGCGGATGCAACTGTCAGTTCGCATTAGATCCCGATTCATTTGATTACGCGGTTATAGAAGTTAATCCGCGTGTTTCGCGTTCTTCCGCTCTTGCCTCAAAAGCCACGGGATATCCGATCGCGAAGGTTTCGGCAAAAATCGCTTTGGGATATCGCCTGGATGAAATTATAAATGCGGTCACAAAGAAAACATACGCGGCTTTTGAACCCGCTCTGGATTATGTCGCCGTAAAGTTTCCGAAATGGCCGTTTGACAAATTTATTTATGCAAAACGAGAGCTCGGAACTCAAATGAAGGCCACCGGTGAGGTAATGGCTATTGCCGACACATTTGAAGCAGCTTTGATGAAAGCGATACGCGGAGTTGAAATTTCCGCCGATACATTGAATCTCCCGGGAATGGATCAGAGATCCGATAATGAATTGCGGCATATTATTCATTATGCTACCGATGAAAGGCTGTTTGCCGTTTACGAACTGATGAAAAGGGGCACAACGGTTGATGAGATTCATGATGCTACGAAAATAGACAAATGGTTTTTATATAAAATAAATAATTTAATTGAATATGAATCATTGATTTCTAACAATGATATCACTTATGATCTGTATGTCCGGGGTAAAAAATCAGGTTATACCGATACCGCGCTTGAACGGATAAGCAAAACAACTCTATCTTATAAATTAACCGAATCCTATAAAATGGTAGATACCTGCGCAGGTGAATTTAAAGCGGTTACTCCTTACTTTTACGGTATATATGACACGGTCGAAAGCGGGACGGAAAATGAAGCACTCTCCTTTATTCGCAAAAATAAAAAACAGGTTGTTGTAGTCCTCGGTTCCGGTCCTATCCGTATCGGACAGGGAATCGAATTTGATTATGCCAGTGTCCATTGCGTGATGGCTTTGCAGCAAATGGGTTACGAAGTTGTAATTATCAATAACAATCCTGAGACCGTTTCTACCGACTTTGATACAGCGGACCGTCTTTATTTTGAGCCTCTCTCCCCTGAGGATGTCATGAATATCATTGAAATCGAACAGCCTTTGGGTGTTGTTGTCGCATTCGGCGGGCAGACGGCAATAAAATTAACCGGATATCTGGCAAAAAATAATATCAGAATTATCGGTACATCAGCCGACGGAATCGATATGGCTGAGGACAGGGAACGGTTTGATGCGCTGCTTGAAAAACTTCAGATCAAACGCCCTAAAGGATCGACGGTAAAAACACTGGATGAAGCATTGAAAGCAGCCGGCACTTTAAATTATCCGGTACTTATGCGCCCGTCCTATGTCCTCGGCGGTCAGAATATGATTATCGCCTACAGTGATGAAGACATTATCGAATATATGAAGATAATCCTCAGTCGTCACAAAAACAATCCCGTTCTGATAGACAAATATTTAAGCGGTACGGAAATCGAGGTCGATGCGATCTGCGATGGACAGGATATACTGATACCCGGAATAATGGAGCATATCGAAAGGACGGGCATACATTCGGGAGACAGCATTTCGGTATATCCGGCACCTCATATCGACGACCGTTTATCGAAAATCATTGTGGAAACAACCGAAAAGATCTGCAGCGGTCTTGATGCCGTCGGATTGATAAACCTTCAGTATATTATAAGCAACGGTGATCTCTATGTGATCGAGGTGAATCCGAGGGCGTCCCGTACGGTCCCGTATCTGAGTAAAGTGACAGGCATTCCCATGTGCGATCTTGCGACGCGCGTCAGTCTCGGCGAACGCCTGGCAGATTCGGACTACGGAACAGGTTTATATAAAATTTCACCTTATACCGCTGTCAAGGTTCCCGTATTTTCGTTTGAAAAACTGACTGATCTTGATACGCAGCTCGGTCCCGAAATGAAGTCAACCGGGGAAGTTCTGGGCATCGGTAAAAATTTCGAAGAGGCATTATATAAAGGTCTTATAGCGTCAGGCTGTCAGATGAAAAAAAAGGGCGGTGTGTTTGTTTCCGTACGAGACAGCGATAAAAGCGAGATAGCCGGCATAACCGAAAAATTTTACCGGATGGGTTTTTCTCTTTATGCCACAAGCGGCACTGCGTCGGTACTTGAAAAAGCAGGGATGAAAGTTGACATAATCAATAAAATACATGAACACCGGAACAATACGCTGACCCTGATCGAAAGCGGTCAAATCCACTATGTTATATCAACATCGGCAAAGGGCAGAGATCCGGCCAGAGACAGTGTAAAAATCAGACGCCGGACATGCCAGTCGGGTATCCCGTGCCTGACATCTCTGGATACTGCGAATGCGGTTGCCGACAGTCTGATGAGCCGTTATACTCAATTTAATACGGAACTCGTTGATATAAACGATATGAGAAACGAAAAATACTTGCTGAAATTTACAAAAATGCACGGCTGCGGAAATGATTATATATATATCAATTGTTTTGATCAGCAAATAAATTCGCCTGAATCTTTGTCGGTCTTTCTGTCGGACCGTCATAAGGGGGTCGGCGGAGACGGTGTCGTGCTTATATGTGATTCCGCGGTTGCCGATGCAAAAATGAGGATGTTTAACCTAGACGGCAGCGAAGGTAAAATGTGCGGAAATGCCATACGATGTGTAGCGAAATACCTTTACGACAATAACATTGTAAAAAAGCAGAATATTGATATAGAAACTTTAAGCGGCATAAAAAGCATCGAGCTTATCACCAGGCACGAACAGATGTATTTTGCACGTGTTAATATGGGCTGCGCGGAAATGAATCCGGCATCAATACCCGTTAATCTGCCGGGAAGCAGTGTAGTCAACGAACAAGTCGATATCGGTGACATGAAATATCGCATCACCTGCATCTCTATCGGTAATCCTCACTGCGTTGTTTTTTGTGATGATGCGGACGCGGTTGATCTGGAAAAAATCGGGCCTTTATTTGAAAACAGCAGTTTATTCCCCGAACGGATAAATACGGAATTCATTGAATTTATCGATAAAAACACATTGAAAATGCGTGTCTGGGAGCGGGGAAGCGGAGAAACCCTTGCCTGCGGAACAGGTGCATGCGCGGCTGCCGCGGCGGCTGTGTTAAACGGACATTGTGTTGAAGGCGAAGATATTAAAGTGATACTTAGGGTTAACTGAATGACAAATAATTTTCACGCAACATAAAGAATATGGATATG
>CAZVPD010000154.1:0-8687 GCA_964628455.1 uncultured Lachnospiraceae bacterium
GGGCTTTTTTGTTATCCTGTTTTTAGACTGTGCGTAATTTGCTTCTTTCACGCTATTCCTCTGATGATGTTGGATGTGGGGTTATAACAAAACAGACTGTATGGCGTTTTTTAGTTTTTCCGTCAATACCGCGACATCGGGACTGCATTCACAATTCCCGAGTTTTTCAATCAGATGCTCCGCAGCTTCCGCAATAACATCAAACTGCCCTGCAAATTTCAATTTCGATTCATACGACAAAAGAAGCAATTCACTTTTTTTTATTGCATCAAGAACACCCTGACGGGTTATGCCTACCAAATCGGCGATTTCACCGAGCGAAAAGTCGTCCATGTAATACAATCCGAAAATTTCGCGCTGCCGTTCACTCAGCAATACACCGTAATAATCATACAGACGGCTGACGCTTATTTTTTTTTCCATGTCTGCCGAAGACATATAAACGACCTCCCGAGGCGGTGTAAAGCAAAAAGCTTTACACTATGATATCATAAACAACACATTTTGTCAAGAGAAATCATATAATTCACATTATTTAATTTTAACCTATTGCCAAATGTGCCTTTTTATGATAAAATATTCGTAATATCAAAAAAAGCGGGTGAATTTGTGAACTTACCGTATGAATATCTGCTCATGAATCCTTTTACCAATGACAAGCCTGTGGTCCTGATCGTGGTTGCAGGCGTCGCGGCTTTGGCTGCGATGATATTTCTGATTGCAACGAAGAAAAAAAAATAACATATGCCGAAGGACAGAATATTGAATGCAATATTTAAAAAATAAAATCGCAGCAAAACTGCATTCTTTATGCGGTTTGGAAACGGATCTGCTTGCGGAAATGCTTGAGTATCCGCCCGACAGAAAATTGGGTGACATATCGCTGCCCTGTTTTAAACTCAGCCGTAATTTACGTCAGGCACCTCAGGCAATCGCCGCGTCCCTTTCTTCCGGTTTTGAATGCGAAGGAATTGAACATACGGAAACAGTCGGTGCATATCTTAATTTTTATATTGACAACAGGTACTTCGGAGAAGCCGTACTGAATAAAATATTAAATCTCGGAGAAAACTTCGGCGGATCCGATAAAGGTGCCGGAAAAACCGTTGTAATCGATTATTCCTCTCCCAACGTTGCCAAACCGTTTCATATAGGACATCTGGGTA
This sequence comes from uncultured Lachnospiraceae bacterium, assembly GCA_964628455.1. GTDB lineage: Bacteria > Bacillota > Clostridia > Oscillospirales > CAG-272 > JAQVWU01. The sequence goes on from CAZVPD010000154.1 coordinate 1,167, forward strand.
CTACCGTTATCGGACATTCTCTCCGGAAAATGTTTGAATTTTCCGGTTATAAATGTGTATCGGTCAACCATTTGGGTGACTGGGGAACGCAGTTCGGCAAATTGATTACAGCTTACCGCAAATGGGGTTCTGCCCGGGAAATCGAGACGGGCGGAATTGACGCGCTTGTTGCCCTTTATGTGCGTTTTCATGAAGAAGCGGAAAAGGACAGTTCACTGGACGATTCGGCGCGATCGGAATTTGCGAAACTCGAACGCGGCGACAATGAAAATATCGTTTTATGGAAATGGTTTATAGACATCAGTATTGCCGAATATAAAAAAACATATAAGCAGCTCGGTATTGAATTCGACAGTTACCTGGGCGAAAGCTTTTATACGGATAAAATGCCGGAACAGATAGACAGATTAAGGGAGTTGGGCTTACTGAAGATCGACAACGGCGCATCGATTGTCGATCTTGAAAAGTTCAATATGCCGCCCTGCCTGATTTTGAAAAGTGACGGTTCAACGTTATATCCCACGCGCGACATCGCAGCCGCGGTTTACCGCAGCCGTACATATGATTTCGACAAAGCGATCTATGTGACATCGGCCGGTCAGAATCTGCATTTTGCACAGTGGTTCAAAGTTGTCGAGTTGATGGGTTATGACTGGGCAGACAGATTAATCCATATACCATACGGAACTGTCAGTATCGACGGTTCAAAACTGGCTACAAGGACAGGCAATGTTATTCTGCTGCGGGATCTGTTCGGAATGGCTATTCAGAAAGTCCGTGATATAATGGAGGAAAAAAATCCGAATTTGCAAAATAAAGAGGAAATTTCCGAAGCAGTCGGTGTCGGTGCGATCGTATTCCACTATCTTTCCAACAGCCGGATCAAAGACATTAATTTTATTCTGGAGGACGCTCTCGGGTTTGACGGTAATACCGGACCTTATGCCCAGTATACCTATGCCCGTACCTGCAGCATCCTCGAGAAAGCAGGTACTTACGGCGACAGTTTTAAGATCACTGCGCAGGAAGAAACCGAACTTATAAAAACACTGTCGCTTTTTCCCGAACGAGTGGATATGGCTATGCGTGATTATGAGCCCTCGGTCATCGCGCGTTATATACTGGATGTTTGTGCGGCATTCAACCGTTTTTATCATGAATGTCCTATTCTGGCACTCGGTGATGAAGAAATCCGGTCTTTCCGAATAAAACTTACGGCTGCGGTTAAAATTGTTATCGGGAACGCATTCGTTCTTATATGCATGAAGAAAACGGAAAAAATCTAATAAATATAAAACAAGGTGAGTTAAATGTCAGGTCACAGCAAATGGAAAAACATAATGCACAAAAAAGAGAAAACAGATGCGCAGCGTGCCAAGATTTTTACAAAAATAGGCAAGGAAATTGCGATAGCCGTAAGGGAAGGCGGAAGTGATTTGTCGGCTAACAGCCGATTGCGAGACCTTATAGCAAAAGCAAAACAAAACAATGTGCCGAACGACAATATCGACAGAGTCATCAAAAAAGCCGGCAATTCGGACGGTATCGTTTATGAAGAGATCTATTATGAAGGATACGGACCGTCGGGTGTCGCAGTCATCGTAGAAACGGCAACGGAAAACCGCAATCGGACAGCGTCGGATCTGCGTCATTATTTCGATAAATTCGGCGGTAATCTGGGTCAGACCGGTTGTGTCGGTTATATGTTTACCGACAAAGGGGTTATCATCATTGAGAAAGAGCCCAAATTCAACGAGGACAAGCTGATGGAAGACGCACTCGAAGCAGGTGCGGAAGATATCTCGGCGGACGGTGAAATAATCGAGATCACAACCGAACCGAACGATGTATACGTCGTTTCATCGGCACTTGAAAAATCAGGCTATAAAATACTATCGGCGGAAAAAGATAAGATACCCGAAAATTATATAACTCTCGAAGCCGAAGAAGATATCAGGATGATGAGTCTGCTTCTGGAACACCTCGAAGACAACGACGATGTGCAGGAAGTATATCACAACTGGGAAAACCGTGAATAAATAAAAAAAGGACACGGTCATCCGTGCCCTTCATTCTGTTTTAACGATATTTTTCTTTTTGGCTTATGGCTATTTTTTCTGTTTCGGAAGCAATAACGAGTTCCTCGTTTGTAGGAATAAGATATACGCCGACTTTCGAGGATGCGGATGATAGTTTAATGATGTTGTTCTGATGATGAGCACCCGCATTTATTTTATCATCCAGCTCGATTCCGAAATATTCCATATTACTGCAGACGCGTGCACGGAGTTCGGGATTGTTTTCACCCATACCTGCCGTGAAAACGATTGCATCAAGTCCGTTCATTGCAGCGGTATATGAACCGATATACTTCTGTATCTGATAAGCGAGGATATTCGCTGCCAGAAGAGACCGTTTGTCCCCCTCCAGAATGGCTTTTTCGATTTCACGGCTGTCCGCGTATTTTCCGGAAACACCGAGAAATCCGCATTCTTTGTTCATAAACTCATTCATGTCATCCGGGCTGATATTTTCATGCTTCATGATAAATGTCACTATAGAAGGATCGATCGAACCGCACCGGGTACCCATTTCGACTCCGTCAAGAGGAGTGAAACCCATACTGGTATCCGCTACTTTACCGTTTTTAACAGCAGCGATCGAAGAACCGTTGCCGATATGACACGTGATGATCTTTGTGTTTTCTATACGGCCGAGAATATCGCACATAATACCCGACACATAACGGTGTGATGTCCCATGAAAACCATATCGCCGGATTTTATATTTTTCATACAGTGTATAAGGTATCGGGTAAAAATAAGCTTTGTCCGGCATCGTCTGATGGAATGCCGTGTCGAATACCAGAACCTGAGGAATTCCCGGCATAACGTCAATGCAGCCGCGGATTCCCATCAGATGGGGTACCGTATGCAGCGGTGCGATATCTTTGCAAAGTTCCAGTTTGGCGATTACCGAATCGTCTACAAGACAGCTTTCCGAGAAATAATCGCCGCCGTGGACTATCCTGTGTCCTACTGCTTCGATTTCGTTCATATCCGAAATACAGCCTACCTCGGGATCCGTCAGAACTTCCACGAGAATTCTTGTTGCGACCGAATGATTCGGCATAGGAATATCCCGTATTACTTTGTCCTCTTTGTATGCGACTTTATGCTCTATTTTCCCGTCGATGCCGATGCGTTCGCAAATGCCTTTGGCATCTACAGTGTTTGTTGCAGTATTAAAAAGCTGATATTTAAGCGACGAACTTCCTGCATTTACTACAAGAACTTTCATGAAAGAGATCCTCCGGATACATATAAATTTATCAATGTGACATATTGAGTTTATTATACATCAAAATGATAATCAATACAATATATAAAATGAAAATTTTCGGGAAATGACAAAATAAAATGAAATCTGTTGCTATAATATGTGAATATAACCTGTTTCACAACGGTCATTTACGGCAAATTAACATGATACGTGAGAAATTTGCAAAATCGGATGAAGAAGTCACCGTCATATCGCTGATGAGCGGCAACTGGGTTCAACGAGGCGGACCGGCATTGCTTCCGGCCTGCATTCGAGCCGAAACAGCAGTCAGATGCGGAGCCGATCTTGTCCTTGAACTTCCGTATCCCTGGTCCGGCGGAAGCGCCGAATATTTTGCAAGGGGTGCAGTTGATATTCTGAACGAGATAGGCGGTATCGAATATCTTTGCTTCGGAAGCGAATCGGGAGATATTGACATGCTTCTGCGTATTGCCCGCAACACCATGACCGATCAATATAATGCAGCCTTCAGCAAAGCTAAAAATCCGCGCTGTTCCGGAAACATATCGGAGATTATTCTGAGGAGTGAAATCTATGACCGGGTATTCGGTGAAAAACTCCCGGTATTACCCAATGATATATTGGGACTGGAATACCTGCGGGCGCTGCATTTATCCGGAAGCAAAATACAGCCGTTTTCTGTGAAGAGGGAAGGTACCGAAACCGCAACCGAAACACGCAGACTATTCTGCACGCAAAATTATGAAAGTCTGCGCAGAATGGTTCCGTCCGAAGCCTTTGAAATATTCATAAACAATCAAGGGACATGTTTTGAAAAGATCGGAACGGCAGTCATAGCCCGATTAAGGCTTGCGGACAGCAGTGAACTGTCAGATATTGAAGGAGTGACGGGCGGGCTTGACAGAAGACTTTGCCGATGCGCAGAAAAAGCCGCGAATCTTGAAGAACTATTCGAACTGACCGCGACCAAGCGTTATACAAACGCACGGCTGAGGCGTACCGTCATAAACTGCGTTTTAGGGGTAAAAGGAGAAAATTTAAAGGAAAAACCGTGTTTTACACGCCTGCACTCCGCGAATAAAAAAGGAACGGATTTTTTACGTGAACGCAGCGGCAGCGGCATAACCGTCATAACAAAACCGGCGCATCAGAAGCGTCATGAAAACGACCCGGTTCTTACCGCCCAGCTGAACAGAAGATCAAAAGCCGAATCCTTGTATTCGCTTGCCCGCGGGGAAAGCGCGGAAACCGATATAAAAATGACGCCGAATATCATAAAAAGCCGATAATCCGGAATTTCTTAATTTATTAAGAAATTTTATAAAATTTACAAATTCGATGAATACCTTGCTTGACAGAGCGGTCTATTTAGGGTATTATGTAATGGGTAATATGTAAATATGTAAATTGAACGTTTATACAGGTATACCGCCCACGGCAGTTTCGGTTCCAGTCAGCTTTCGAAATATGATTTGGTTTTATACGGCCGGCAAATGAGTTTACGGAAGGAGTATATGATATGGCAGAACAGACACTCGATAAAGATAAATATCTTATGTATCTCGGAAAACCTTTGGTACGTGAAAAAAACGCGCTGTGTTACGGAGATATGACCGATAAATATATATTATTCATGATCATATTATCAACCATAAAGGCCGAAGGAACCGACTATGAAGTGCCCGATAAAATTCTCGTTCAGATTTTAAGTACCGATCTGTCGAAACCGTCTCATGAACGCATGATCAAGCAGTTTGAAAAGAACGGGCTTTACAGCGCTATGGATATCGGTCTTATCTGGCTGGATAAACTGAACGGAAACCCGGAATCGAAATAAAATGAAGCGATTATGTGATGTTAAGTTAAAAGCAATATGACTCCGACCGGCTTCCAAAAGTCCGTCAGGAGTTTTTTGTTATGTTTTTCCCGCAGCCATTTTGCAATACGGAAAACGCATGATTTACGCGGAATTCTGTTGACATAATATCAGATATGTATTATAATTTTAATGTTTGGTTGTTACACTCGGTGTTATATATACACCGGTGAATTAGGTCCATATAAAGGAGCTTAATTTATGAAGCATAAAAAAACCGTGTGTTTTTTTTTGTTGTTTACGGTTGCTATGACCATTGTCCTTTTTTACGGCTGCCAAAAGGAGCAGGACCCTCCTGTAACCGATAAAACTGCAGAAACACAAAACGTTATCACGGCGGAAGTTACAGATGAGGCAACACAGGATGAAGTTTCGGTAATAACCGAACCCGAAACCGAAACCGAATCCGAAACCGCTCCGGAACCCATAACCGAATTACCCGAAGAGACGGTAAAAGAAGAGACAAAAGAAACAGCTCCTCCGGCGAAACCCGCAGAAACCATCGTCCCGGAAGTCAAAGCCGACAGGCTGACATCAGACTTTATAAATACTCTCACGGGATTTGCCGCGACCAAAACCGAATATTACAAGCGTCCCGCAGCCATAATGATCAATAACATAAAAATCAGCTGTCCGCAGATCGGCATCAGTCAGGCTGATGTGATATACGAATGCCTTGTCGAGGGCGGAATGACGCGTCTCATGATGCTTATGCTTAATTATGAAAACGCTTCCGAAATAGGCTCGGTTCGTTCGTCCCGTGAATATTATCTGGATTTTGCGGCAAACCACGATGCAATATATATTCATGCCGGCGGGAGCAATACGGCATATGCGGAAATCAGAGACCGCAAAATCAACAACCTTGACGGCGTCAACATGTATGTCCCGGACATGTTTTACCGCGATGAATGGCGTAAAATAAATATGGGATATGAACACAGCCTGATGACGACAGGACCCAGAATAGCCGCTTCCGTGGAATATAAAAAATATAAAACCGAAATCAAAGAAACATTTGTACCGTCTTTTAATTTCGTCAGTTATAAAGGCGGTAAAAACGAAATGACCGGCGGCAGTGAAGCGAGACACGTCATTATTACTTATAACAACGCTCATTTTCCGCAATATATATATAATTCAAAAACAAATACATACAAACGTTATCAGTTCAACGGTATTGCGCATATTGACGGAGCCAATGATAAACAACTGGAATTTACGAATGTCTTGATATTGAACCTCCCTCATTATTATACGGGAGATTCTTACGGTCATGTGAACGTGGATTCTGTCGGAAGCGGAAAAGGGTATTATGTTTCCGGAGGGAAATACATATCCGTTAACTGGTCTAAGAAAAGCAAAGACACTCCGATGGTATTGACAAATACAGACGGAAGTCTCTTGTATATGAACTGCGGTAAAACCTTTGTCAATATCGTAAACGAATCAGTCTGGCATTCTTTGACGATGAATTATAAGAGAGCCTGAGATCGAAAAGGGTGCCGTATCGGCACCCTTTTGTGCTCCGGCCGGTCTATTCGAGATTCAGCCTGTTTTTCAATATACAAGAGCTGCATATAAAATAAAAACCCGCAAGAAGAGCAGCCGCAACCGAAGCAAAGATCAGGAGAAACGACAATACCACAGACAGGTCATTGTTCAGAAAACGAATCCATAAAGTTTCATGGACCGATGAAAATATAGAGACAGTGATAACCGATAAAATCTGATTGATGATATAAAGCATGAAATACGCCCCTACGGATGCTGCTGTGCGGTGGGAGCGGAACAGCTGTCCGATTGAAACGGCAGTAAATATCATGAGGTAATTCGCGGCCAGGACCAGGATTGATATTATTCCCGCAAGCAGAGCAAACAGACAGATATCAATGCCGTATTCCGCTTTCAATGAATTATAAAACGTGGAAATAAATCCAGAGACATCGGAAAATATATTCCCGTAAAAAGCTATGATAAAGATCGAAAACAATGCCGTGATGATACCTGTCAGAGTCCAAAAAACAGCTGTCACCGTCTTGACCAATATATGATGTTTTACAGTGACGGGAAGCGTAAACATCAGGTAACCTTCATCGCCGATCAGATTTCTGTAAAACCTCTGAATTACAGTTATGACTGTCACAACGAACATGCCGATGACGGTGACCACATAAAGAAACATCAATAAAGCACTCGGCAATATCATGATTTCAAGTTTTTCGGATAATTCATTGAATGTTTTAAGGATGACGGAAAGACCGATCAATATCAGATAGACCGAAAGAAACTGCCGTGCGGTCGATTTTATTTCATATTTGAATAGTTTTGTCAGCATTTAA
>CAZVPD010000155.1:0-8561 GCA_964628455.1 uncultured Lachnospiraceae bacterium
GGCTTGCCAGATATGCCGTTGCAGGCAGGAAACTATCGTTCCGCACCACCCGTTCGGGCTTATGGGCGGGGCAAATCTTAACGGTTGGGCTGCCCGAACACAACATCGCGGCAGATATGCTGATCATGGCCGTAACGATATCGGCGGAACAAAACAATCTGCGGTATGACGTCATGTGCCTTGAAGGACCCGAGCAACGCAGCTGGGTCAAACTGTTCGAGCAAATGGCAAATCCCCCGCAGCCGTTTATATCGCGCGAGAATATTTCAGAAGACGAAGTGCTTGTCATACTGAAAACCTTTTCTAAAGACTGGTATTACGACACCGCAAACGACATCTTCGCGGATCTGTATCCCGCGGCGGCGGATCTGTATCCCGCGGCGGCCGGCCTCTTTCCTGTGTTCGAACCGACGCAAAAAGTTTTATACTGCGAACTGCTGACATCTGCGGACGCGGTATTGTCGCGAAAAGTTATCACGACGCAGACAGGCACGACAACGCTTGTCAGCACCTGCTACTTTTTGCCGACCGAAGCTATAGGCACGATCGCGAAAACGCGGTGGTACGGTGGAAGCAACGCGTCTGCGTCAAACGGCACGGGCGTAATGGTCGACGAGCAGGCTTACGCGCATGTTAAGACGGCGCTTGAAGCGCTGCAGATTGAAAAAACAGATATTGATAAGGATTAAGGTGATATAAATGCCCTACGAGGAAACCACATGGGTCGACGGCGGTGCGCCAAGCATCTCGGCGGCAAAACTGAATAACATCGAGGACGCTATCGTCAGCCTGCGGGACTTCCCGACGGCGGGGGGAACGGCAAACGCCATTACGGTCACGGCGTATCATTTTTCCTTGACGGCGGGAGTTGCGTTGACCTTTGTCGCTTCTGCAAATAACAGCGGGGCGGCGACAACGCTGAACGTGAATTCTCTCGGAGCGAAAAGCGTATATAAACCGGGAGGGACGGCGGCCCCGACAATCATATCGGGGAAAGCATATACCGTTTGGTATAATGGTACAAGTTTTTTTGTTAAGGCCGCCGCAGAAGGTACGGCATTGGCGTCCAAAGTTCTGACAGGGTACACATTCAGTAATAATTCGGACACGGGGATCTCGGGATCAATGCCAAATCGGGCCGGGGATGTTGCGGCGGTATCATATCATCGGGACGGGACATCTATTCATGTCATCCCCGCACAGGGATACACAGACGGGTCGGATGATGCCTCTGTGATCACGGATGCAGATTTTGTGACGGGTAATATCAAATCCGGAGCCAATATATTCGGGTTGGGCGGGAAAACAGAAGTTGTCGATACCTCCTCGGGGACGGCGGTTGCGGCGAATATCCGAAAGGATTACAAGGCATGGTCAGGTGGAGTCGAATACACAGGGACAAACGAGGGTGGATATGAAGGGTCAAGCGTATCGGCGGGAGAAACGATGATCAAAAGGGCTTCGAATTGGGTGTATGAGGTTTTACCCACTTCTTATACAACAATGGGCGTTTTTAATGATGTCGAAGTTGCCGGAGTGTATAGAATCCATTGGATCGTTTTTGAGATGGACCCTCTCGATCCCCCCACAATAACGGTAGCGGTGTATGACGGTGCATCTTTAAAAACTGAAAAAACATATGCTGATGGGGCGAAGGTGCAAGAGGATACTTACGATATTACTATTGAAGCCGGGCATGACATAGTCGTGAAAGCGAAAACTTCCTCGATAGGTCCATATAATCAGGGTGTAGCGGCGATATACGCCTCTATTTTGTGGGACAACGGTTTTGATAATGCATGAATTTATATTAAAATACTGGCTTCAGATATTTTTCGGACTGATCACGGCCGGGATGACGGATACTAACAAAAAAAAGGAGGGCAATAAAATATATGGGAGAAGTAACGGCAAGGGCCGGGGTTAGTCAGGTGACGGTTTCGGCAATCGTCCGGAGAGCGGACGGAGCCGTTGAAGATCCCGTCGTCTTGCGTAACAATCACCGCCGGATCATATACCGCCTCCCCTTTTTACCAATGCGAGGGGACGGTTGCCTTGTATTGCGAAGCGGCGTCCAAACCTGCGGGGTGGGGATCTTATTGGAATTATTACGGCAACGGGTTGAAGTTGGGAGTTACTTGGAACACGACTCAAGCGGCCTTTGAAGCGCTGTAAAGCATCGGCATAATTTATTTTTACATTCGGAGGGCAATAATGACTGAGTTTAATTCGAGCCTGCTGATCGGCACGCTGGGGCTTGTATTCGTTGTTCTCAGCTTTTTCTTCGGCAGAAATTCCGCTTCGCGGCAGGAAGGAAAACAGGACGGCACCATCCTGACCGAGTTGGGATATTTAAAGTCAAGCATGGACGCGATTATCCGCAGACTTGACAAGCAGGATGAACGCGACAGGGATTACATATCGCGGCTAACCTGCGTGGAGCAGAAGATAGAGCAGCTGTACCGTAAAAGTGCACCGCCGCATGAAAACGGCTCGGGAGGGTAAAATATGATATCACCGTTCGAGGGCGGGAAGTTTCGGGTTACATCTCTCATCGGATACCGCGAGCATCCGATAACGCACGTCAAGCTGTCTCCGCACCACGGGCTCGATATCGTCGGAATGAGCAGCAAAAAAATAGTCGCGGTCAGACCCGGTAAAATAATCACTTCGACGCGCATATACAATGATCCGGGGGGCACCTGGCAGTGGGGAAATTACATAAAGATCCTGTCTCCGGACGGGATATCGGTCTTTTACTGTCACTTATCTCAGCGCATTGGCCTGGCAGGGCAGACGGTCCGCGCCGGTGAAGTTATCGGCATCGAAGGCACGACCGGGCAGTCCACCGGTTCCCATTTGCACATCGAAGCGCGCAGGGGAACGCGCAAATCTATGATTCCGGCGGATCCGGAAGACGACTGCAACATCGCAACGATCCTCGGACTGCCGAACCGCGCCGGGATATACACCGTGCCTGTGGCGCCCGTATCGACGGACTATGCCTCTCTGGTAGCCGCGAAATGCGATCTGCCGAAAGAAGCCGTAGCGTATATCAACGAATACCGGTTCGCCGGCATACTCTGGGAATCGCTTTGGGAATGCATGAAAAACTATCCGAAGCGCACGACCGGCAGCTACGGTAAAGACTATGCCACGGCCGTGGTCAGAGCCGCGAAGCTCGAATGGGCGACAATCGATTACATGTGGGGGTGCCCGTATGCGTCCGACGTCTGGCGTAAACTCTGGTGGCAGATGACGTGAAAAGGAAATGGATCAAACGATCGGACCGGATCCTGCACAGCATGGTGATCATGTGGTTTGTGGGCGCCTTCTGGGGCATTGCAATGGAAACGACTTCGTTTACGCTCCAGGTTATATACGCCATGCAAACGCTGAAGCAATCGTCAGGCGGGTATTACGGCTACGGAGGCATGAACCTTACCCTCGATATAAACAGCGTGCTGATCTATATAGGCGCGCCTGTGACGGGGGGGCTCGTGACCTGGCTTATCAAGAACATGGCGGAAGCAAACACGAAGTCAAAACTGAACCCCGATTATTTAAAAGAAGAGCAAAGCGAATACGACGTCCCGTAAGGGAGAAAGGAGCCTATGAAAATACTTGAGTTCCTGGCATTGAACTGGAGCAGCCTGCTGCTTGTTATCGCGCTGATAACCGTTCTGGCTGTCCTTTATGTCCGCGGCGAAAAAAAGCTTTTTAATCATATCCTGTACGCCCTTGTCACGGAAGCGGAAGCTCAGTATGGGGGAAAAACGGGAGAGCTGAAAAAGGCCGCCGTCATCGCGAAAGTATACGGTTTGCTTCCCGCGGTTCTGAAATTATTTATTACCGAAAAACGGCTTACGCTTTGGATCGAAGACGCATTACAATACGCAAAGAAAAAATGGGCGGAGAACGCCGATATATCTTATTATATTAACGGATACGCGGCGGAAGATACCGATGACGCGGAGCCGCCTTAAATGGTCAGGTTGACCATTTATAATACCATTTACGCAGTAAACGGATAGTACGTATTGGCACAAAATACGCGTATACGCGGGCTTTTAAAGCAAATGCGGGCATAAAACCGCACGTATAATAACGTATTGCACACATCGAAATAATCCCTTTACAAACTCATAACCCAAAGGTCGTGTGGTTCAAATCCCACCTCCGCAACCAAAGAAAAGCAGTGAGTATAAATACAAAACTCACTGCTTCTTTTTTTGCTTTTATAAATAAATCCTGCTTTGCCGCTTATTCATAACGGGGCAACAGAACCCTTTTAATATTTATGACGGTATAAGACCGAACAAGAGCCGGATCAGATTTAAAAAGGAATGAGTTCCTGATCTTCGGCCGTTTTGAAAGACCGGAGAAATTTCTTTTCATCCGGCAAACAAGGAAAAGCCGAAATTGTTACTTAAGAGAGGATGCTGCTCGCATAATATGACAATGCTGTTGTCCGAGGATGGCAGCTTTTCAATTTCTCGGCCAGGCTTTCAGGAAGTTATGAAGTTGGCAGATATTTAACGGGCAACAAGCAGGACGCCTTCGCAGGACTTCATTTTCAGCTCATAGCAGCCGCCGGCAAGGCGTGAAAGCGGGCGGGTACCTTCGCCGGCTATGGCAAAGACCGTGCGGTTGTCGGCGCGGAAAGAAACTTTATACTCCTTTTGTGCATGGTCATGCGGGTCGTCCGCTCCGCAAAGCATAAGCGCGCAGGATCTGTCATCCGCACGGGAGACCATTTGGCCTGCAAGCAGGTTTTCGCCTTGGTCAGCGCGCAAATCGGCAAAGATGCCGGTATTCAGCGCTTCGACGGGCTGCACACGGCCGTCCGGAGCGCCTTTTGCATCCGGGAATCCGATGAAATGCGTAGAGACGCGGCGGTATTTCATATAAGTTTCACCCATCCTGTGCAGCTCCGTATTGACGGTTTTCAGTTTGTCGTATTGCTGGGTTTTCTCGCCTTTGTCGTCAAGCACCTGATTGTGCCACCAACCCGCGGTGTAGCAGGCCCAGGTGATCGCTTCCGCGCCGAAGGCCATGGCGCTATATGCCTGGAAGCGAAGCCGGTTGGCACTGATCCAATCTTCTTTACGCGAAGAGTTGACCTGTAAAACAATCCACATGCGACGGCCGGTACGCAGGCAGGCATCAGCCACTGTGCGCAGGTTCCTGTATGCACCGTCAACGGTGGCGGCGTACATATAATAATCGTAGCAGATATAGTCCATGCCTATGTTTTCGCAGTATTTTTCGATATGTTCGTCGTAGGTTTCCGTTCCAAGCTGGTTGACGGTCTCCTCGGCGTTGTTCTTTGAGACGGAGGCATAGTTCGGATAAAGATTTAAGTAGGCAAGCTGACGGGGGAACCGGCGGTTTACAAAGTCCGTGATTTTGCCGTAATGGGGAAAATCCAGCGCGGACGGCTCATCGCCCGTGTCAATGCCCCAAATTGCCGGATGGTCTTTAAAGGCGGCAGCGGATTGCTCATAGCGTTCGATCGGATTCTTTTCCGCCATTTGTCCGGCGTTATTCCCGTCTCCGCCCCACCAGCCGGGGACAGCGCCTCCGACGATTGCGCCCACGCCGTATTTGGAAAACAGGTCAAGTACGGCATGGTCGTTGGGCACGCCGATGACGAAGTCGATCCCGCATTCGGCCAACTCACGGATATGCTTTTCGGTGTGTGCATAAGGCGCCAGAATATAAGTCCCGACGTGTAAACGCGAACGGTCCATCGTGTTCATAATGATTCCTCCAAGTTTTAAATTTAATACCGATGATTATATCATGGAGCGTGACAACTGTCAACCGCCGGCGCCGATTGGTTTCGGAATAAACTGCAGGGGGGTTATTATTCAATAAAGTATAATAAATAGTTGTATCATGACTTCCCGTTTTTACTCAAGCAAAAGCAGAGCCTTTTGACTCTGCTTTTTTTCGGGACTTTTGCTGCAGACCCCTGCTTTGTGTTTCGGTCCGGTGTTTGGTTTACAGTCTATGAGTTCCGGCACGAACCGACCCGCATCTGCTCTGTAATGGCCAATGTTCGCTGTTGTTTGCCGCAGTCGATTCAACCCATCATCGGATCGGGGCCGGGCAGATAAACGGCGATCGCCTCGATATCCGCCATATCGGGGGCGGTGTTGGTCACCGTAAATTCCAGATCCTCATTCTCATAATGATAATCCATTCCGTATTCATATAGCTTTTTTCCGCTGAAGAAGTAACTGACACCGTTCACACCGGTAAACACGAATCCCGGATTGCCGTTGTTGTCCGCCAGCAGCTTGGTGATGTTTCCTACCGTCACCAGACCCTTTGTCCAGTCTCTGCCGAAGGATACGGGATTTTCCTGCATAGATGTTTTGCACGCCTCTGTGAGACCGTCGTTGTTTCCCGATCCGATAAGCGAGCCTTCCGGTGCGGGGTAGCTGTACCAGCCGGGGTCGGGTTGATCGTAAGGTACCAGAGGATTGCCGGTAAAATCGTATCCGGGACTGTAATCGGGGCACTGATACAGGTACAGCGAGACCGGATTGTCGGGGTCCAGTGTCCTTTGCAGCCTGAAATACATCAGTTCAAAACCGTAATCCAGTACCGGTCTCATCCCGTCTCCGTCTGCCGCCACGGAAGCGTCATAGATCGCGTCCGTCACCATACCTGTGGCGTCGTCATACCCAAACGCCCTCCTCTGGAGGGTATACATGGCATCGAACAACCCGAATTCGGTGCGCGGTTTCCATTGGGCATACAAGTCATACCCGTATCCGTCTGTTTGCAGATTGCGGACGATGTCGGCTCTGCCGAAGCCGATGCCGGAACCGTCCGGCCTTGTATTCCAGCCGGCTAATCTGTATTGGCTGCCGAGACCGGGATCGACATAACCGGGCAGCGGTACCTCATCGTCATACCAGCATTCCATCCAGGCTATTCCGCGTTCATCACATTCTATGCCCGCTATCTCATTGACGACTATGTCTAAATCGCCGACATTCGCGTGAAGCGGGATCATGTAGGAAATCGGTTCCCATTCGGCGTAGAGAGTGATATCCTCTGCGGGCATAACGGTGATCTCATAAGGTATCCGATACCCGTCCTCCTCGATAAGCCAGTTCAGGAAATTATAGCCTGTGCGGGTGACCGTCGGCGGGGTTATGGTTTCGCCGGGAAGATATCTCTGTTCGATGCCGCCCTCTCCGCCGTTGGCGTCGAAAGTCAGCCTGTAGTAACCGTCCTTCGGAGTCCATGTCGCCGTGTATGTTCTGTTTCCCGCGGAGCCTGTCGTGATCGTCACGGCTGCCGTCGGCCCGCCGAGTCCCGTTCCTGTCCAGCCGGCAAAATCATAGCCTTCCCTTGTCGGGTTGATCAGCGTAATGTCGGGGCTTTCAATGGTATAGGATGTCGGATTCGTGCCTTCAACGCTGCCGCCTGCCGTGTCATAAGCAATGCTGTAGGTTACCGGAGTCCACTGCGCCGTAAACGTGATATCCTCCATAGGCATAGCAGCCGGGATCTCGGGGTCCCATCCTGCGAATGTGTAGCCTGTGCGGGTGGGTGAAGCCGGCGCAGTGATCGGCAGGGTGTATATCACACTCTGAGTCGTTCCGCCCTCTCCGCCGTTTGCGTCGAAGGTCGCCGTATAGCGTTTGAGGTTATAATATATGTAGACTACCGTTGCGCCGCTCGGTGCGATTGTTTCCTGTTCAAACGGCTGGACATCGTAGCCCGCATAGGTCTTTGCTTCCGCCGCGGTCTGCAGTCTTTCCCCTCCGGACAGAACTTCAAGCTCCTGCTGAATATAATTGAGTCCGTTGCCGGGCTGGTACTGCTGCTTCATGTGAATGACGGTGTAATTTGCCAGCTGAGCCCAGCCGGCCGTATAAGCTCTGTTCCCGGCAGATCCCTGCGGAACCGTTACTTCAAGGGTCGGTTCCGACAGACCCGTGCCGGTCCAGCCTGTAAAGACATAACCGTCCTTGACCGGGTTGACCAGGGTGAAGTCGGGACTTTGTGAGCTGTATTGCGGCGGGTTGCTCACGCCCTGCGGCATGACACCGCCCGCAAGGTCGTAGGAAATGGTGTATGCGCCGATCCACTGGGCGGTATACTGTCTGTCCCCTTCAGACCCCTTGGGAATGGTTACCGTCATGGTTGGAGCGTCCAGACCGGTACCGGTCCAGCCGAGGAAGATATAACCGTCTCTGGCGGGGTTTACAAGGGTGATGTCATCGCTGTTTACATAATACTGCGACGGATTGCTTTCGCCGGCCGGCAAGACGCCGCCCGCAAGGTTGTAAGAGATATTGCGGTACAGCGACACCCATACCGCCTGATAAAATCTGTTCCCTGTGGAACCGTTGTGAATCGTTACCGTTTCGGTGGGCGCGGATAATCCTGTCCCTGTCCAGCCGGCAAAACGAAGGTCATCTCTTCCCGGGTAGGAAGTCGGGTTGACCAGTGTGAATTCGTCGTAAACATAATAGCTTGACGGATTGCTGCCGGCCGGCAGACTGCCGCTCGGTTCGTTATAAGAGATAGTGTAT
>CAZVPD010000156.1:0-6203 GCA_964628455.1 uncultured Lachnospiraceae bacterium
ATCCATATGCCATAAAGCTCAGTTTGTTCCTCAGGTCGGATTGATCTATTCCGAAAAAGCACATTACCACGGCAAGCAGGATTTGTTTTCAAACGGCGGTAAATATATAAACGAACTGCGGGGAACGCTTCTGGCGATTCTGGACGGCGGATTTTCGGCTGAAATACTGATGACACACCAGGTATTGAATAAAAAAGATCTGTCGGAATACGGCGTCCTGGTCGTTTCGGATCTGGATACGATCGAAGCGGATTTGCGTACGGTTCTGCTTGATTATGTAAATCAGGGCGGAAATTTAATGGTTTCGGGATACAATTCGGCACAGTTATTTCTGCCCTACCTCGATATTGATATTTCCGGCGGAAATGATAAACCCGCTCCGGTATACATCGAACATGATAAAAAGCTGGCGCCTGTCATTTCCCCCTACCGCGACATCATTCCGGCCGAAGGAACCGAAACATTCGGTAAATTATACCTTAGCGATGACACCTGCGGCAAATCATTCATACCCTCATCTATAACGAATTACGGAAAAGGCAGAATCGCCGGCGTATACTTTAATACCGGTGCCTATGCAAAGACAAAAACCGCAGTTGTCCGTAAATTTATCGGATCTCTGATCGGAGAATTATTCGAACCTGCGGTCAAGCTGGAAAGTATCGAACCCATAGAAACAGCGCTGATGAAAAAAGACGGTAAACTCTGCGTTAATTTATTGAATCTCGGCGGAAACCATTCTGATCCTACCTATAAGAATTTTGACCGTATACCACCCGTCTATGATATCGACCTGAGCATAAAATATCCTTCAGAACCCGAGTCGGTTATACTCGAACCCGAAAATGAAATTCTGGAATACAGCTACAATAACGGAATCATTCATCTGACTTTGAATGAACTGCATATTCACTCGGTTATAACGATCATCTGAATAATTAAATTCATCATCGGCGTGTACCGTTTGCGGGTATGCGCCGTATGTTTAGGGACTCTCTGATTCCGAAAGCCGCATCGCGGATGCCTAATCCTTCGGCACTAAAAACAATATCCGCATATTTTTCATAATACGGTATTCTTTCGGCATACAATTCATATATGGTCTGACCTTCTTCCATGGATATTCCGCGCCCGGTGATATCACCCAGTCTTTCGGCGACCGATTCTGCCGTCAGTTTTATATAAATGATTTTTCCTTCCGACTTAAAATTCTCCATGGCTTTATGACAATAAATTACACTTCCCCCGGTAGCGATGACCGTATGAATGCTGCGTATTGATAAATTAACATCCTCTTCGATCTGACGAAATCCTTCTCTGCCCTCGTCCTTTATTATGTCACGAAGCAGCTTTCCGTGTTTATTTTGTATCAGCAGGTCGGAGTCAATAAAATTATACCCCAGTATTTTTGCAAGGACGACCCCAACCGTGCTTTTCCCGCAGCCCGGCATACCAATCAATACGATATTATCCATATTATTGCTTTCCTTTATGATTATTTAAAAGAATAAGAAAATTTAACTGTCTTTGTATTTTATACGGAATCGTCATAACATTCTACTGAAAGAAAGAAGGTTCTTCCATGATTCGGGTTGAAAACAATACTGTTTTCGTATCGACAAAAACTCTTGATGCAGTCATCCGGGACGGCGCCCTGATTTCACTGAGCGATAAAAAAGGTGTCCGATATATAAAAACAGACGCTGACAAGAGTGAAGTCATCAGGATTGTATACAGGCACGGCGATATAATTCCCGTAAAAAACACACGGTCCGGTTCGATCCATATCCACGGTCTTTCCGAAACCTGCGCGGAGATCCGTTACGACGCCTGGGACGGAAACGGACTGATTGTGATCAGCGAGGATGCCGAAACCGGCGACCTTTGCATCGAACCCGAAGTGACTTCCGCGCGTCAGGGCGTCCTTGCCTGCCGTTATACCCTGGAAGGAATCGCCGGAGGTTACAGACTGACCGCACCTTTTTATCAGGGTATCGATATGGAACTCGAGGATGCGCTTTTACATGGCAGAAAGTGGCAGTGGCCTTATATGTGGGAGGCCGGTTTATGTATACTGCATAACGGTAAAAACGGATTCTGGGTGCACTGCGAAGACGATAAATACAGGACAAAAGCGATCGTAACCGGCGGTGAAAGAAGAAGCCTGTCATTTGATACCGAGGCATACGGTCCCGTCGACCGGTCGCTTTCTGCAGGCGGTATTGTCTGGAGAATCAACGTCTTTAAAGGAACCTGGCGTATACCCGCGGAAAATTACCGCAAATGGCTTTGGAAAACCTATAAGCTTGAGCGTGAAGAAGCGCGCAGGCTGGAATGGACGAAAAGTATAAAGCTGGCAATTTCCTGGTGTCCGTCCGATAAAGCGCTTCTGGACAGTATTGCCAAAAAAGTCGAACCGAAAACAGTTCTTTTGCATCTTCCGCAATGGCGCATTCACAGATATGATACCTGTTATCCCGATTACACACCTTCCGATTATTTTATCGATTTTATGAAATACGCGCGGGGACTCGGATTTAACTGTATGCCGCATGCCAACAGCGTGGATATGGATCCTTCTATGCCCGAATATAAATATCTGGCGGATTTTAAATACCGAGCAGTTGAAGACGGCAGATTATTGGGCTGGGGGTGGGAAAACGGACGCGTTCTCGGAGTACCTTCGTCAAACAAGGCGCTGGCTGAAAGCCGCGAAAAGCTGGTAATGGTAAAGATTCATCCGGGATTATCGCTCTGGCGTTCTCTTCTGGCCGAAAACATACATTCGGCTCTGAAAAAGCTGGAATACCTGACCGACACTTTCTTTATTGACGTTACTTTATGCTCCTATAATCTGGATAACTGCCTCGTTGACAATACAACTTCCATGGAAGGCATGAAACGCATCATCTCCCATGTCGGAAATATTAACGGAGGTCTTGCGGTCGGTGGTGAAGGTCTCAATGAAATAACGTTCCAGAATCTCACTTTTGCGCAGGCTCATCTGTTTGACAGTCATCATGCTACATCGGACGGATTGTCACGCTGCGGCGGCTGCGATTTAAACAACCTGTTGTTCGGAAAATTATGCAAAACAATCGGTTATTCTAATCTTGCGGGGCAGGATGAATCGCAGATTCTTCGTGAACGAATACATGAAGAACACGGAGCCATACCGACAATCACGGTTTCAGGACCCGATCAGATCGACCGGCCGAATGACGAAATAAAGCGCATTCTGGATCGTGCCCGCAGTTAATAAAAACAGGCAGCTTCGGTTTTCTGAAGCTGCCGCACTTTTTAATTTCCGGCCGGATATTTATATATTTCACCGCGGTAATTTTCCATAACCACTTCATTGCTGCCGCGGCTGATCACATAATCATAGTTGATCGGAATTTTACCGCCGCCCATCGGAGCGTCAATAACATATTTCGGTATTGCATAACCGGATATATTTCCGGTAAGCTCATGTATGATTTTTATCCCGCAGTCCACGCTTGTTCTGAAGTGTCCGATACCTCTGCTCAGGTCACACTGATATAAATAATACGGGCGAACCCTCATATGAACCAGCTTCAACAGCAGTTCTTTCATAACCTTCGTGTTATCGTTTATACCCTTGAGGAGAACGCTTTGATTCCCGAGAGGTATCCCGGAATCTACGATGGCAGTACAAGCACGCACGGCATATTCGGTAATTTCTACGGGATGATTAAAATGCGTATTTACCCACACAGGCTGGTATTTTTTAAGCATCGAGAGTAAATCATCAGTTATCCGCATCGGCATAACCACCGGTACCCTCGTGCCGATACGAATAATATCCACATGCGGTATAGCGCGCAGGCTTGAAACAATATGTTCAAGCCGTTTATCACTCATAATCAGGGGATCACCGCCCGATATAAGCACATCCCTTATTTCATTGCGGCTTCGGATATAATCGATTGCACACGATAATTCTTTTTCGCTTATAATCCGGTCTTCTTCGCCGACGGTCCTTCTGCGAGTACAATGGCGGCAATACATCGAACATTTTAAAGTTACTATAAAAAGTACACGGTCGGGATAACGATGAACGATGTGAGGTACAGGACTGTCACCCTCTTCGTTCAGAGGATCATTCAAATCATTTTCACACGGATATGTTTCAGCGATGGAAGGAATCGCCTGTTTCCTGACGGGATCATCCGGATCATCCGGATTTATCAGCGAAGCATAATAAGGAGTAATAGCCATTCGAAACGATTCAAGGCATCTTTCAATATCGCATTTTTCGCTTTCCGAAAGGGATATGACTTCAGATAATTTGTCCACCGATGTTATGCGGTTTGCCAGCTGCCATTTCCAGTCATCCCAGCGTAAATTACGGGCGGAATTTTCATGACCGTTCAAGCGGCATCACCCCGTCCGTCAAAAAAATACCGTATCTTTTTAAAGCCGAATCAAGAATACTCATGATCAGCGCGTCATAACTTACACCGCAGAATTCGGCAAGCATCGGGAAATCACTGTAACCCGGGGCGAGTCCCGGGAGCGGATTTATTTCGATAAAATAAATCAGTCCGTTTTTCCCGATACGAAAATCGATGCGTGCAAAATCCAGGCATCCCAATACTTCATAGATTTTTCGGGCAGTTCCGATCAATTTACGTTCAATACCTTTATCAAGATCAGCAGGGCACTCATATTTAATATACTGTTTGTAATCCTGTTTTACATTATAGCTGTAAACATGATAGTCTCCCTGAGTTTTTTTTCTGAATATTATCTCCATGGGAGAAAAAACATTGATTTCTTTTCCATTCCCGGTGATCCCCACCGTGAATTCTCGTCCTTCTATATATTCCTCTGCCAACATATCTTGTTTATATGTTTCAATATTTTTTTCAGCCAATTTGTACAGGTCATCCATCGAATCGACAATACTTACATCGGATATTCCCTTGCTTGATCCCTCTGCGTTAGGTTTTACGATTACGGGATAATTCATTTTTTTTATCCGGATATCCTGTAACGCGAAACTTTTCGGGATGACCGTATATTTAGGGGTATTGATATGATATGAGGAGAGTAGTCGTTTGGTTAATGCTTTGTCAAGTGCAATGCAGAGAGTTGTTTCATCGGAACCGGTAAACGGTATGCCCAACATATTCAACAATGCGGGTATCTGTGCTTCGCGCCCCCTGCCGTTTATTCCTTCGGCAATATTAAATGCGATATCAATATGAATATCACGCAGTTTTTCCGGAAGCGAAGAATCGGCTTCCAGCAGTACGGTTTTCAGTTTGTGTTTTTCGAATACGGATTTGATTGAATTTACCGTTTCAATATTATCGTATTCGGCTTCCAGATCATGAATTTCTGTTTTAACACCTTTTTTTAAATTATAAATAATACCGATCAACGGTCGGGGAGGGGGGAGGGGCACATCGGAATCAACTTGTTCCATAAATAAACACCGCTTTCATGCAAAAAATAAAATAAAATATTCTGTGATTAATGTTATACATCATCTTTATCTATATGTCAACAGTTATTTTTTATATAAGTATTAATAAATACTCACGACAAAAAAACGCACCGTTTTATGCGGTACGTTTTCATTTTTTTTATGAGTTCAAATCCGTCAGAGCACGTTTTACGGCATTTAAAACGGCACCTCTGTCTCCAAAAGTCGGTTCTATAAAACCGCCTTCGCCGTTTTCATTCCAGGCATATAGAATGGAAAGATTATCCAAAACGTTTTTACGGTGCGTATCGATCCACTTCCCTGTTTCAAATACATGATCATATATATCGGAGGGGGTCCTGTCGGGTGAATAACAGGACCGGGGATGCGATGCTGTACCTCCCGCCCAGACGGTTTCCCACGGACGGCAATCCCATCCGCCGATAACCAGAGGCATCTGCGGCAGGCTGCAATAATCGGCAAATGCATTCCTGCCTGCAATATGATCTCGAACTAAATTCTCAAAAGGATAAATGTATGAGATATCATCACCTTTTTTTATATGACTCCTGTGATAATTGTATCCCGTGACGGCATCGAGTCCGCAGCTTTCAAGCATCTGCACCATGCCCTGCCATGTTTCACGCGTCAGAAGCACTTCTCCCGTCTCATCGCGCGGAGGTCCTCCGCATCCGATCACACATAAACCGGGAAAACCCGCAGACTTTAACCTGCCGCGCAATTTATC
>CAZVPD010000156.1:6213-8558 GCA_964628455.1 uncultured Lachnospiraceae bacterium
AAGCTCCGCCCAGACAGCGAATGAGATCGCTTGTTGAAAAAAAAATAATAACGGGACATCCGTTTGCTTTCAACGCGTTTTTATTTGTCAGATAAGGCATAAACATATCACAGGCATCATCCCATTTTTCACGGTAAATATAGCCTCCGTTATGGTTTGCGACAAGCAGACAAAATTCCATACGTCCGGCATTTACGGCAGCAAGGTAACGGTCAACAGCTTCGTTCATGCGGTTGATATGTCCGTTTTCAGGATAATACCAGTCAAATGCGAAAAAACCGAGACCGGCATCCGCTGCGTAATCGACCTGCAGTTCCATGTTTTCAACCGTATTGCCCAGCCAGCCCCAAACCGGTTCGCGTTCGGTAAAATCAGACAAAAGCCGGTCGGTCCAGTGCGGTATTCTGGCATACCAGCCGTCCCAGAAATAGGCTCCCAGTTTCACAGACGACACCTCACAGTATTATTCGTTATGTCAGAAATATACCATAATCCTGCCGTAATGTCAATACTCTATATTTTCGGCAGACCGGAGAAACCCGGCAGCAGATCTTCATCCGTAGGTATAAAATCAGTGATTTTCCCTTCGTTATGTAAAGCATAAGCGGTCATATCGAAGTATCCGGTTCCGGTAAGTCCGAACAATATTACCTTGGCTTCTCCCGTTTCTCTGCAGAAAAGAGCTTCATTTATGGCTGTATAAATTGCATGTGCCGATTCCGGTGCCGGAAGTATCGTTTCAAGGCGTGCGAATTTTACAGCCGCTTCAAATATCTTTGTCTGCTCAACCGCGACCGCTTCCATAAATCCTTCATGATAGAGCTTTGATAATATCGGGGACATCCCGTGATACCGGAGTCCTCCCGCATGTATGGATGACGGAATAAAATCACATCCTAATGTATACATTTTTGCCATCGGTGTGATTTTTCCGGTATCACAGAAATCGTAAGCATATCTGCCTCTTGTAAACGAGGGACAAGACTTGGGTTCAACGGCGATGATGCGCGGATTATGGATTCCTTTCATTTTATCACGCATAAACGGAGCGATAAGCCCGCCGAGGTTTGAACCGCCTCCCGCACATCCGATAATAATATCGGGATATTCATCGATTTCCTGCATGGCGATTTCCGTTTCAAGACCGATAACCGTTTGATGGAGAAGCACCTGGTTCAATACAGATCCCAACACATACCGGTAATTTTCGCTTGTCACGGCTTTTTCGACCGCTTCCGAAATAGCGCATCCCAGACTTCCGCCGGTATCGGGATTTTGTGCGAGTATCTTTCGGCCTGATTCGGTAGTCATCGACGGACTCGATATAACTTTTGCACCGAATGTTTCCATAATCGATTTTCGGAATGGTTTCTGATCATACGATGCCTTTACCATATAAACAGTCAGCGGTATTCTGAAATACGAACATGCTTCGGCTAAAGCTGTTCCCCACTGTCCGGCACCTGTTTCCGTAGTCAGACCTTTGACGCCCTGTTCTTTGGCATAATAAGCCTGAGCGATGGCAGAATTTAACTTATGACTTCCCGACGTATTGTTTCCTTCATATTTAAAATAGATTCGTGCCGGAGTATCGAGTTCGCGTTCAAGGTTATAGGCTCTGACAAGGGGTGAAGGACGATAGATTTTATACATATCGATAATTTCGCCGGGGATATCAAAATACGGTGTGGAATGTTCAAGTTCCTGACGAACCAGTTCATCGCAAAAAACAGGTCTCAGATCATCGAAAGATACAGGTTTCAAAGTAGCCGGATTGAGCATCGGGTCAGGCAATTCAGGCATGTCGGCTCGCAGATTATACCATGCGGAAGGGATCTGGTTTTCTTTTAAAAATAACCGGTGCGGAATGTTTGTTTTTTTCATCTTCATTCTCTCCTTTAAAATTTAGTTGATTCACCCGGCGGTTCTTTGAAATTAACAGGATTTTTAAAATAAAAAAACTGTCCCTGAAAAATCAAGGACAGATAAAAACAATATCTGCGGTACCACCTTGGTTGACGTAAAAAACGTCCGCCTCATCGGAGTGCCATCACACTCTTCGTTCGGTAACGGGAACACACGTCGCAGTATTAACGTACAGTTTTACCTGTCACAGGCTGCGCCCTCCGAAGTCCATTTATCTTACCCGCCTATTGCCGCTTCTCAGCACTGCGGCTCTCTGTAAATGCGCAATAAGTTTTATCTCTCCGTCAACGGTTTATTGTATTCTATCATTTGATACGGATTTTGTCAATAGCTGAATTAAAAATATTTTATATGATTTAAAAACGGGCCGATTGTAAAGCTAACTGCCCCCCCGGAAAGAAAAAAAGAGTAGCTCATCG
>CAZVPD010000157.1:0-8487 GCA_964628455.1 uncultured Lachnospiraceae bacterium
TTCTTTTTTTATTTTATCATGTATTCGGAGTTTACACAAACTATTTTACACCCTCGTGAAATCACATTGCCGTTTAGAGTAACGGTTCCGGCTGATGTGACAGTGTATATATCACCGCTTGTGTAGCTGACTGCTGCTGATTTTATGTTCTGTGCGACAGTGTTGTAGCTGTTTCGGCTGATGTTATACTCAATCAATTCATCGTTGCTGTCAATGAGATACAGCGATTCTGTTGATGTCACGCCAGCCAATGCTTCAGCGTTGACCTTTGAAGCTATGCGAGTTACTGTTGCTTTGCTGACATACAACAGATTCTCAATACAATATACTTTCCTGTCTTTTGTTAAAGCGTAAGCGATTTCGTTTGACTTATCAGGATTAGCCGTAATTACATCGGTCACATCTGTCAGTGCTTTGTACGGCTTACCCGCCGTGTACGGAATTACCCATAAATCGCCGTTCTCCTTGAGTACGAATATGGACGATTCATCACCGCCAACCGCTTTGTCAACACCTGTCATCAGACATTGAGATTCATCGTTAGCATTGATGAGCTTGCCAGAAACCGTATCATACATATAGAACGGATTGTCAAAATCACTCCACCTGTACAGCTTACCTGCCGAGGTTACATAGTTTCCGACACCGCCGTTAACCGTGAACGATGAGTAAGTGCCGGAACATCTTGTCATAGTAAGTATTCCGTTTGTTTCTCCGAGTTGACCATTGTCGCTGTCACCCCATACCCACAAATCACCTCTGTCGGTAATGAAGTACGAACCGCCGAGTGCTTCAATGCTGTCATTGCTGTACGCAAATACTGACGGTACACTGCCGAGCAGCAGAACGAAAGCCAGCAATACGGCAATGGGTTTGAATGTGTTTGCTTTTACTGTTTTCATGCGATTAACCTCACTTCTGCTCCGATAGTCGGAGCTGTATTCATACAAATCTGTATGTAGCACCGGATAGTGGCGGCAGTCTTTATCACTACCGCCGTCCGGTCTATATAAATTCTAATCTGTTGTATTTCGTTGCCGTATTTGTCTCACTTCCCCGGTATGGGCAACACCAGACCGCCGTCAGCGTAACGGCGTCACGAGTTTCTCACTCTCCTGTCTCCGACAGGACCACCCTCATTGCCTGCGACGGCTCACGGAGGATCATCTCCGCTTCAACGCTCGGACTGTGACTGAGTGGGAGTATCATTATCGCCTCCTGCCTGTCATCGCCATACCGATGGGCTACCCGGTACTTACAGCCAGGTATTATCGCTCTCGCATTTCTGCGGTCATGGCGTACCCGCTGACGTGGCTTACTGCTCGTCACAGTTTCGGCGGAGGTAATGTATCTGATGTTGGATTATTCAATTTTCAATGAACAGTGAGTGATAAATAAATATCCCTCATATACCTACAGAAATTTCGGGCAAAATCGTACCCTAAAATCAAAATTTATTTATTAAACTTTTTATGAACGACAAACCTTGTTGAATTGACTTGCGTACAGCACCCTCGCTCACATTCTCGTCTTTAGCTATTTGTGATTTGCTTTTACCGAGTATAATGCTTTTGTATACACGCTGTGCCTGTATCGGCGGCAATTTTTTCAGCAATTTATTGAATTGATTCAAAAATTCTGCGTGTTCATGAGCTTCATCGGGTTGTTCTGCTTTGTTTATAGCTGCTGTTTCAATGCCGTCATCGCAATCGAGTGAATAAAATGCTTTGTTGTCACGTATGTATTGAGCGTAGTTTTTCTGACAACGTTTGTCATCTTCAAGAATTTTGGCTACATCATCAGTCACTTCAACTAAACAGTCATGTTCATAAAGTTCTGGGTAGTAATTGAGTAAGTTAATTGTTTTCATGGGTAATCCTCCGTTTAATTTTGTTTTGGCAGTCATAATTAAACGGAAGCCGGTGGATCTCGGCAGCCTACACTGCCATGTAAAATCGGTTTACGGTAATTTAACAAATAAAAAAAGCCGAACCATTTCAGAAAAAATTCTGATGGTTCGGCTGATGTTACAATGTGTCCTTCGGACACATTAAAAAAGAGAATTACATACCTTGCTGTTAAATAATGCTTGATTATAACAATTACTACTATATTATGTTTTATATGCTAAAATCAACGCGAAGCCAGTATGCCGATGTGTTCAAACTGACATAACGTGACCGAAAGCCCCCCTGCTAATCATATCCCTTTCTATCGTCTTAGCGGTGCTAAGCGTAGCTGCAGTCCGTGGTAAAGTGTCGGCGAATACCACACTTCATGTCAGCCTTTACGTTTTCATAATTATCAAGCTAACTGAAGTTAAATGCAGCTCGACTGGCAGTAGTCCTCGCAGCAAATATTAACATATCTATTGTTTTTCTATATTAATAGATAATTTAATCGATTCAATAGTATTCTCATTTTCATTATAATATTCAAAATTTATGTTTTCTCCACGTTCCAAGTCAAGTGTGAACGTATCGTTCAATTCTATTGGAAGCTTTATTACGTTGATGACTTTGTGGTTTCTTCTTACTGTTAAGAACGCTTTATCATTAGATGTAATACATTCGACAGTATAGCTGATTTGATATTTCCCATCGGCTGGACACACAAAACGCCGGACACTGGCGGTGTGATTATATGAATTCTGTTCTGTTTGATTCAAATACAGTTTCGGACAATTTTGACAAATATAACATTTATTGTCATAGCTCATCTCTCTATAAGTTGTTCCGTTATCATAAATATAATAGAACCATCCGTTTACTCCCTGAGTCGAGCAAAACTGCTGTATACTGTTGTATACAGGCGCTGTATTATCTACTTTAATATATTCCAATTTAAATTCACCATTTTCTGTTAAATTATCATATCCAATAGGATCAAATCTTAGATCTTTTATTATACCAGTCCAATATGGATTGTCTGACATATCGAAAACCGATTCGATCCATTCGCTTGAGTTATCTATTGATATTATTCCGGACTTGCTCTCGGATAGTTCAATATCGTCATATGTGTTGAAAAAGAACTGCGCGACTCTGCTGTATGTGTTGTTACAATATTTTATATGAATATACGCAGTTTTGTTTGCTTCGAGATTTATATTACTGCAAGATAAATTAGCGTCGTTTCCGTTAATTATATACGTTGCATTATTGTTAAAATACACGTCTGTTATATGTTTTTCGGTACGCCAATCATATTGTATACATCTCGTGAAATCCCATAATATGGACTCGTTTAATCCGATTATATTGAATTTTAAAGCCTTTATATTTTCGGCTGATGGCGTGATCTCGGTATATTCAAGTTTATTTATTTTACATGGAATGAGATTTATAACACGTTTAGTATTTCCAAGAACTACGTTATCTTCGATCAATTGTTCTTCGCCATCGTTGATGCGAAGGATTCCTATTGCCCTGTTCCGATGATTTTCAGATTCATCAATTATTTCAATTCTCTGAGCGTATTGCTCACCGTCGCTGACCATCGTTATAATTAATGGATTTGCGTCTTTATCATACCCTTCGGAGGAATTTATCATCGAATATTTCATGGGTAAATATTTGATATTTACTCCGCGAGATAGTTCAACATAAATAGGCGGCAATGTTTCTTTTTCTACTTTTTGTGCTTCCAGCAATAATGCTTTCATTTTCTGTATAAATATGGGTTCTGTACAGAAAGAAGAACACGACCTCAGCTTGACTGCCTGATATTTCATATTAAGCATCTGAATTGTATTAAATATCTGAACTACTCTTTTAAATGTGTTTACATAATTTGAAAACTCTTGACTTACATAATATTCATTTTGTATATAGCAAAGACGGTCATACATGTATTTTTTATGAATATTAAGATCAAACAATGATTTGAAAGCTATACGCGCTCCTTCTGATATGTTGTCACATACATAAATTAATTTATCATATACATTCAAACCGTATATTGCCTCGACATAGGAGTCAGTATTTTCTCCTCCAATATTATTAGCACGTGAAAATATATAATCGCCTAATTGTATAAGATAATTTGCCAAGCTAAATGGATATTTGCCTGCATTTTTATTTACTTTATAGCTTGTAAGAACTATCGTATCAGGTAATATAAAGTCAGAATGTGTGGAATTGGTTATCATTTCTTTATATGCGGACATAAGTGAATCATACTGTACTTTTTGAAAGAGGATACCTTTGCTTCCGGTAAAATTTATGATGTGGAATAATTTTGCTTTTTCCTCATATCCATAAACCATTACCGGATGGTAAAAATGATAATTGTGGTATTCATCTGTGTCAGGTATTTCGATCTTATCCAACCATAAATACGAATAAAAATCGTTATTTAGTTTTTCTTTCAGAATATTTAAAAGCCTATTTTCGTCCGTAAGTTTATTAAAATTATAACATATTCGTTCCGAAAACAAAGAACGATATGAATCATCAATTATATTATCCATAAAGTCTATGAATACATTTTTTGTGCCGATAATTTTTATATTGGTAAAACGCTCATAAAACCATGAATACCTTTCTTTGCTTAAAATGGTGCTCAGATGAAAACTTAATCTGGTATCAGGTTGTGTATATATCGGTAATATTTTTGTAAAATATTCCATATTGCTACAATCCTCCAATTTATAACTTAAATACATACTAATTATTATATTGTTTTTGCTGTTATTTATAATTTTATCGATAATATACGGCTATGCCATTATATAAAGATTCAGACAAAGAGTACATTGGATTTACTTCACTTGATATTTTATAATAATAAGATTTTTCATGTTATGGCGAGAAGGTGAAAATGAACGATTTCACAGTTTTGAAAATCACATATACTTGCTTGCCTGCAAATTGTACATATATGCGTACCGTCCGTTCATTTCAAGCAATTCTTTATGTGAACCTTGCTCGATAATATGACCGTCATCCAACACAAGTATTTTATCCGCAAGTGTAATGCTTGACAGTCTGTGCGAAATCAGCACGGCACTTTTGTTTTTTGAGATATTCGCAAAGTCCTCAAAAATCTGATGCTCTGCAACAGGGTCAAGTGTAGCGGACGGTTCGTCAAGCAATATAACAGGCGCATTACGAAAGAATGCACGGGCGAGTGAGACACGCTGCCACTGACCGCCGGATAATTCCTTGCCCTGCTTATCAAATCTTCGTGTCAGATCTTCATCAATGCCGTTTCCCCAACCGTTAATGAAGTCGCTCGCGTTACTTTCTTCACACGCCTTTTTGACTGCTTCACCGTCATCCAACCTTGACAAATCTGACAAAGCCACATTTTCACGCAGACTGAAGCTGTAATTGACAAAATCCTGAAACAAAACACCGAACAATGCGCGTAGTTTTACTATATCATATTCCTTATTATCAATGCCGTCTATCAGGATTTGTCCCTCAGTCGGATCGTAGAAACGGCAGAGCAACTTGACGATTGTACTTTTCCCGCTTCCGTTCAGACCGACAAGACCAACAACTTTGCCAGGTGTGATAACAAAAGAGCAATGACTGAGTACTTCGTTTTCTGCATTCGGGTAACGGAATGACACATCTTTAAATTCAATCATCGGATTCTTTGAGGGTATTATTGTGCCGCTTTTTTCAAGCAATGGTTTCATTTCCACAAAAGAACGCACATCGTTCAGCTCCTTGGAGTTTTTGCCAAACATATTAATTCTGTAACACAGTGACGTGAAATCTCCTCTGAACTGCGTTAAAAGTGAAACATAATAAGCAACATCACCGACTGCGATTTCTCCGGCAATCAGTTTTGCAATCGACATAATATATACAATTATCTCGTTAGCTGTCAAGAGAACGAGTGATGCCATATTGATAAGGCATACTTTTATGTTCTTCGAATGAATTGCTTTATCCCAGTATTTCCATATCGATTTATAAAGGAAAGAAAAATAATCACTCAAGTGATACAATCTCACCTCAGAACTTGCGCCTTCAAAGAATAAATTCTTATAGTACTCCAGCTTACGGTGAGATTTTGCGTGTTCTTTATCAAAGTGATAATCTATATCATTGATACTCTTATCACCGATTACAGAGGGAATACAAAGTAAGATGACAACCGGAATGAGCCATAAACTGAGCGTAAAAATAAGCGAGAATGAAATAATCAGCCTGAATGATTTTTGAAACATATCGAACACAAATGTAACCATTTCTTTTACTGAACGGAGAAGTGACCATGAATTGTTGAGTTTGTCGTTGAGATCACTTGAATCAAAGAAAGCAAGGTCAATGGCTGAAACCTTGTCGATCATCACATTATCAAGATAATAATCGATGGCATCATTGTATTTGAATGATATGAAATTCGATATTGTATCGAGTATTTTTTGTATAAGCATTACCACACAGTACAGTACCGCTATCAGCCATATCTTTTGTAGTAAAGGGTTGGTATTTCCGCCGATAGCTTCAACAAGCGCGTTTATCAGTTCACGCCAAAGAAACAGAGGAAGATACGGAAGCACCGATGAAACAAGCGACAGGAGCAGCTTTAAAATAAAATATTTCCTTGAAGCGGCAAAGATAATTTTTGAGGCATAACCGATATTAGTAAAGTACTCTTTTATTTTATTCATTCTCGGCACCTCCCGTATATTTTTCTGACTGCATACGATACATTTCCGCATACTTGCCATTTTTGTTCATCAGTTCGGTGTGTGTGCCGGATTCAATGACAGTCCCATTGTCTAATAAAACAATTTCATCGACCATCATAATACTGGAAAGCCTGTGCGAAATGAGTATTCCGCCCTTATCTTTGCACAACCGTTTGAAGGATGAAAAAATATAATCCTCTGCCTCCGGGTCAAGTGCTGAGGAAGGTTCATCAAGGATGATAAATTGTGACTTCCGGAAAAAGGCTCGTGAAAGTGCTACCTTCTGCCACTGACCGCCGGACAACTCCGCACCCTTTTCATTGAACTGTCTTGTCATATCCGTTTCAAGACCGTTTTCAAGCTCATCAATGATTTTATCTGTTCCAGATGCCACAGCCGCAGATACAACAGATTCGGTATCATCTTTTCTATCAATATCTGATATGGCGATATTCTCACGGAGCGTCAATGAATAGTGAATGACATCCTGAAAACACACGCCGAATATATTATGTACTTCATTAAGCGGATAGTATCGAATACTCCTCCCATTAATCAGAATTTCGCCCGATTCCGGTTCGTAAAAGCGCAACAACAGCTTAATGATTGTTGTTTTTCCGGCTCCGTTCACACCGATGAGAGCAATCTTCTTTCCGCTTGCAATTTTGAAGTTTAGATTTTTCAGTGTATAATCATCATTACCCGGATATTTGAAACACACATTGCTAAATTCAATTGCAGGATACTGTGGGACAGACTCTTTACCATCGTCTTTTATTATATTTTCATATTTTAAAAAATCCGTATACAGAACAATATGTGGAACAATTATTTTGATTTGACAAGCAATATCTTCGATAAGGAAGCCGAAATTGTTTCCTATGGTTTGTGCTAAACCAACATAGAGAGCAAGTGTACCGATTGCCATACCGCCAAGCAAAACCGAGCGAACTGACAGAAGTATAATTATGACAATTCCGACATATGTCAGAAGTGATGCAAGAAAAGACGCGATTGAACCTTTTATAAAGAGCTTTGCGCGCTTATTTCGGATTTTGTCCCACAGTTCATTGTATTTTTGCTTGAAATATCCTGTATTGTTATAAAGGCGTAAATCTTTAGCAGCATAACTGCTGGTCAGAAGCGATTTATAATAATTTTTCCTGCGAGTTTCTGGAATGTTGTCAATAGACCACTGATCAACTTTTGCTTTATGCTTATAGGAGATGATCGCACCCGGAATATAGGTTGCCATGTAAATTATTCCGAAAATCCAGCCATAAGATAGAAACATTACTAAGCCTGAAATAAAAGCCACGCCTTTTATGATTGACTCAATCATAAAAGGCATATTATCTGTAATATAACCTTCGCTTGTTCGCGCGGCCATTAGCATATTTGAATTATCCGGATTATCAAAGAATGCTTTATCGATATTTGCCATCTTTTTCATAATAGCTATATCAAGGCTATAAGAAGATTCTCTTTTTATTTTATCGTAAATAACATAATTTGCCTGAGTTAAAACAGATGACAAGACTTGAAGAACAAGATATATTCCAAGGTAAATCCACACAATACTGCCTGTTGTTTTTGATTGGTAAATCACGGCTAGTTCATCCAACATCAACTTCCACAGCCATACGCCGACAAGCGGAATTGCGTATTGCATGCCTGTAAACATCCAATATACAATTCCGCGCAATGAATCGACTTGGAACATCAGCTTTGTTAAAAAATATTCTGCTTGTATCAATTGTTTGAATTTTTCCACGTTATATTCCTCGTATAATATAAAAGTAGTAGTTTTTAGCGTTCCTCTCCAAGAACGAAGT
>CAZVPD010000158.1:0-8443 GCA_964628455.1 uncultured Lachnospiraceae bacterium
ACCCAACACCATTATACCACTTTATGTGTCGCAATTCAATAGTTATATATATATAGACGGCATAGAACATCAATTTTGTTTTGTATGTAAGACTTTATTTTACATCAGCCCGAGAGTTAATTTTTATCCTTTGTCTTAATCCGTGTCAGCCGGTATTGCATGAAGACAGCCGCTCCGGCGATAAGGATTGTAACGGTCGTTAAGTCTGCGGTTTTGGGGGCTGCCTCGGTGCCCGAAATTTCTGCGGGCGCAGCCGCTTCTGTCTCGGCGATGACAGCTGCTTCTGTGACAACTTCCATGGCGGCGTCGGCAAGTGCAATAGAATCGACTGTGAAGTTCGCTTTGCTGGCATACTGCACCATACATGTAAAGTGCATGACCTGCTTCCAGTCAATGCCTTCGAAACTGTCGTTTGAAATACACTCGAAATCACCAACGCCCATCGCATAATCGGACAGAGGTATAAGCATCGAGCCGTCAAAATTTCCGGGAATCACGGTATAGCAAAGCATATCCCCGTAACTGACACCGTCGGAGCATAACGCATAAACATTCTCGGTGTCCACTGCATTAAAGTTTGTATCGAGCAGCTGCTGTGCCCCGTTGACCCAGATTCGGACCCTGCCGTCAGCACCGTCGTTGACGTCGAGTGCAGGAGTAAGGTTGAAGGGAGTATCCGTGTTATTCCGGATTCGCATAGTCAGGTATTGTCCCGCGGTCCAGTCGTTGTATGTGTCGCTGCCGCCGAGGTATGAGCATTCGAAACCGGTCAGAATAACGCCGTCGCCGTCGTTGTATTCCGAGATTTCAACCGACAGCGCATTTGCCGTGCCGTCAAGTCCTTTCTCCGTACCGATGGTAGTGTCAGCCCACCTGGTACCCCATTTGTTGCCCCCTGCCTCGATGTTCACCGTGGCGTCCGAACCGCTGTCAAAGTCGGCCAGTACCTGCTTGACTTTGATGTTGTAATGTGCGGATGTTTCTGCCGTGGAATACAACCCCAGTAAAGAAACGCAGAGCAATACAGACACGAGTATGCCGATAATGTGTTTTTGCATGATTTTCCTCCCTCACTTTTTTTAAATATTAAAAAATAGTATATAACTGTTTAACAATAACATATGATTATTAATATTTCGTTAAATAAATACACTATAATTGTAAACAAAGCTTATACCAGGTTACGTTTTCCTTTGCAATATACCATTGCGGTTGAATAATGCATGAAATACGGTCACAATCGCATGTTTTGATTTCGGCTCTTCCGTTTACGAGGCAGCCGGCCGCACAGACGGCAGCTCCGTCAAATCACCGGATAAGTTTCTCACCGGCGCAAACGCTGTCCGGCCGAAAGCACCGGTCACGGTATGCCTTTTAAGAACCGTCCGAAAAGCCTGATCGCGTTGCCGCGGAGTATGTTTTTTTTATCGGTGTCGGAGAGGGGGGAAAATCCGATCCTTCCGCGCTGAAAACCGGGCGCATAGGTATCGGAGCCGTAAAGGATCCGCTCCGAACCGACCTGTCCGACGGTATATTCGAGGACGTTGTTGTTGGAGCTGGCGATACCCGAGGTGTCGGCGTAGACATTCCCGTGTTTAGCTTTGCCGATTGCGGCGGCGTAGGCGGCGCTGCCGAGATGAGCCATGATGAAGCTGACTTCGGGATATCTGTCTGCAAAGGGTAGAATATACTCCGGAGAGCTCTCCGGGTGTATCAGGACCACCGCGCCGAATCCGGAGGCAAAAGAAAAGATCCTGTCGCCGAACTCATCCAGCGAATAGCCGTGGCAGGGCGGGTGCAGCTTGATCCCCGCGCATTTGCCGGTCCCGAGTATGCGTTCCGCCTGCGCAAAGGTCTGTTCGCTGCGCGGCTCGATGACGACCCACTGAAAGACGCGGCTGTTCTCAAGCGCGATGCGATGCATATACTCGTTTTCTTCGGCCACGGTCTCCGTGCGCAGCACCGAGGCAAAGGTCGAACAGAACATCGCCCCGACACCCGCCGCCTCGTTCAGCTTTTCAAGCCGGTCGAGCCGCGCGCTGTAGATCTCGTTCTCATCGCTGTCAAATGGCGAGCCGCGGTTGATATGCGAATGCACGTCGACCGCGACAATATCGTGTACGGACATGGTGAAGACATGACCCCCTTCCGGCGATCCGGCATGCGAGGCGACTGTTCCGCGCTGCCCGGGGCCGGTTTTTAACTTTGTGCTGTTGTTTCGGCGCCGCGCTTCAGGACGGCGTCCCCATGAACAGCTCATACGATTTTTCCAGAGCCGTCTGCGCCTTTTCGGCGGCTTTTTCATAGGAGGAAGCGAATCCTTCCCCGTTTTTGATCGTATTGTCGATCACGGTGCCCAGGTTCCCCCACCCGAACACCCTCCCGATGTCGTACATCCTCGAACTGAAAATAATTTCCAGCATCCCGAGGCTCTCCTCGTCCCTCGTGTATTTGCCGGTAAGCGTCACGTTGTAGTAGGCGTCTTTGATATCGGCCGACTCCCAGGCCAGCGCTTCGAGAAGGATGCCCGTCCTCTCCGTGTTGACGGCGGTCGCCGGAACGCAGATGCCGCTGCAGGCGTGCGAATCGATGCACTGGTAGTAATCTTCCTGCTCCTCGTTGAATTTGGGGCCCGGCAGCAGTCCGAAATCATCGCTCATGCCGCGGTACTGCTTGATGTTGTAGATGTTCGCCTCGCGGAACAGAAGCCTGCCTTCCGTCAGCATTTTATTCAGCTCAAGCCAGCCGTTCTCCACGTTCTTCATCTCGCTGACCCAGATGACGCAGGTCTTGTCGCACAACAGTCTGATCAGTTCCTCCATGATCAGAACCGTGCGGTCGCTCATGAGGGTCAGTTCCGGTTTCCCTTCGGAATTCAGCGCCGCGATGCGCTCCCCCGCGGAATGCAGCAGATACTGGCCGCCGTTGTAGTCGTCGCCGTATCCGAACGAATCGTTCAGGTCAAGCAGGCCGTCTCCGTTGATGTCATAGGTCACGGTCTTTGCCATTTCATACAGGACTCCGTAGGTCCAGCGCCCGTCCTCAACATCCCGGTACGGGTTCCGGAGACTGAATTTCTCCACCATCGCCTTGTTGAAGACGACGCACCAGTTGTATTCCTCGTCCTCCATGCTGATGTCGCCGGTCGCCATGTGGATCTTGTTGCCCATCGCCAGGTCGGCGGTCAGCTTCTGATCCCACCAGGGCTTCTGCAGGTTCAGGTACGGTATTCCGCCCAGCTCGAGGATATAGCCGGGTTCCGCCAGAAAATAGGCGCGGTCGATCAAAGGCATGACGACGTCATACGCGTCGTCTCCGGCGGAGACCGTTTTCTTCGCGGTCGCTTCCGCGTCGGCGACTTCGGTCAGTCGTATGGATATGCCGCAGCGGTCTTCGATGGCCGTGTTCCTTGCGAAAACGGCGTCGTTGATCGGTTCGCCGCTGCGGTCCGCGTTATAGCCGAAATCGCTCCAGAAATGGGATCCTGGCTCGTTGGAGTTTCCCATGGACGTGCTGTTCACGGAAAGGATCCTGAACTCATAACCTTCAAAATCAACGGACGGGAGTTCGGGCGCTTCGCGGGGCGCCGTCTCGTCTGCGGATTCGGACGCCTCGTCCGCCATACTCGTTTGTTCTCCAGCCGCCGCGTCCGCGCTGTCCGCGCAGGCGGTCAGAAGCAAAAATGACAACAGGATAAAACCGGCAATAAAACGTTTCGGCATGATCGTTATCCCTCCCCGGCAGGCTGTCGGACATGCGGCTGTTGATTTTGTGAAGGTTTCGACTACTTCACTATAATACAATTATGCGAACGATCTATGAATAAAAAGAGAATAAAATATTAATATTCGGATCGCGCGACCGGCTGCCCGGAAAACTGTTCCCGATGTTTTTTTTTTCGCTTTTACGGATCCGCGCATCGGATGTAACCCCTGCCTGCGTCTGTATCCGAACGCCTCCGGCGATAAGGTCCGGGGGGTAAAAAATTGTCGGAAAACATGAAAGTGTATCCTTTCGGATAGTATTAATTATTAAAAAACCTGCTATACTTTAAGTATAAAAGTTTTTTTTTACGCAAACTTTAAGATCGGATATGAACCATAAAAATCATTTTCCACGCGGTTCCGATGGTGCTTTATTGAGTTTCATACTTTCCTGTACCTGCGGTTGCCGGAGATGAAACCGAAAACGCCGCAACAAAAGTCCCCTTCACCGCTTACCAGAAAAACGGACAGATTATACGGACAGCCGCACGGATTTGTAAAATAAAGCTGACAGTTGCGTTTTTATAAATCGTATAAAATCCGAAAAACCGATGAGGATAATAACCAGGCAAAACCGTTTGTCATATGATCCGACGGTTTGTAAAATCACATTTCATAACTCTAAAAGTCTGCTGCATGATAAAGACGATCGCTTTTCAAACAGACAAATGATGAAAAAGAATAAACCCGACAAAAAAAGCACGGCGGTTCTGCTCGATCCCGTTCTTTCCGTTTCCGCGCTGTATCTTGCCTGCGGGTTCGATACCCGCCGTATAAAACGGCACTTCATCGGGTATGTTCCGGCGACAGACAGCGCATGTGTTACCGTATCCGACCATCGCATAACAATCATTCGACAGATCAAGTTCCGTACCTGTTTTCAGACAAGGAGGCGGTCAGGCTGCACAGGAAAGTATCTGTAAAAGAGAAGTTTGATAAATATCTTTGCTTAAGAGAAATTACATATCCGAAAAACGCGGCAGACAGTCCTATTCGTCACAGAAGGTGCATATATCCGAAAATAATCAGATCGCGCTGCGGTCCGTCAGAATCCATTAAAATTTCTAATAATAATAAACAGGAGTGTATAAAACAAAATGAAAAGAAAAATAACGGTTGTTCTGATACTGAGTCTTATATTGATGATGATCATGCCGTCCGCTATATTCTCAGCCGACATGAATATTGCCGCCTGGACATATTCGGGACCCGGATTAACAACTCTGGTACAAGACGGTTCTGACGGCATAAAATTCATTTATGATCTTCATAATGCCGAATTGGCCGGGCACTGGTGGAATATCAGCAGCATTGCGGAAACAGACGAAACATTTACTTTTTACTGGGCATATTTGTATAAGTATGCGTCGTATGATGTGGAAGCTCAATTGATCGCCTATGCGAAACAGCCGGACGGGAACGAACAATCGGCCGTGCTTTATTGTCTTGCCGGAGGGGTTCCGCCTCCGCATACGT
The DNA here is from genome assembly GCA_964628455.1 of uncultured Lachnospiraceae bacterium. Lineage (GTDB taxonomy): Bacteria > Bacillota > Clostridia > Oscillospirales > CAG-272 > JAQVWU01. The sequence continues at coordinate 5,241 of CAZVPD010000158.1, forward strand.
TAAACGGGGTTTCCTGCTTAGAACTGAAAGCCGGCTGTGAATACGGTTACAGAATATACAGCCGCAACAGAGGTGCGGCAAGTTATCTGTCAGGAAGCTTAAGAATTAAAGAAAAAATAATCGACATTGATATAGATATAAAACCCGGCGGTTATCCGAACAGTATTAATTTAAGAAGCAACAGTGTCCTGCCTGTGGCTATCCTTACCACAACTGATTTTGACGCCGCCTGCGTTGATCCCGAGACCGTTAAGATAACGGGATCGCTGGGAAGCGCTTTCCCCGTCAAATGGGAACTGCTGGATGTGCCGGAAGTCTGGGATCCCGTATTAATGGCATATGCCGGCGACGGAGACCCGGATCTGGTATTGTATTATGATACTCAGGAACTCAACGGTGTCCTCGGTCCGTCAGATACGGAAGCGGGATTCACCGGCAATATCTACGGAGGAGTGCATATCAGAGGAACCGATTCCGTAAGGTTGATCGTAAAAAAATAACGTTATTTTGCTTTAGGATATTATAAAATAAGATCGAATGAACCTGCAAGCGCCTGCAAGATAATTAACCTGCAAAGTGATATATAATGACCCGGGTGAAGGGTAAAAAAGCAGAAGAGAAAGCCGTGTTCCGCAGCAAGAGTTAAATCTTGCTGCGGTTTTTTTTTTACACTGAATGATTCCACTTCGTGAAAAAAGCAATCCCAGGATCGGATAAACGAAAAACAAGCGGATCATTTTGACACGTGATCCCCACAAAATGATAAAAATAATCATAATTTCAAAAATCAAAATAAGCTTGAACGAAACCGGTCCGCGGAGGCTGCAATACAGCGTCATAAATGATATCGCTGATAAATTTCCCGACAGCATATTCATTGTATTCCGGTATGACAGCCTGTGTTTTCCCTGCCTTTTCCCCGCAGACCTTCTTTGCTTCGGGTTTCCCGGAACATGCAGAGAGATGCCGTATAAATGGACGGATTATTAACAATTAACAAAAGGTTCATCAAAAACACACTGAAAATTCATCATATAGTGCTACTATGACCGTAACGAACGTGTGATCACGCACGTTGAGAACGAACGGAGGATTTCAATATGAAAAGACCCGGAAGACTCTTTGCCGCGGCGGTGACGGCGCTTTTCCTTTCCGCTTTCCTTCTCCTTCCCGCAAACGCCTACGGCGTGTCCGACTGGATCGCCGGCTGCAGCGACGTCACGATTACAGAAGTCGCGGACGGCATTCAGGTCTCATCCCCCAACATGAGTTACATGTCCGACGACGAACACACCTGGAACGGCGTCGCATCGGCGAACAAGTACAAGCTCGACGGCCTTAAGCTCGTGTATACCTACACGGACATCGCGGAGATCCCGGCAGGAGACGACTGCTGGATCTGCATCAGCTTCATGAACAAGCCCTATCCCTTTATCACTACGGATAATTCGGACAACCAGGGATACGCAAACCTCTGCCGCTACAGCGGGAACTACGACGGCAACGCCGCCGAATGGCACCACATCGAGGCGCTGGGCGCTTTCGGCGAGGCGTATACCGATCCGCTCGATTTCACTTTCGCACCCGGCACGGTGGTGACCATGGAATGCAAACTTGTCGGCGGCGAGTATATCTTCATCCTCAACGGAAACGAATGTTCGACGGGCTTCCCGGACCTTGTGGCCGCGTTCCCCGACGGAACGGCGCACATCGTCATCAAGAATTATTACACAAACGGTGAGGGCAACGGATTTACCATGGTGCTCAACAGCATCAACGGCGAACCGCTGACTACCCCCGCTGCGCCCGTCGTCGAAGAGGCAGCGCCCGCAGGTGATGCCGCCGCCGCGGACGCCGCCGCAGAAGCCGCTCCCGCAGCAGCCGCCCCCGCCGCCCCCGCCGCGGCCCAGACCGCCGATATGGCCGGAATTGCCGTTTTTGCCCTCCTCGTTTCGGGATCCATGCTCCTCAGAAAAAGAAAATAACGTCCGCCTATAAAAAAAGCCGCCGCATTCCTCCCGAAAAAGAAGGCTGCGCCGGCTTTTTTTACGCCCCCCGCTCTTTATTTTACCGCCACATTTACTTCGGGCAGAAAATATGATATAATAATATCAGAATAACATCCGGCGCCGCTTTATAACGCGCGCCTGAATGCGACCGAAACGGAGACCGGACGATGAAACAGTACACTGAGATCCTCGCCAGCTTCTTCAGAGGCGAAAAGAAATACTATGTACCCGAAATCGCGGAGGCGTTCGGAGAGATCAAGCCGTCCGCAGGCCGCAGGCTGATCCTGAGACTCAGGGACAGGCTTAAAGCCATGTCCGGTTCCGAGTGGCCGCTTTACGCCCGTGAGCTGGTCCATGTGTTTGCGGACGCGGAGACCGACGAGCTGAAGACCGAATGCTTCGGTTCGGTGCTGCTGCACGGTATGCCCGACCCGGGTCCCGGACCGAAGCGGAGCTGGGCGCTCGATGCCAAAAGGGCGGCCGCCGGATATCTGTCGGCCATAGGAAGCCGGGAGGCTTCGGATATGCTTGCGAAAGCGCTGGAGTCCGGGGAGATCGCGGAGGAAGCGGCGGCTGTCCTGCGCAGGACGGTCTACGGCAGAATCCTGCTCGAAGGGAACCCGGACGATTCGTGCGTGTGCGACGCGGTGCGCGGAGAAGAGGAACCGCCCGAACCGGCGGCTGCGGCCGAAGCGCCTGCCGGTGAACCCGCCGAAGCCTCAGACGAACGGCCGGCAAGGGGAAAAGGCCGGATCAGGCGCAAATATCTCCGCAGAAAGCTCAGGCGCGCGAAGGACGGGACAGGGTATTTCACCTGCACCTTCTGCGGCTTTATGAACAGGACAGACGGGGTTCCCTGTTCGCACGTCGTCTACGCCTGGGACGGTGATAACCTGCGTGTGACCGCCGCGGACGCGGGCTTTATGGACTCGGTGAAGAGACAGGCCGTCAGTGTTCCGGCGTATGCGTGGGACTTTGACGGCGTCATGCCCGCGGACCTCGGCAGCGAAGACGCGAAGATCACCCCCGACATCCTCGACGCGGTCTTCGGACTCTGCGGCATTCCCGACGCGATGAAGAGCCTGACCTGTTTCACGAACGGCAGGACCTTTTATTATACGGTCTCGGACGAAGGCCTTGAAAAAATCGCTTCGGCCGGGGTGTAAAGGGTGAAAAAAAAGATCGTATCTATGG
>CAZVPD010000159.1:0-8441 GCA_964628455.1 uncultured Lachnospiraceae bacterium
GTCCAGACCGCTGTCCGGAACACCTATGACTATATCAGCACCGACATTGTATCTTCGTGCAAGACAACGGCCGGCTTCAATCCTGGCATGATGTACGCTTTGACCGTCAATAACCGAGTCCGGACGGGCAAAATAAATATGCTCGAATACACAAAGGGATCCCTTTTTTGAGCATTTGGATATATTCGAATGAATACCATCCTGATTGATGATGACGATTTCGCCGGGCTTGACATTACGAAGGAACTGCCCCCCGACAACATCGATCGCACAGGATTCCGAAGCTATAATATAGGCTTCCCCCAGTGTTCCCAGACACAAAGGACGAAAACCGTCGGGATCTCTGAAAGCAATCATTTTGTTGGAGCAAAGCATTGCAGCCGAATAAGCGCCTGTCATGCGGTCCATGGCATTGGAAATCGCACTTTCCGTCGTACTTTCTTTTAGCCTTTCACGGGCAATGATATATGCCATGATTTCAGTGTCGGACTGTGTCTGAAACATTGCGCCGTTTTCTTCCAGCTCAAAGCGTAATTCATTGGCGTTGATAATGTTTCCGTTATATGCGATGGCTAACTGCCCCCTGTAATATTTGCAAACAAACGGCTGTGCGTTTTCTCTTCCTTCCGAACCCGATACGGCATATCGGACATGCCCGAGCGCGTAATTTCCCTGAAGATAATTCAGGACCATTTCGTTAAAAACTTCATTCGCCAAACCCGAATCACGGTGGCAATACAGTTTACCTTCTTTATTAACGGCTATTCCGGCACTCTGTTGTCCCCGGTGCTGAAGGGCATAAAGTGCCGAATATGTGATATGAGCGACATTGAGTGTGTTTGTGGGATCATAAATGCCGAAAATACCGCATTCTTCATGTAGTTTGTCTGTCATGTAATTCTGCTCCGTTTTTTTTTGTCTGTTTCGTCTGAACAATGGACCGCATTCCGAAAAAATGATTCAATCTGCAGCTTTTACTTGCAGACGGCGGTCTTTTTCCGTCACCTCATCGGTCATTTGCCGGCGGAACAATTCGAGTTTTTCGACAAGAACGGGATCAGCGGTTGCGATTATCTGTGCGGCCAGTATAGCTGCATTCGCAGCACCGTCGATTGCGACTGTGGCAACAGGTATGCCCGCAGGCATCTGTACCATTGCAAGTAAAGCGTCTATTCCTTCGAGCGATGCTTTGATCGGGATCCCGATCACGGGAAGAGTTGTATAGGCAGCGAGAAATCCTCCGAGATGGGCGGCTTTCCCTGCAGCGGCTATAATAACGCCGAAACCGCGGTCTCTTGCCTGAGACGCAAATTCCGCAGCAGTTCCGGGTGTGCGATGAGCCGATATGATCCGGACTTCATACGGCATACCGAATTTTTCGAGAGCTTTAAAACACGGTTCGAGTTTGGGCAGGTCGCTTTCACTGCCCATAATAACAGCGGTCTTTAACATATCTTTCCCCCGGCATTTTTTGGATTTTATGAATGAAATTCATTGTTGCGGATCAGTCTTGATTCTTACGCTAATAAATCATTTCCGATTTTATGATACTGTTGATTTTTATTCGATCATTCGTATTTAACAATTCAAATATTTGAGGAACTGCGGTATCACTCGGCATATCAGAACGGAAAGTTCCGTCATTGGCCATGATTTTATAGCTTATTTTAAATGTATAACGTATTTGCCCTTTATAATCGCCGTTTTCGATCAAATCTTCCGAAAGTTTTTCTATCTCAATATCATAAATTTTCTGCATGGTAAATTTATCGAATTTTTTATTGTTTTTATCTTTATAATAAACCTCCGTAAAAAAATTATTGTATATTTCCGCGTTTCCGTCAGTCAGCGTTTTTATGTAAGTCAAGAAAAAATCTCCGATTTCACCGTATTCGTTATTGTTTTCCGTGATGATCGATGAATACGGATTTTCGATATATACAATATGACGATTTTTTGACATATATACGGCATTGTCGTATATATTTGATTCATAATCGGGATTTGAAAAATGAATTTTTTCGGTTTCTTCGGTTTTTCTGCCACCGAACCATTCCGACATATCAACATCATAATCAATATTGTTAAGTATAATCAGAATAATCATTGTCAGCACGGCTGCCGATAACACCAGAATTGTTTTTTTAGTGTTTTTTTTCAAATCATCCTCCGTATTATGATGCAATAACCAACGCAAGCCGAACATAAAAATGTCCGGCTGACGGTGATTTCACTGGTCTATTTATTTTTATTAATATTTACCCTATAAATCTTTTTAAATTCTGCAGACCGATTTCTATTCCGAGGAGTTTATCCTCCATACCTTCAAATTCAATGGAGAGATAGCCGTCATATCCCGCACGGCGCAAAGCCTGAATACTTTGATATACTTTGGCATCGCCGTGACCTATTATGGCGCCTCTGATATAGTTGGCGGCGCGGGTCATGAACCAGCCTGCACCCGGATTCATATCATTTCCGCTTTTGAAGTGAAAATCCTTGGCATGGACATGTTTTGCATAAGGAGCCATAATACCGACTGCTTTAGGCGGGTCTTCATCGGCACACATAAAGTTTCCTATATCAACCAGTGAACCGAAATTCGGATGGCCTGTCGCGTTGATCAATTTCTCCACCCTGCAGGAATCCTGTGAAAAAAATCCGTGGTTTTCAGTCATGGTTCCAACTCCGAGCTGTTCCGCGTATTTTGTAACCTCGCGGCAACCTTCGGATAATATCGGAAGCGCATCATCAAATCCTATGCTGTATTTTCTGCCGCGAAAGCCTCCGGTGACGTCGTGCCGCATGTTTTTAACACCCATTGCAGCGGCAAATTCTATTTGTTTATGAAGACGTTTGATTTCATCTTTGAGGACTCCGCCTGAACCGTTTAAAAAATCAGCTCCTACGCAATATGAAACGATTTCAAGTTTATATTTTTCGGCGTGCTGTCTGATTTTTTTCGCAACATCCGGATCAAGACCTCCGTTCCAGCCTCCTTCGCTGAATTCCAGACCGTCAAATCCCATTTCCGCAACTTTTTCGATAAGACCGTAAAGGCCTAATTTGTTTTCATTGATGTATTCTCCGAAACTGTATGAACTTACACAGGTTTTCATATGTATCCTCATTTCTCCGGCAAATATAGAATAATGCACCGTCTCCGCCGGCCGACGTCTGTTTTCACAAGTCAAATTATATCATATATAAAACAGTTTGTAAATACTTATTTAGTTTTTTACATGGGAATATATAAGACAATATATTCATGATCGCATAATTAAAACTTGACAAAGAACTTTTTAATATGTATAATATAATAATGTAAACAAAAGTTTATTTATTCAAATGTCTCCGGAGGAATATTTAAGCGATGAAAATTAAACTGAAGGCAAAACGTCGGCCGGCTTTATTAAACAACATTCGCGACATAATAAGAAACGGAGCGGCAGAATACGGAGACAGGCCTGTTTTATATTACCGCCGGAATAAAGAAGAATCCAGTTTTACATTCAACGATTATAACAACAGCATGAACAATCTGGGGACCGCATTTGCCGCGCTTGGACTGATGGGTAAACACATAGCGGTGATCGGAGACACATGTCCCGAATATCTTGTTACCTATCATGCAACGGTTAACGGAGGCGGAGTGATCATACCGCTTGACCGTGAATTGGCAAACGACGAAATTATTAACTTTTTAAATTTAAGCGAAGCGGCCGCTGTTGTTTATACCGACAATTTTAATAACCTGCTGATCAACTTTGAATTAAAACTACCGAATATAAAATATTTCATACCCGTCATTCATGAAACCGAAAATACGGTAAATCCCAAAATACGTTCCTACACCGATCTGATCGAATTCGGCAGGAATGAACTCACCGCCGGAAGACGCACCTTTATTGACCATGTAATCGATATGAATAAATTATCAGCGCTGTTGTTTACATCGGGTACGACAGGAACAAGCAAAGGAGTCATGTTAAGTCATAAAAATCTCACTGCCGCGACAAACGCTTCTTGTCAGTCTATGGAGTATGATGACGATAACACCTTTGTTGATCTGCTTCCGATGCATCATTCCTATGAAATAACCTGCGGTCATATGAGCATTACCGCTCTGGGCGGGACCATGTATATAAACGACAGTTTAAAAAATACAATGCGCAACATACTTCATTTCAAACCCAATGCATTAATGGTAGTCCCTTTATATGTAGAGACGATGCATAAAAGAATTTGGGCGGAAATTGACAAAAAAGGTCTCCGGAGTAAAGTCAGATTTGCCATGTGGCTCAGTGATATCATGCTGAAAGCCGGAATTGATCTGCGGGACAGGTTATTTTCCGAGGTTCGGAATTCTCTTGGCGGTAATCTGCGCAGTATCGTATGCGGAGGCGCTCCTCTCAGTCCGAAATTGATAAAAGATTTTTTTTGTTTCGGTATTATTGTTTTAGAAGGTTACGGTATTACAGAATGCTCTCCCCTTGTTGCCGTTAATCGTCCCGGGAAAGCACGGTATCATTCGGTCGGGCAGCCTGTATACGGCTGTGAAGTGAAGATTGAAAAGAATTCCAATGACAAAACCGGAGAAATACTGGTACGCGGCGATAATGTGATGATGGGTTATTATAAGAACGAAGAAGCCACCCGAGACGCATTTACCGATGACGGCTGGTTCAGAACCGGTGATATCGGCTATATGGATAAAGACAATTACGTCTATATAACAGGCCGTAAAAAAAATGTCATAATATTAAGCAACGGTAAAAACATATTTCCCGAAGAAATAGAAGAGTATTTAAGAAAGTCGGAATTGATATCCGAAAGTGTGGTCATAGGCAGAGCCAGGGAAAGCGATGATATTATAATAACGGCAATCCCGAAAAAACATCGGATATGTCCGCAGAACAAAAGTATGCTGCTGTTAAACAGTCTGTAAACTCAATCAATAAAACGCTGCCCGTTTATAAACAAGTGCGTGAAATCGAAATCCGAGACACGGAATTCAGTAAAACATCTTCCAAAAAAATAAAGCGTTATAATATCAAATAAAAATAATTTTTAAATAAAAAAACGGAGGTATCATGCTATGTTTGAAAAGATAAAGAATATTTTGATCGAAGATTTACAGGTTCCCGAAGACGATATAACAATGAATTCCGAACTCATTGCGGACCTTGGAATCAATTCACTCGAGCTGGCGGATTTGATATTAATGTGCGAAGAAAAATTCAATATTGAAATAAAAGATGAAGATATTCATAAATTCATATCTGTCGGCGATGTTGTAAATTATCTTTCTGAAATGTGTGAAGAGTAAAATAAACATGCTGCGGAATTCGGAAGCAGGGTTGCGTCTTGTCCGACTCTCGCTTCCGCTTTTCATATAACCGCTTGCATTTTATGTTATATATGAAATTCAAGCGGAAACGCGGAGGTTTATATGGAATATTTCGTAAAAATCTGCATTGCTTTTATGATTATCCTCACAGTGTTTTTCTGTTTGTTTTTATTTTTCGTAATTGAAAAAGCACTCAAAACGAGGTTGCTTTTACATCAGGAAAACCGAACCGATCATCTGCCGTTAAAACTCCTTCGGATCAATTTCCAGAAACGCCGTATAATGCGCAGGGTTTATCTTCCGTATACAGAAGAACCTGATTCTCCTCTTTACTGTGTTGATATTCTGGTGATAAATCATGGCGGTATCCTGCTTTTATCCGTGAAAAATCTGCAGGGAACGATCGAAAATCCTTTCAGAGGAGACTGGAGACAATTTTATAATTCCACGATAACGCAATTCCGCAATCCGCTGGAGGAAAGCAGTATAAATGCACGTGCTTTGACTAATCTTTTAAAAAACCAAAAAGTAATGAATGTTCCGATAAAATCAGCCATTTGCTATATCGACATAAAAACGAAATTTAAAAATAAAATCGAACAGCTGATACCAGCGGACAAACTTATACCTTATGTCAAAGACATGGCGAAAAATCGTTTCCTCTCGGGAATTGAAATTAACAAAACAACAAATCTGATTCAAAAAAAACGCAAAAATTTCAATAAAAACAGGATAAATCCTACGCAGATCAAACATGATGTCTCCGGGAGAATAAAATGATCCCCGTGTATCATCTTGAATGTCCCGAATATAAAACGGGGAAAATCGACAGCACCCGCACAGAAACCGTTTCTCACTATGGTCTTGAAGGTATACCTGTCTCTTATCTGCAAAATCAGCCGGATTTTGATTTTACCGCTATGCGCCTGCGGAATTTTCTTCGCGGTCTTTTCAGTCGTGAAAAATTGTGTATAAGGGGAATATCAATCTCGGAACATAACCGGGTGAACGGTTCCTTGCTCAATACAGACGAATTGATTGAGATTATTAAGGATATCGGTCACGACCGTTATAATCACGAAATCGCAGGCAATAAATACGGCAACCTTGAGAATCTTCACATCGATATTTTTGCATATGATGTGTTGCCCGATTGCGACGATAATGATCTGACTTATTTTTTTCAGTCGTTTTACTGGTTCGGGCTTGCCGAAAACGGAGAACCCGGTATCGTTGATGTCATTATTGTTTATGGTGCGGATTTCCTGAACAGAATTTATCACCATTATGCCGGACGCTGCGATACAAAAACGGATGGTTTTACTTTCCGTGTGTCGAATAAAACGGAGGCTGTTCGATGCATCATAAAAATCGGACGGCATTGAAAATTAACACAATGCTCAAATTCATATAATTTATATTCACAAACGGATAAAGCCGGATTCCTTTCAGAATCCGGCTTTATCCGTTTGTTGAGCGATATTTCGGGAAATTGAATCTGCGTGTGTTTCTTACTTAAGAGCAGCCTGAGCGGCAGCAAGACGTGCGATCGGAACTCTGAACGGCGAACAGGAAACGTAATTTAAACCGATATTATGGCAAAATTCAATCGTTGACGGATCTCCGCCGTGCTCGCCGCATATACCGAGTTTGATATCGGGACGGGTGGTACGGCCCAGTTTGCATGCCATTTCCATCAGTTTGCCAACACCGATCTGATCGAGTTTTGCGAAAGGATCGTTTTCATAAATCTTTTTGCTGTAATAAGCTCCGAGGAACTTTCCGGCATCGTCACGGCTGAAACCGAAAGTCATTTGTGTCAGGTCGTTTGTACCGAATGAGAAAAATTCCGCTTCTTTGGCGATTTCATCGGCTGTAATGGCAGCACGCGGGATTTCAATCATCGTTCCGACTTTATAATGCAAATCGGATGAAGCATTTTTTATTTCCTCGTCCGCTACGGTGACGACGATGTTTTTCACATACGCAAGTTCCTTGACGTCGCCGACCAGAGGAATCATAATTTCCGGTGTTAAATCCCAATCCGGATGTTTTTTCCTTGTATTTATAGCGGCGCGGATAACAGCTCTTGTCTGCATTGCTGCGATTTCGGGATAAGTCACGGCAAGACGGCAGCCGCGATGTCCCATCATAGGATTGAATTCATGCAGGGAGGCAATTATATTTTTAATTTCAGTTACTGTTTTACCCTGTGTCTTTGCGAGCAGTTCGATGTCTTTTTCTTCTGTGGGTACAAATTCATGAAGCGGGGGATCGAGGAAACGTATGGTTACCGGAAATCCTTCGAGTGCTTCATATATTTTTTCGAAATCGCTCTGCTGCATGGGGAGCAGTTTCGCCAGTGCGTTTTCGCGCTGTTCCACGGTGTCTGAACAGATCATTTCCCGAATTGCAGCGATTCTGTCGGTATCGAAGAACATATGTTCCGTGCGGCAGAGGCCTATACCCTCCGCTCCGAATGAACGGGCTTTTGCCGCATCCTTCGGAGTGTCGGCATTTGTACGGACTTTAAGAATTCTGTAACGGTCGGCCCATGACATCAGTCTGCCGAATTCACCGGATATCGTCGCATCCACTGTGGGAATCGCTTCGCCGTAAACATCTCCCGTTGAACCGTTGAGAGAGATAAATTCACCTTCCGTAAAAATTCTGCCCGCAATTTCAAACCTTTTATTATGTTCATCCATCTTGATTTCACCGCAGCCTGAAACGCAGCAGGTACCCATCCCTCTTGCAACGACAGCGGCATGGGAGGTCATTCCGCCGCGAACAGTCAAAATTCCCTGAGAATAGTGCATTCCTTCAATGTCTTCGGGCGACGTCTCAAGACGGACAAGAATAACTTTTTCTCCGCGTTTTGCCCATTCCGTAGCATCCTTGGCCGTAAAAACTATTTTGCCGCATGCGGCACCGGGAGAAGCCGCAAGTGCACCGGCCACGGGTTTTGCAGCCTTTATGGTGCCATTGTCTATAGTGAATCCGTCTTTCAGATGTGTGAGGCTGTTGTCGACAATGAGTTTCACGTCGTCGCCCTTCCAGTATCTGTTTATTTCGTCGGCGGCTTTTTCCA
>CAZVPD010000160.1:0-5823 GCA_964628455.1 uncultured Lachnospiraceae bacterium
AATTTTAGTGTAGCTGTTTAAGAGATAAGCGGTTTTTATACCGTTTGTGATGACTGTCAGGCCGCTGAAGGCATTTAAATGAGCAATCATCGATGTGACCGTACTGCTGGTATCCAAGATGATCGTCAGCCCGTTTCGGATCAATCCGACCGCCGCACCCGCTATAGCCAGTTTTGCGCGCGTATTTTCATGTTCGCGCACGGTTATCGGCAGTTCGGCCGTTAGATTTTCCAGCAGCACGGCACCGCCATAAGTTCGCTGTATCATTCCGTTCCCCGCAATGATATCAAGATCGCGCCTGACGGTCGACTCGCTGACGTGGAATGTTTTTGCGAGTTGTTCGACCGACGCCATCCTGTCTCTTTCCAGAATACCTAAAATGGCTTTTCTTCTTTCATATGTCAACATATTATGCCGCTGCTTTCACCCGTTATTTTTCGGTTGTGTTTTCAGAATCATATGTTTGCGCAATTCTGCTCGGTAATGCTCATTTTAAACGGCGTATTCCGGACAGTGTGATATTTTTACACACTGTTGACAAATTCATAAATAATTGATAAAATGAAATCAGACTAATACTATCATAAAACCGATAATATTGCAAGGGGGGTCTTAGTATTCTGGTGACCGTTGACAGAATCGAAGAGAATATTGCCGTATTTACCGGAGACAATGAACAAACATTTCTTCTGCCCCTTGAAAGTATCTGTTTGGACCTGTCAGAAGGCGATATATGCAATGCGGAACTGAGAGACGATATTCTGATCATTCTTTCCAAAAACGAAGAAGTTGAAGCCAGCCGTACCGCTCTTATAAACGATTTATTTAATAAACTGAAAAGGAGATAAAAAATGTTAACAAAAGCAGTTCGCATATACGGAAAAAACGACCTTCGCCTGGAGGAATTCGAACTTCCCGAAATGGGCAGTGATGAAATACTGGCGCATGTGATTTCCGACAGCGTATGTATGTCCTCTCATAAAGCTGCACTTCAGGGTCCGGAGCATAAACGTGTACCCAACGACGTAGCGATAAATCCGACTATCATAGGCCATGAATTCTGCGGCGAAATTATCGATGTCGGTTCAAAGTGGCGGCATAAATTCAAACCCGGTGACAAATTCACCATACAGCCTGCTATGAATTACAAAGGAAGTCTTGACGCACCCGGTTATTCCTACAAATATGTCGGGGGAGACGCGACTTATATTTTGATTCCGAATGAAGTGATGGAAACCAACAGCCTGCTTCCGTATCACGGAAAAGCATACTTTTTCGGATCCCTTTCCGAACCTGTTTCCTGTATAGTCGGCGCATATCATGCCAATTATCACACGACATCGGGAACATATGTTCATGAAATGGGAATACGCGAAGGCGGGAATCTGGCTATTCTTGCCGGAGCCGGTCCTATGGGACTCGGAGCCATCGATTATGCCATCGGCTGCAACCGCCGTCCGAAAATGATCGTCGTGACCGATATAGACAATGCACGCCTTGCACGTGCTGCCGAGCTCCTGTCGGTTGAAAAGGCGGCAGCAGCCGGTGTCCGACTGATGTATATAAATACCGCGAACCTTGAAAATGCTGTCGAATATTTGAAAAGTTTCACGGACGGACACGGCTTTGACGATGTTTTTGTATTCGCTCCCGTGAAGCCCGTTGTTGAAATGGGCGATAAACTTCTTGCCCGTGACGGATGCCTCAACTTTTTCGCAGGTCCCACAAACACTGAATTTTCCGCTCTTTTCAATTTCTACAATGTTCATTACGCATCAACTCATATTGTCGGCACATCGGGCGGAAATACAGAAGACATGATCGAATCCATCGAGATGATGCAGGACGGAAAAATCAATCCGGCTGCCATGATCACTCATGTGGGCGGTCTGAATACAGTCATCGATACCATTCTCAACCTTCCCTCGATTCCGGGCGGAAAGAAGCTTATTTATACAAATAAAAACATGCCCCTCACGGCTATTGCCGATCTTGAAAAACTCGGCGAAAGCGATAAATTCTATGCGGATCTTCATCTTATTTGTTCGGCTAACAATAACTTATGGTGTCCCGAAGCCGAAGAATATGTATTGAAAAACGCAGCCAATATATAATCGGGAGTCGAATTTATGTTGAAAACTCAATTGCAGGCGCTGGCGGACATGTCGAACAAATACGGCGCTGACGGAGATTTTGTTCTTGCCGGCGGAGGAAACACTTCTTTTAAAAACCAAACAGATTTATATATAAAAGGTTCGGGCACGGCGCTTGCCACCATAAAACCCGAAGATTTTGTCGTTATGAAACGCAGCTCCCTCGCAAAAATGCGGAATAAGGCTTATTCCGACGACGAGGACTTGCGTGAATCCGAAGTTCTGTCCGATATGATGAATGCGCGTGCCCCCGGTATGGAATCTCGCCGTCCTTCGGTCGAAACACTTCTCCATGACTTGTTTCCGCAAAATTACGTGCTCCATGTTCATCCGGCGCTTGTTAACGGACTCACATGCGCACAAAACGGCAGGCAAATCATGCAGGACCTATTCCCGGGTGCCGTATGGGTCCCCGCATGCAAACCCGGATATATACTGGCTGCCGAATGCAGCCGGGCAATGACCGAATACAAAGAAAAAAGCGGAAAACAGGCGGATCTGCTTTTTCTTGAAAATCACGGTATATTTTTTGCGGCCGATACAACTTCGGAACTCGATACCCTTGCAGCGCATGTAAACGAAACATTGAAAAAACAGATCAAACGTTTTCCTGATTTCGAAAAAATTGAATTCGATAAAGAACGAGTGGTGTCCATATCCCCTGTTTTACGGATGCTGTATGGCGAAGGACAACCCGCTGTAGTTAAATTCATAACAAATCCCGAGATCCTTTCCTATGATCCCCAGACGAAAAGCATGACCCCCGACCATATAGTTTATGCCAAAGCAGCTCAGCTGGCTATTCCCTCCGGCGCCGGCGGTGAAAGCATAAAAGAATCATTCGAACACTTTACAAAGGATAACGGCTATAAGCCTAAAATAGTATTTGTCGAATCCCTGGGCATGTTTTCCTGCGGTGCGAATCTTAAGGAAGCATCCACAGCCGAAGCGGTTTTTCTCGACGCGATCAAAATTACGGTTTTTGCGGAATCGTTCGGCGGAGTTTCTCCTATGCCGCGGTTTCTTATCGATTTCATCATCAACTGGGAAGTGGAAAGCTACCGTTCAAAAGTCAGTCTTGCCGGAAGCGCTTCCAGGCGTCTTGCCGGAAAAATCGCAGTGATCACGGGCGGAGCACAAGGATTCGGCAAAGGAATTGCCGATGCAATGTTTAACGAAGGCGCATATATCGTCATTGCGGATATGAATTACGAAGGCGCAAAAAGTGCGTCAGCGGAATACGGCGCATCGGGTTATGCGATATCCGCCAATGTTACAGACGAAAATTCCGTAAAAAACATGATTGATGAAACGGTTCTGACTTTCGGCGGACTGGACATTTTCATAAACAATGCCGGTATAGTGAAAGCCGGAAGTCTCGACGAAATGCAGAAAAACGCTTTTGAACTGGTCACAGCGGTAAATTACACGGGATATTTTCTCTGCGTCAAATATGCATCGAAAATTATGAAGATCCAGCATCAATATTCTCCCGGTTATTTTATGGATATCATCGAAATCAATTCAAAATCAGGGCTGACCGGCAGCAATAAGAATTTCGCATATGCCGGCAGTAAATTCGGCGGAATCGGTCTTACGCAGAGTTTTGCCCTTGAACTGGTTGAATATAATATCAAAGTTAATGCGATCTGTCCGGGTAATTTCCTGAACGGTCCTTTATGGTCGGATCCGGAAAAAGGACTTTTTATCCAATATCTGCGCGCAGGTAAAGTCCCCGGCGCGAAAACAATCGACGATGTACGCCGTTTTTACGAAGCAAAAGTACCGCTCGGACGCGGCTGTGAAACGATGGATGTCGCACGCGCCATCTTCTATATCATCGAACAGACATACGAAACCGGTCAGGCTGTTCCCGTCACAGGCGGACAGGAAATGTTGAAATAGACCCGTCGATACAGATAAATCATCGGTTACAAATCAGACAGGGAGTATTCGTATAAAATGACACTTGATCAATTAAAAGAAATAAAAGAAAAAACCGATGCGGGCATCATACCCCGGCCGCCGGAGACGATATATGTAAACAATCATATACACACGACCTATTCATTTTCTCCGTATTCACCTGCAAAAGCAGTATATATGGCATGGAAAAACGGACTCAGAACAGCAGGTATCATGGATCACGATTCGGCTGCAGGCGCAAAGGAATTCATACAGGCTGCCGCTGTTTTAAACCTGCCCGTCACATGCGGTACCGAGTGCCGTATAGATATGTCGATGACGAGGCTTAACGGATACCGTATCAATAATCCTGATCAAAAATCGGTCGCATATGTGGCAATGCACGGAATACCGCATCAGAATATCGATGCCGTAGATTTATTTCTTGCACCCTACAGAGCATTCCGCAACGACCGCAACAGAAAAATGTGTCATAATATTACTGCATTCGTCTCATCCTACGGCTTATCGGTTGATTTCGACACGGATGTTCTGCCGATATCGAATTACGCAGCCGGCGGTTCGGTGACCGAACGGCATATTCTGTTCGCACTCGTAAAAAAAATCACTGCGCTTTACCGAACCCCTTCTCAGGTGATTCATTTCCTATGCGATAAGATGCAGTTACCGGTTGCAGATAAAGTAAAAGCCCAGATACTTGCGGGCAATGAAACACCGGATTTTTACGAATATGACATACTGGGCGCCTTAAAGAGCAACATGGTGGAAAAATTTTATATCGATGCATCCGATGAATGCCCAGCTGCAGCAGACTTTATATCAATGGTTCACGAAAACGGCGGAATAGCAGCATATGCTTATCTCGGAGATGTGGGAGATTCGGTAACCGGCGACAAAAAAGTTCAGAAATTCGAAGACGATTATCTTGACCTTTTGATCGATGTTTTAAAAGAATACCGGTTTGACGCGATAACTTATATGCCCACCCGAAACAATCAGACCCAGCTGGACCGAATTATGAAATGCTGCCGGGATTCCGGATTTTTCCAGATAAGCGGTGAAGATATCAATTCTCCCCGTCAGTCTTTTATCTGCAAAGCACTCGATAATCCTAAATTCTCGCATTTGATCGACGCCGCATATACTCTTATAAACTATGAAAACGCAGCATCGGAAAATCTTAAGGAAGCGCAAAAAGCTTATTCCTATCTTTTTGTCGGATAAAAGCTGATGTTTATCGGAAAAACTAAAATCAAGCATGGTCTGATACTCGCGCCGATGGCGGGAGTATCAGACCATGCTTTCCGTATTATGTGTAAACGCCGGGGTGCACCCTACATGGTATCCGAAATGATATCGGCGAAGGGTATGCATTACAACGATAAAAAATCCGCAGCCCTCGCAGTCATCACTGATGAGGAGCAGCCGATGGCCATACAGATTTTCGGCAGTGAACCGGAATTTATGGCCGAAGCAGCCGCGGAACTGGCCGAGACATTTTCTCCGGCCGCAATAGATATCAATATGGGCTGCCCCGTGCACAAAGTGGTGTCAAACGGTGAAGGATGCTCGCTGATGCGTAATTTACCGCTTGCCGCTGCCGTCATCCGTTCCGTTGTTCGTGCTGTTGCGATTCCGGTTACGGTAAAGATCAGGTCGGGCTGGGACCCGGATCATATAAATGCCGTGGAAATGGCTTTAATGGCGGAAAACGAAGGTGTTTCGGCCGTCTGTATTCATGCAC
>CAZVPD010000160.1:5833-8427 GCA_964628455.1 uncultured Lachnospiraceae bacterium
CAAAAGAGCAGATGTATCACCCCCCTGTCAGTCTTTCCGTGATCAGGGATGTAAAAAAAGCGCTTCGAATCCCGGTCATCGGCAACGGAGGAATAAAATGCACCGCCGATGCTCTTGAAATGTTTGAAATGACAGGCTGTGATGCCGTTATGGTAGCCCGCGGCGCATGCGGGAATCCGTGGATATTCGCCGAAATCATCGCCGCTCTCGAAAAGAAACATTTCGATCCGCCTTCGGTCAAGGATTATATAGACGCAGCTGTTATTCATGCCGAAATTCTGGTTGCCGACAAAGGCAATGTTACAGGTATTTACGAGGCTCGAAAACATATCGCATGGTATATTAAAAATATGCCCGATTCCGCGAAAACCCGCCAGATGATAAACTCGGCTCTGACTATTGACGAAATAAAAAATATCCTGTATAATATGAAAGTATATTTGATATAAATTTATTGCATATTTCCGTGAAAGGGGTGCTGTGGTTGTTCACGTTATGGATGTTTCTGACTGAAATAATATACCGCGATGACGATACACGGCTCGTGCACGCTTCCCTTTCCGGAAACAGCGAAGCATTCGGCGAACTGGTGAAAAAATACGAAAAAATGATATACAATACTTCATATCAGATACTCGGAAACGCCGACGATGCTTTTGACGTTTCTCAGGAAACGTTTATTAAGGCATACAAATCACTGGGAGCTTTCCGCGGCGATTCGAAATTTTCCACATGGCTTTACAAAATATGTCAGAATGCGGCAAAAGATTTCCTTCGTTCAAAGTCAAGGCACAGAACCGTATCGCTGACAGCATACGGCGATGATGATACAAAAGAAATACAACTCGATATACCTGATGATGACCCTTCAAACCAGCCCGGAAGTTCGCTTGAACGCGAAGAAAGCCGCAAAGCTGTACGTGAAGCGATATCGCAGCTTTCGGAAGATCATAAAAGCGTCATAGTTCTTCGTGATATCGAAGGATATTCATATGATGAAATTTCGGAAATTCTGAATCTGGAAATAGGGACCGTAAAAAGCCGTCTCAACCGAGCTCGTTTAGCCATTAAAGATTTTCTTATAAAACGGAACTTCTTATAAATAAAGTTCGTCAAATGAGCAGAAATCGAGAGGATTGAGATTATGGAATTATTATGCGACAGATATGAAGAGATGATGTTTGACTTCCTGGACGGTGAACTGACGAAATCACAGGCAGAGGAATTCAAATATCATCTTAACGGTTGCGTTTCATGCAGCAAGGAGCTGATGAAACGCAGAAAAACAATACATCTGATTGCCGATTCGGCTTATGTTCCCGAAAAGAATTTAAATCATTACGTCATCAGCGGAATCAGGCAGCATAAAAAGAACAGACTGATCCTGCGATACGGTTCAACCATTGCCGCGTGTGTCGTAGCTGCGGTTATTTTAACCAACTTCGCTTATCTTTATATATTCCAGAATAAATCAGCCGTTTCCGACGCCCTTGAGCAAACTGCGGAAGATTCCTATACGGTCTATACGGAGAATAATCTGAAAACTTTCGGAGCAGATGACACCCGGGAAGAAACAAAAATTGAAAATCCGGCAGCACTGGCAGTTCCTCCTCCCCGGGATGCCGTCGGAGCCGAAACGGATCCGGAAAGTGCGGCGGAAGAATCTCCCGAAACACCGCTGATGGCAGCCGAGGCAATGCCTCAGAAATCCGATCCGGAAATGATCATCGAAAATACCAAGCTGTACGCTCCCGATTATATCGGAAAAATCAGCATGGTTATCATTTCAGAGAACGCCGCATCTTCTGAGGCAAGTCTTATAAAAGACGCATCCAATTATAAAGTATATATTGTCGAATATACTCCGGAAAACGCATCGGTTTATAGGGATAACGCCGATACAAGCGGTTCGACGGTTTATATCGCTGAAACCGGAGAAGATACTTCTTATATATTGTATATCTATTTAACTCAATCATAAAAGATCTGTCAAGGCAGGTCTTTTTTTATGTCAAAGGGTTGAATTATAGAATAATATACTATATAATAGCGATACGGAGATATCCGCGGTATTGATAAAAGTAAATTTTTTTGAAGAGAGGACGATTCTCATGTCAAAAAAAAGAGATGAAGCATTTTTCGGTATGCATTTTGATTTTCATGCCGGAATAAAGCAGGAAAACATAGGGGAAAATTGCGATCCCGAAACGATCGACCGCTTGCTTCGGGAAGTAAAACCCGATTATGTACAATGTGATACCAAAGGGCATATGGGTGCGACAAGTTACCCGACAAAAACGGGTTATCCGGCTCCGAATATCAAAGGCGATATATTAAAAATGTGGCGCGATGCCACTTCCGCCCATGATGTGGCATTATACGCTCATCATTCCGGAGTATGGGATAACAATGCTATCCTTCATAATCCCGACTGGGCAGCCTGCAGCGCGGAAGGAAAACCGAGTGAACAAAAAATATCGGTTTTCGGACCGTATGCCGATAAACTTTTGATCCCACAGCTTATAGAGATGGCAAAGGATTACGGTCTGGACGGCGTGTGGGTCGACGGTGAATGCTGGGCTGTTATAACGGAT
>CAZVPD010000161.1:0-8376 GCA_964628455.1 uncultured Lachnospiraceae bacterium
GGTTGGGATTCGTAGTTTTATTGATATGAGTTTACACAATTATCTTGACACGACCAACGACGCCCCGGAATGATAACTCCGAAAGCAGGGGGGAGCGGCAGCTATCCCCTGCCTTTTCCAAAGCGGGATGTCTTCCGGGGTAAACCCGATATCCTTTCCGGTACCGGAAAGGATACACAGCCTTATGGATATGTTTTTACACAATGATCCTGACGCAGCCGCTTATCATAAAATCATATGCATTCAGCGGCAGTCTGTGACAGAATCCGCTCCCCGGCCGGCAGTACCTGTGTTCGATATTATACCGGTGCCGGCGTCGAAGCCGGTTTTACATCCTATCCGATCTTGAAACCGCTGACTTTTACAGCGGGTTCATGTTTCGTTAACAATAGCGATAAAGTCCGTAAATAAAATAGATACGGTATACGACAGTGCCCCTAAACAGAAAATAGAGAGGTAAAATTATGTCCGTCGATCAATCGTCTCAAAAATTCAAAGACTATACGCTTCCGATAAAAGAGCGCGTGGCCGACCTCATGAGCCGCATGGAGCTCAAAGAGAAGCTGATGATCATCATAGAGACCTCGCAGGCAAACGACAGACTCGGAATACCGAAATATTTTCACGGCAACGAGGCGCTTCACGGCATCGTAAGGCCGGGTAACTTCACGGTTTTTCCGCAGGCGATAGCGCTCGGTGCGGCCTTTGACGAGCAGCTCATACACGATATCGCCGACGCCGCCTCGGATGAAGCGAGGGCGCGTTACTTCCACGGCAGAGGCGTTGACGTGCCGGAGGAGGCCTATGACGGCAGATACAACGGGCTGCTGACCTTCTGGTCGCCCGATCTGAATCTCACGCGCGACCCGCGCTGGGGAAGGACCGCCGAAACCTACGGCGAGGATCCGTATCTTGCCGGCAAACTCGGCGCGGCCTTTGTCAGAGGCCTGCAGGGCGACGACCCGAAATACCTCAAGGCCGTCGCGACGCCCAAGCATTACACGGCAAACAACGAGGAGCATAACAGATTTTCCTGCAACGCGGAAATGAGCGAGAAGACGCTGCGCGAATACCATCTCGTCCCATTTTACATGGCGGTCAGAGAAGGAAAATGCGCGGCGGTCATGGCCGCGTATAACGCGATAAACGGCACGCCCTGCCACATGAGTCATAAGCTGCTGACCGAGATCCTCCGCGAGGAATGGGGCTTCGACGGTTATGTCGTCTCGGATTGCAGCGGGATCGCGCGGATATGGGATGCGCACAGGATATTCTGCGAACCGGAGGACGCGGCTTCGGCGGCGTTAAACGGCGGTATCGACCTCGAATGCGGCAGCTACAGCCCATACGAGCATTTTTATTACGAGTTTCTCGAAAAGCAGCTTAAAAACGGCAAGACTTCGCTCAAGCGTATAGACGAGGCGTGCGGGCGCGTGCTCACCGCGCGATTCAGACTCGGCCAGTTCGACCCCGACGATGAGGTGCCGTTTTCGAAGATACCCCTGTCTGTGATCGGCTGCGAAAAGCACGCGGAACTTGCGTACAGAGCTGCATGCGAATCCATCACACTCCTCAAAAACAACGGCGTACTGCCTCTTAAAGCGACGGAAACGGTAGCCGTCACAGGCAACAACGCCCATCTGTGTCAGTTCGGCGATTACAGCGGAACGCCCGCGAATCCTCCGATCTCGCCGCTCGACGGTATCCGCGCCGCAGCGGACGATAAATGCGTTCACGCACGCTGGAGCTTTATCACCTCGAGCGAGAATTATGTTACGGTAGACGGTGATTTTCTGCGCACGGAGGACGGCGGGAGCGGACTTCGCGGCAAATACTACAATAACGCCGCTTTTCTCGGAGCGGCGAAAACGAGGACCGACAGGAAGATAGAATTTGCGTGGCGCGAGCAGATGCCCGACACATACATTGACACGCCGCAATACTCCATACGCTGGACAGGTTTTCTCGCACCGGCCGTATCGGGGCTGTATATGCTCCGTCTGTCGTATGACGGTTCGGCGATATGCGAGCCTCCGGCGATAACCATAAACGGCGCCGGCATGGGTACTCAGACGGCGGTCGAGCTGAAGGCCGGAGAGAAGACTCCCATCACGGTGGAATACAGAAAATCCGCCGAAAATCCCAGGATCGTTCTCGAATGGATCGTACCGAAAAGCGACGGCGCGGACGTTTTCGCGGAGGAATGCAAAGCGGCAGCGGAATGCGATAAGGTCATTGCCGTCATAGGCTTGGGAACGGACTACGAAAGAGAAGGTCACGATAAGGAATCTCTCGATATTCCCCGCGAGCAAACCGAACTTCTCAGAAGGCTCTATAATGTAAACAGGAATCTTATCGTTGTCCTTGAAAACGGCAGTCCGGTTTCGATTCCGTGGATTCACGAAAACTGTGCGGCGGTCGTCGAGGCGTGGTATCCGGGCGAGCAGGGCGGACGCGCGCTCGCCGATATTCTATACGGCAAGGTCAATCCGAGCGGCAGACTGTGCGCGTCCTTTCCGGTGTCGGCCGACGACCTTCCGGCGTTCGACAACTATGACAACGAGCGCGGACGGACATATATGTACGCGAAAAAAGAGCCGCTTTATCCGTTCGGCTTCGGGCTTTCATACACGGAATATTCCTACGGCGATATAAAAGCGGAGAAGACCAGCAGCGCGGCCTGCGCATTATCTTTCGACGTTAAAAACATCGGCGGTATGGCGGGTGATGAAGTGATTCAGCTTTATATCGACAGCGCCGGATTTGAAAATCAGCCGAAATTCCGACTGGTCCGTTTCACGCGGGTAAACCTCGAAGCGGGCGAAAGCAAAGAGATACGATTTGATCTCGGCGAAAGAGATTTTTCGCTGATAAACAACGACGGGCGCAGAGTAGTTTTAAACGGCGAATATACGGTATACGCGGGAGGCTCCGCGCCCGACGGAAGAAGCGCCGCGCTCGGAGCGGCGGAATGCGTTGCAGTGAAGGTCAGGATAACGGACGCGAATCATGAAATAGCTTATTGACTCCGATCACCGTTCTGTGATCAACAGGTTTACGTTCATTCGTTGCACATCCTGATCACCGTGTTCTTTATCGCGGATTTTTTCACGCCGGCGTATATCGGATACAATTTCATGTGCACCCGGGAATGGAACATGTTTTCTGATTCATGAAAGTTTCAATGCATGCGCTGACAGATCCTTCGGCAGTCAAATTTTATATGAAACCCCTGCGGCATACCGACTTCGTATGATGCCTTTGTTTCCTGTTCCTGTTTTCGGCTGTTCTTCACTTTTATTGTGCAGGAACAGCTTTTTTTCGGAAAGCGTAAAAAAGTGCCGCAGCATAATTTTACTTTTGCTGCAGCCCTTTTTTTTAACCGGGATGTTATCCGGGGTAAACCCGAGATCCTTTCCGGTAGCGACGGGATTCGTAACTTTATTTATATGAGTTTACGCAATGATCTTGACACAACCGGGAATGCAACGTCGGAAACCTTTATTTTTATATATTTTCTTTATGAACGGACCTTTTTACGATTCTTTTCGTCTGTAAGGCATGGAGGTGATTTTCATGAAGAAATACAGTTTAAAAGAAATATGTCACAGATCAGGTTATTTATTTCTTTTGATCCTGATAACGATTGTTCTGACCGTAATTTCGTTTGCCGGCACTGCCGGGGATGATGATACCCGTTCAACCCACGTTTTTTTCCATACGGGAAGCCCTCTTCTTTTGGACGGAGATCGCGTTTTGTCCCTGGATTCCGAAAATCCCGATGTGGCGGCTACCGTCATCAACGGACGGACCCTTATTCCGTTAAGGGCATTCGCGGAACATTTTGGCGCGAAGGTGTCTTATGACGCCGCGTCGCGTGTTGCGATCATCGAGAATGCCGGCTCCCGCTATCTGTTTCCGATAGGAAAACAAAGCTACATCACAGAGACCGGACAGGTACGTAGAGAAATTGCCATGGATACGGGCTCTCTGATCCTGAACGACCGCACGATGGTCCCTCTTCGTGTTTTATGCGAAGATGTGTTCCGCCATAAGGTTTCCTACTATGACAGAGTGATTGCCGTAGGTGATACCGAAATCGATCTTGCAGCGCAAAACGAACTTGTCAAAGCAGTAAAAAGTAAAATCGGCGTTGCCCTGAAAGCCGGAAATCCGAATGAAGTCAGGGCAGCCTTAACCGGTCAAAACATCTACAGGTACGGAAAAGACGCTGTTATGACAGGTGAAATGTCTCCCACTCCCTCTCCGGAAGAGAAATCCGCAGAAGGCGCCGCCGGTTTTGATTCCGGAAGCGCGGCGAATTTTTCAAGTACAAACACACAGGTCGAAGGCATTGACGAAGCCGATCTTGTAAAGACCGACGGAGATTATATCTATATCGCCGCGCAGTCGGCCATACGGATCCTGTCTGCGGACCGGGGTAAATTAAACGAAATAACCTTGCTTCGGATCGATGAGAAGAAGAATATCCGGGAAATCTTTCTGGACGGTGACCGTCTGGTTGTGATAGGTACAAGAAACGAATACGATGCAGCCTATCCTGCAAATGAGGGAACGGACGAAAAAATGCTTATGCCGAGTTTCATTCCGATGAAAACTTTTACATTTGCAGACGTTTATAATGTTTTTGATCCGAAAAATCCCGTTTTTATAAAGAGCCATGAAATAGAAGGATCCTATCAGACCGGCAGAAAGAACGGGGACATCGTTTACCTGGTTTCAAACACCGTTTTATATGGCGATGCCTATCTGCCGGAAGTGATGGATACCGCAACCGGGTCCGCCGCAAAGGCCTGTGCGCTTGACGACGTCATGATCCTGCCGCGATATCCGGCTCAGGGCTTCGTTGTGGTTTCCGCCATGGATATCAGAACCGATGAAAAAGCGGAAATCGAAGCCATTGCCGCCTCCGGAAGTGTGACCTATATGAATGACCATGCCCTATACATCGCGGCCTCGGATTTTAACGGGAAAACATCGATTACCAGGTTTTCCGTAAACGGTCTCCGTATCGGCTATGCGGGATCCGGAGAAGTACCCGGTTATCTGATCAACCAATTTGCAATGGATGAATTCGAAGACCATCTGAGGGTTGCCGTTACGGTTTGGGGCGAAGACAACAGCCTGTATGTCCTTGATCCTTCCATGAACATTTCCGGTTCGGTGACAGGGCTTGCGAAAGGAGAAAACATTTACTCGGTCCGTTTTATCGGGAACAAAGGATATATGGTCACCTTCCGGACGGTGGACCCTCTTTTCGTCTTCGACCTTTCCGACCCCGTCCATCCAAGGGTAACGGGCGAGCTTAAAATTCCCGGATTCAGCAATTATCTCCATCCTGTCGATGAAAACCATCTGTTGGGAATAGGCATGGATGTCAGGGAAATTTATGAAAAAGACAAATACGGAAACGAAATCGTCGTCGGCACACGGCAGGGGGGAATCAAGATTTCTTTGTTCGACGTGTCCGACATGGGAAAGCCGGTGGAAGTGTCACAGGTTATACTCGGCAGTGCCGGCAGTTATTCCGAAGCGCTGAATAACCACAAGGCGATTATGTTTGACCGGCAGGGCAAAAAATTCGGCTTTGACGCTTCCGTGACATCCGGTCCGGTCTCTTACAGGTTTGACCGGGGCGCAGCCGTATTCGGTTATGCGGACAACCGGGTCACGGTTAAGAATTTCCTGATTTCCGAACCGTCGGAGAACTACGGCAGCGACGTTCCGAACGCGGGGCGCATCCTGTATATCGGCGATGAACTCTATTATATACAGGGAAGTAAAATCATTTCTTATGATTATGACACCTTCCGTGAAATCGACTCTCTGATCCTGTATTAATATCAGCGCCCGGATAAGCAAAATAAGGGCTGCCGTCCATACGGCAGGCCCTTTTTTTCGGTTATTTCAAACTCCCGCTTATCCGGATGAATTCATCATCTGTACCGATATGGCAGAAACTGTATTTTGCATCGCTGCCCGATTCTGTCATGCAAATGCTGCTGCTTCTTTTCGTACCGCACTTGCGGGTGTGCTTTGGCGTACCGTTTTCATTTGTGCCGCAAAGACAGCGTTGTGATGAACTGCGTTTTCATACAGTGTTTCGTCATTCGCGAAATATTCAACCAAATCACGGTCGATACATCCGGTTTGAATCAGGTACGCGAACACACAATTCATCGTGCGGTTTACGGGAGATTGTTCGGAATGTATGAAGCCCGGACGTCTTGTCGGCGCATACAGCTGCCAAAACGGCAGACGGTAAAAATATCGACGACGGATAACCCTGACAAGCATTATATATGCAAAGAGAAAATCCGGGAATACAATAAAAAAATAAAAAACATATGTTGGAAATGCTTTAGGAACAGCTTGCAATGGGACTTATATCCGAAGAAGATACATATTAAAAGCTTTGATTGTCTGTATAATACGTATCTGTCACTCTCCTTTGTAAATAAAATTTGCAATGAATCGTGTGTCTTCGTATTGCATTTTTGAATATAATGTGTTACAATGTATATACTGATTAGGAAAGGTGGTGCTTGGTATGGCACAGACAACACTCAGCATTCGTATGGACGAAAATGTGAAGAAACAATTTGATGCTTTCTGCGCCGAGGTCGGAATGAATACATCCGTCGCTATCACACTGTTCGCCAAGGCTGTGTTGCGTGAACGTAAAATTCCGTTTGAAATCGGACTGCCGGACGATCCGTTTTACAGCGATGAAAACTTCGCCAGATTAAACGCCGCGGCGGAGCGTATGAAAAAAAACAGCGGAACCGTACACGAACCGATAGAAACCGACGATGAATAAAGTATGGGACGATGAAGCTTGGGAGGACTATATTTATTGGCAATCCCAAGATAAAAAGACATTGAAGCGTATAAATTTTATTCTGAAAGACATCGACCGAAACGGCAATGACGGAATCGGCAAGCCTGAGCCGCTTTCGGGAAATCTCGCAGGTTACTGGAGCCGTCGAATTGACGACTGCAACAGAATCGTTTATCAGTTACGTGACAACAATATAATCATAATACAGTGCGGATCGCATTATCGCGATAAATGATAATGTGATCCGTCTTAAATTTTTATAAGCGGAGTTCATGTTCAACTGTTGAAAAACACTCTTGTGTTTGCTGAAATCGCAGGATATAATTAAAATACAAAAGCGCTTTTGAATATTTTATAAGAGATGATTACTGCATGAATGAATATACTGTTTCCGGGAGATAATACCACGCATCTTTATTTTTACTCCTTATTCCGGATCGGGTCCGGATCACCGGCCGGTTTTTCTTTCATTTGCGGATTTCCGGCGTTATACAGCGCGTATAGGATTGCGGTGACCAGTACAACCGCCGAACCCAGCAGTTCCAATCCGCCGGGAGCCTCGCGCAGAAACAGGAATACCCAGACCGGATTCATGACGGGTTCCACATACGATACGGTCACCGCCTTCGAGGGACTGATATTTTCCGAAAATCCTTTTGAAAAGAAGATGTAACCGATACCGACGCACAGTCCCATTCCGGCGGCGCTTAAAAAGTTGATGCCGGACAGCACAGGCGATGTCAGGATCACCGAAAAGGGAAACAGGACGACACAGATCAATGAGCCCTGATACACATAACTCAGCAGCTCGCAGTCCTTTGAATCCGCAGACAGATATATAACGGAAAAAGTAAGGGCGGAAATAAGCGCCAGGAGATTGCCGATACCGCCTTCCCCGCTGAGCCCTCTGATGCAGCACAGCACGGTACCCGTCAGCATAACGAAAATACACAGAATATCCGGAAGTTTCGGTTTGTGTTTTTTGAAGATCCAGAGATATAAAATAACAAACACCGGCATGATATACTGCAGAACGACAGCGTTTGCCGCTGTCGTCAGCCGCATGGCGAAGATAAACAGTATACCGGTCGCGGCGACCGAAAACGAGGCGATCCAGTTGGCAAGCCCTTTTTTCAAACGGAAATTACGGCGGTACGACCCGAGCAGCAGAGCCGCGATAATACCGCGGAACGATGTCAGCATCAGAGGATCCCAGCTGTTCAGCTTTGCCAGCAAACCCTGAAAGCTCCACAGCAGCGCCGCCATGATAAAATAAAGGATCTCCGTGTGTTTCTTTTCTTTTATTGCATTCACTTGCCCTCGGTCCGACGGATAAACCGTCTTTTTTTATTTTAAAGTGCCGGAAGATGATCAGAAACCCGTCTGCACCCGGGTTTGACGCTCAAAAGGTGCAGAGCCGGAAAGTTCCCGTGCCGGCGGATCTTTTTTGCCGGTATTCATTGTAATACATTTTGCATCATTTATCAAGACAATAAAAAATTTCCCGAAGAACC
>CAZVPD010000162.1:0-7936 GCA_964628455.1 uncultured Lachnospiraceae bacterium
CTGCCTCCGTAGAGCTAATAGCGGTATAAAAAAAGTCTGCGCAGGGGCCTTACGGTCAGGGTGTCGCCGAAAATATAGACCGCGTTCGCTGTTTCGGTGACCCCGTCCGAAGCGAAGGCCGGTTCGGCGACGATGTTGTTATGCCCTTCGAACCTGTAGAAGAATCGGGCCAGGCCCGCTTTTTCGCGGATCTCAAAATCGCCTGTGATCTCCGTTTTCGGCTCCGCTTCCAGAGAAAAAGAATCCGTGCGCCTGTTCATTTCATCGCGAAGCAGGTTCACATAGCACGGAAACCGGAAAGGAACCGGGCGGAGCTCCCCTCCGCAGACAGGCGGGTCGGTAAAACAGGCCTCTACTCCGGCCGGCCCCTGTCCCCAGGTATGTGAATCACCCGTGCAGACGACGGTTTTCATGGATCCGATCATTTCGCCTCCGAATTTATCGCACCGGCGTGCCGGCGCGGGGTCTTTCTTTAAAGCAACCTCATTTTATCACATGAGACCGAAATATTCAAGACAAAATCCGGGGTTTATATTGATTTTTTCAAACGGTTCGGATATAATGAAACCAGTCTGAGCCATATATCCGAAAGCACCGCCCGATGATACAGATAAAATAAAGGAGTAACAGTCATGACAAACAGAAAGTCCATCTACCTCGACTGCATAGGACCCGGTTCCACGGAGGAAAAACTTGCGGCCGCCGCCGCCGCGGGCTTTGCGGGAGTCGAAATGCCTTCCATACCGGAAAACGAACGCGCAGCGGTAAAAGAACTCTTTAAAAAATACGGTCTCATCTGTCCCAGCATTATGACGACGGGGGCATGGAATTATCCTGCGACCTCGCCCGACGCGGAGGTCCGCGCAAAAAGCGCCGACTGCTTCAGACTCGCGGTCGACACGGCGGCTGAAATGGGCTGCGACACGATCCTCACCGTTCCCGGCGCGGTTACGCCCGACATCCCCTATGAAGCCGCATGGGAAAACGGCGCAAAAACGCTGGCCATGGTCGTCCCTTATGCGGAAGCCAAAGGGATCACGATGGCTATAGAAAACGTATGGAACAAATTCCTGCTGAGTCCCCGCGAAATGGTCCAGTTCGTCGATTCGTTCGGCAGCAAATACGTCATGTCCTATTTTGACATCGGAAATATCGTCATCTACGGATTTCCGCAGCACTGGATCAGATCCCTGGGCAGGCGCATCAAACGCGTGCACATCAAAGGATTCGCGATGAAGGGCTTTGAGAGTTTTGCGTGGACGCAGCTGCTCGAGAGCACCATCGACTGGAAGGCGGTCGCCTCCGCGTTAAAGGAAGTCGGTTATGACGGCTGGGTAACGGCGGAACTGGGTCCCGACGCGCGCGGACTCAAGGGAATTGCCGGCGATATGGACCATATACTCGCGCTGGCGTAAAAACAGCAGAAAGAGTGCCCGGCACCGCACAGGCGGCCGGGCACTTTTTATCTGCCGAGGATCAGGGAGGCTTTTGACATCATGGAAGCGGCGTGCCCGCCCAGGTGCTTCAAGGCGCGCGTAAACCGTTGGTACGAATATTCGGGCCTGTCGTGAACGTCGCTGCCGAGAAGGGAGATATCGCCCGAAACGATCAGCGGCATCAGGCGCTTTCTGAGTCTGCCGCTGCAGAGCGAATCCGCGTTTACCTGCAGGACAAAGCCGAAAGGGAGCAGTTTCCGTAGGTTCTCCGCGTCGTACCGGTCGGCGTGCGCTATGACGGGCTTCAGACCGCGGACTGACGAAACAGCCGTCAGGACGTCGAATACCCATGCGTCCCAGGTGCCGTACGGCATTTCGAGCAGGATATGACCGGTGCCTCCCGCGCACAGCATCGGCAGATGTTCGAGTCCGGCCGCATCATAGGACAGATGGACTTCGGCGGCCGGAATGATTTCGACGGAGCCGTCGGAGTTCCGATTCAGTTCATCGGCCGCTTTATTGCGTTTTTCGATGAAATCGGGGATGGAAACGCCTTCGCTGACGTAAAAATGCGGCGTGGCGACAATGGTCGCGACGCCTGCCGCGCGGGCGCACGCGAGCTGGCGGAGCGAATGGCCGAGGTCCGGGCTGCCGTGGTCTGTTCCCGGAAGAATATGCGCATGGAAATCCACAAGGGGATACGCACCGGAAAGCCGGCTCTGCCCGGCCGCAGACGGGAAAATTTTCATGGATATCAAACACAAAACCTTTCGTTCACATCATAGCGGACAAGCCGCTGCCGCGGGATTCGGTTTTACCGCACACCGGAAAAATAGGACTCCACGGCATCGGAATAGATCTCTTTTGCCTTATTGTAATTTTTCTTCCCGGACCGGGCAAAGTTTTCCATCATGATCCCGCTGTTGATTTCGAGGATCATCATTTTTTCGGGGGTCTCGATGATATCGACCGAGGCGAAGCCGATCTTAAGGGCTGCGGCGGCGCGTCCGGATAATTCGGCAAGCCGCTCCGTTAAAGCGGCGTCCTCCACGACCTCCGCCTCGGAGCCCTGCCCGAGGTTGTGCTTCCATCCGATGTCGGCCTTTTCGCCCGCGCGGGGAACGGACGAAAGGCCGGCGACGATTTCAAGCGCGCCGATATCCGCCCCGTATTTTTTGAAGGCAAGTTCAAAAACCGCATGCTGTCCGTCTCCGATCACATGCGGCAGTATTTTTCTGTATATAAGCCGGGCGCTTCCGTTGAGCATAATGACCCGGAATTCGTTGATTATCTGATAGAACGGAGAAACCGACATGGAGCGCGAACTGCGGAATATTTCCGAGACGGTGCGTTCCAGTTCCGCCTGGTCCGAAACGATATAAACTCCGCTTCCTCCCGAACCGCTGTTCCGCTTGCATACCAGCCGGCCGTATCGGCCGAGCAGCCCGGTAAGCTGCGTCCAGTTGCCCGAACTTCCCGTATAGTGCAGGTTTGACGGAGACATGAAAAACAGGTGTTCCGCCGAAGGTATGCCCGCGCCGGAAAGAACGGCGGAAAGCGCGGCTTTATCGCCGCATATCAGTTCCGACGCGGCGTCGTTCAGAGGGAACTGATAGCCGTATATATACATCACACCGCCGCCGCGGGTCAGTTTCAGGATCCAGTCATAGGAATATGTCTCTAACTCTATATTGTTTTCCGCGCATATTTCACGCATGATTTTAATCATCTGACGGTCGCTGTTCATCAAATTCCGAATCATCTCCGTTCTTTAAAGGATGCTCCGCAAAGCGGATGTCCTGACGTATTATAGCATAACCGATGCAAGAATTCAATAAGCAAAAACAAAGAATCAAACGGCGTAAAAGCGCGAAAAACCGAGATAAAAGCAGGAAATAAGACGCAGGATCGCTTTAACCGCCGTTAACCGCCTCCGGTTATGCCGGATTGGCCATATTTGACTTTGACTATTACTGACCAATGCCGTATAATAAATACAATAGGTCAAAGACAGTCAAAGACAATAAATACCGGCGGAAACGGGGAGCCGGAGAAAGGGGATCGGTATGCAGGAGAGAACAGATACGAGGCGAATGAACATACGGAGGAAAAGAATATGCTGATATCGGATGTGATAGCGCAGCTGAACGACCTCGCCGGAAAAGTCGGATGTGTCCCGAGCCAGATCAATTATGTGATCACCTCCCGCTTTACCCCCGAACAGGGATATATCACCGAGAGCAGGCGCGGGGGCGGGGGCTATATCCGGATCGTAAAAAAGCAGCTCCATAAAAACGAGTATCTGATGCATTTCTTTCAGGCCATCGGCGAGGAGCTGGACGAATCCGCGGCCGCCGCGTTTATAAAAAATCTCGCCGGCCATCTTTTTATCACCCGCCGCGAGGAAAACATCATACGCGCAGCCGTATTGTCCGCGGACGGAAACAAAAGACGCGCCGATATCATGCGTCAGATCATCCTGGCTGTCATGGAATGACCGAAACAAAAAAGAATAATAACAGCATTCGGGAAACGAAATCAGCAGGAAGCGACTTTAAAACAGACGGAGGAGAAAGATATGCAGTGCATGAAATGCAAAAAAAACGAAGCGTCTTTTTATTTTAAACAGAATGTAAACGGAAAAATTTCCGAAACCGCGCTCTGCCACGAATGCGCGAGCGAGCTCGGAGAAAATGTTATTTCGGAAACACTCTCCTTTAATCCGTTCGGAGGATTTTTCGGACCCGCTGCCGCTCCCGCAAAACGCGCGCCGGACACGGTCAAACGCTGCACGCTCTGCGGCTCGGGGTTTAACGATCTTGTCAAAAACGGGAAGATCGGATGCGCGAAATGCTACGAGACGTTTTCCGACGAACTTGCTCCGACCGTTGCAAAGCTGCACGGTCAGACAACGCATACCGGAAGGGCTCCTTTTGAGCACCGCGCGAAAAACGACCGGAAGAACCGTGAAAAACAGCTCAGGGCGGAACTCAAAAACGCAATCGACGCGCAGAACTTCGAAAGCGCCGCGGTGATCCGGGATGAACTCAAAAAACTGGAAAAGGGCGAGTGAAAAACCCGTCTGTGACAGAATACAGGAGGAATAACAATGGCCTGGTATAATACAAAGGGAACGGAAGACGACGTTGTCGTAAGCTCGAGGATACGTTTTGCCCGTAACATAGCCGACTATCCTTTTGCCGGACGGCTCGATCCTACGTCCGCAAACGAAATCATAGAAAAAATCCGGTCCGTGCTCGGTGAAGGGTATAAATTCATCAACTTCGCGGACATATCGCCCGCCGAAGCGGCTTCCTATGTCGAAAAACATTATGTAAGCCCGGAATTCACCTCCTCCGCCCTGCCCCACGCCCTGCTGCTTGACGAAGACAAAGGGGTCGCCGTCATGGTGTGCGAGGAAGACCATGTGCGCCTGCAGTGCGTGCTGCCCGGTCTCGCGCTTGAGGAGGCGTTTAAAGCCGTCTGCGGGGCAGACGACGAACTGAGCCGGAAATACAACTTCGCCTATGACGAAAAGCTGGGTTACCTGACCCACTGCCCGACAAACCTCGGCACGGCGATGCGGGCTTCGGTCATGCTTTTCCTTCCGGCTCTGACCATGACCGGAAAAATCGGCGAGCTTTCCGCCTATCTTCCGAAAGTAGGGCTCGTCATGCGCGGAATGTACGGCGAGGGCAGCGGTTCGGACGGATGCCTGTATCAGATATCCAACCGCGTCACACTCGGTCTTTCCGAAGAAGACATCATTTTAAAACTCGGCGAGGCGATCGGTCAGATCATAGCGATGGAACGCCAGGTTCGCGAAACGATCCGGGATAAAGTGGACGATACGGTCTGCCGTTCCTACGGCATCATGAGCTATGCGCGCCGGATGACCTCAAAGGAATTTATGAAGCTTTTTGCCGATGTTCGGCTGGGCGTTGCCCTGGGTGTCATCAAGGGAGTGACCAACGAAAAACTCGGCGACATCATGATCAACTCTATGCCCGCCACGCTGAGCCGGAACAACGGCGGCAGCATAGACGAAGCCGCGAGGGACAGGCTGCGGGCCGCTTATGTTTCGAAAGAAATCAAGGGCGCGTGAACGGCGCGAAACACATAAATCGGACAAATTATATAAATAAAACAAATCATACCGTAAGGAGCTGAAAAACATGCAGCTGCGCTATACTCAGACAGCGAAAAACGCTTTGAACAAATCCATCGAATCCGCCCGCGAACTCGGGCATACCTATATAGGAAGCGAGCATATCCTGCTCGGACTGATATCGGAAGGTGAGGGCACCGCCGCAAAAATCATGGCGGCAAAGGGCGTCACCTATGAAGCCGTGCGCAAAACGGTGGAAGAATCGATGGGCAAAGGGGAACCTTCTTCGGTCACCCCCGGAGACATGACGCCCAGAACCAAACATATTATCGAGAATTCGGCAAGGGAGGCGCAGAAATACGGACAGAATTACATCGGAACAGAGCATATACTGCTGGCTCTGTTCGCGGAAGCCGACTGCGTAGCCGTACAGATCCTTTCCGGACTCGGTTTACAGGTCGGAGAAACAGCCGAAGAGACAGCCGCGCTCCTGCGCGAGTCCGGCGACAGGGGCGCTTCTCCGGAGGACAGTGCCGCCGGTGCGCAGCAGGGTCCGGCGCGGGGCGTCGGAGAAAAGGCGGAGGGCGGCGGTTTCCCGACGCTGAAACAATACGGGCGGGACCTGACGGAACAGGCGAAAGCGGGAAAGATCGATCCGATCATAGGCCGCGACAATGAAACCGAACGCCTGATCCAGATCCTTTCGCGCCGGACAAAAAACAATCCCTGCCTGATCGGCGAATCCGGAGTCGGTAAAACCGCGGTTGTCGAGGGGCTGGCTCAGCGCATCGCGGACGGAAACGTTCCCGAAACGCTTTCGGGCAAAAGCATTGTTACACTCGATATACCCGGCATGATCGCCGGAACCAAATACCGCGGCGAATTCGAAGAGCGCATGAAGACCATCATGGCCGAGGTCACAAAAAGTTCGCAGGTGATCCTCTTTATCGACGAGATCCACACGATCATAGGGGCGGGAGCCGCGGAAGGCGCCGTCGACGCGGCCAATATTCTGAAGCCTGCGCTTGCCCGCAGCGAGATCCAGGTGATCGGAGCGACGACCATCGACGAATACCGCCGCCATATCGAAAAGGATGCCGCCCTCGAACGCCGTTTCCAGTCGGTCATGGTGGGCGAACCTTCGCCCGAAGAGGCCGTTCAGATCCTGTTCGGACTGAGGGACCGCTACGAAGCCCATCACAAAGTCAAGATCAGCGACGAGGCGGTCGAAGCGGCCGTAAAGCTGTCGCGCAGGTACATCAACGACCGCTATCTTCCCGACAAGGCGATCGACCTGATCGACGAAGCCGCCTCAAGGCTGCGCATCAGAAACTTCACGGCTCCGAATGAACTCAGGGAACTCGAGGCAAAATTAAAAAACATCGCCGCCGAAAAAGAAGCCGCGGTGACAGCACAGGATTTCGAACGCGCCGCTTCCCTGCGCGACGAGGAAAAAGCAGCCCGCGAAGCCTATGAAAACGAGAAAGCCGGCTGGGAGAAGGGGCGCGGCGACTCCGCCCTCGTCGTCGGCGAAAACGAGATCGCCGAAATCGTCACGTCCTGGACCGGAATTCCCGTGAAGAAGCTCGCCGAAGAGGAAAGCACCCGCCTGCTTAAGCTGGGCGATATACTCCGCGAGCGCATCATAGGTCAGGATGAGGCGGTTGACGCGGTTTCAAGGGCGATCCGCCGCGGAAGGGTGGGACTCCGGGATCCGAAGCGCCCGACCGGATCCTTCATTTTCCTGGGTCCGACCGGTGTCGGCAAGACCGAGCTCTCGAAAGCGCTTGCGGATATCCTGTTCGGAGATGTCAACGCGATGATCCGCGTCGATATGTCGGAATATATGGAAAAACACAGCGTTTCAAAGCTGATCGGCTCCCCGCCCGGTTACGTGGGCTACGATGAGGGCGGTCAGCTGACCGAAAAGATCCGCCGCCATCCGTATTCCGTGGTCCTTTTCGATGAAATCGAAAAAGCTCATCCCGATGTATTCAACATTCTGCTTCAGATCCTCGAGGACGGCCTTCTGACCGACGCCCAGGGCAGAAAAACGGATTTTAAAAACACCGTCATCATCATGACTTCCAATGTGGGCGCGTCCGACCTGATCTCCAAATCAACCCTCCTCGGTTTCAGTTCCGAGCAGGACACAAAGAAAAACGAGCGCGATGCAGCGCGGGATAAAGTCATGGGACACCTCAAAGACACGTTCCGTCCCGAATTTCTCAACCGCATAGACGATATTATCGTCTTTAATAAGCTGACGGACGAGAATATAGCCAGAATCGCGCATATTATGCTCGGTGAAGTGAAGGCGAGAATCGCATCCGCGGGGATCGAAGTCGAGTTCGGCGACGATGTTGGAGACGAGGTGCATGACGTGGGAGTA
>CAZVPD010000163.1:0-7923 GCA_964628455.1 uncultured Lachnospiraceae bacterium
CCGCCGTCTTGGCGTCCATGTAGTAAAGGGTCATGATGTCCCGCATCTTCTTGAGGTCGCCGAGGCGGTTGTAGCCTACGGTGACGGTCAGGCCGGCGGCGAACAGGTTCCGCAGGCTTGCCGCGAGGTCGGTCCTGTCGCTGACCGTGGTCAGAGTGCCTTTGTTCCAGATGAGTTTGTTGAGTGCTTCGAGATAGGTGACCGAGCGCTCGTTGTTAAAGGCGAATTCGGGCCTGCCGGAGGAGCGGTCGATGAAGGTGATGCCGGCCGAACCGACAAAGGGCAGGGCGGCTCCCCATGTGTCGCAGATAGAAAGGCCGAACTGGTCGCCTTCGTCGGACTCCCCGTTTCCGTTGAGGTCCGAATACGTCTCTTCGACGATTTTCGTCATGTTCTCATACGTCCACTCCCCGTCAAGCACGAGGCTGTAGATCGTGTCGGGGTCGCCGTAATAGGTGTCGGCGATGCTTTTGTTATAGAAGAGGCAGTGGCAGGAGGCGATGACGTCCATGAAATAGTCGCCCGCCATGATATACATCATCCCGGGGATGATCTGCAGGTCCTCCATGGCGGCGGTGTACCAGTATTTCTGCGAATAATCGAAGTTTTCCGCTTCGGCGACGTTGACGAACATATTCTCGTCGGTCAGCGCAGCGAAAGAGCGCACGTCGTTGATCATCACGTCGTAATCGTCGGAAGCCGCCATGATCATCTTGCGTATCTCGGCTTCGGCGTTGACGTAGGTGAACATGGACTGCGTGAATACAAGGCTGATACCGAGCATCTCGGAAACCGCGGCGTTGCGGTTGAAGACGGCGTCGTTTACGACGTCGCCGTTTAATGCGCCGCTGCCTTCGATCATTTCGTTGGCGTTTGTGGCGTCGTATGCGTCTGCGCTCGTGTAGACGCGGAATTCGCGGCCTTCGTAATCCCGGCCGTCAAAGCGGGTGTCGCGCGCCTCCGCGGTGTCGGAGACCGGTCCCGCGGTCGTTCCGGCGGCCGGAGCGTCATCCGCCGGCGCTTCGGCGGCGCAGGAGAGGACGGGGATAAAAAGGGAGGCAGCCAGGATCAGGGAAAGGAAGGTTCTCATGCGGAGTTTCATCTTTTTTCACCTCGACATAAATAAATGTTTTACCGAACCGGAAAACATGTGATCCTCTGCTTATCCTATCACTTTTTATGCCCCTTGTCAAGGCTTGCCCGCGGTGCGCCCGGGCTTCTTAGTACTGTTTTTATTCCGGGATCCCGAAGGCTTCGAGCAGCTCTGCGATATCCTCCGAGATCTGCCCGCCGTATTTTTCGATGTCGGACGCCACGGAACTCTCGCCTTTAAACACTTTCTGCCGGACGGCGCCGACAAGACTGTTGTTCCATGCGAAGATCGCAGAGATGTCCGCGTCGCGCGAGCTGCGCATGATCTCCATCATTTCGATCGAATCGTCATTGCGAAGCCCTTTCTGAGATACCGTGATGTCGAAGTAAACGGGGATGACCTGCCTGCTGCTTTCATAGCACAGGGCGTCGAGTACAGCCGCGGTTTCCGAAGCGGACGTATTGGTCACCGGAAGGGTCATGACCAGCAGGTCGCTCATCAGGGCGCTGCGGTAGCTCTCCTGACTTTCGTCGTATTTGGGAAAGGGAAGAATGCCGAAAGTGTCCTCCATATCGCGCAGCAGCTGCGCGGCTTTGATCTCTGCGGTCAGGAACGCGGAGCGCCTGTTGGCAAAGACATACATATAACCGCCTTTTCCGGCGTTGAAATCGTCGGCGTCGGATTCGATCGAGGTGCCGTCCGCCGTATCGAGCAGCGCCGCGAGCTTCTCGATCACGCCGTAATAGCGTTCGCCGCCCGCGGAGAGGACGGGGATGCCGCTGTCGTCTTTGCGGACGTATTTTTCACCTGCGCCGAGGACGAATTTATCGGGGGAATGCGGGTGGGTCGAAAGGCCGTAAACCGCGCTGCCGCTCTGGTCCCAGGAGAAAGACGCGCTGTCGTTGAGGTTTGCCGCCGTCCTGCAGTACCGGGTCAGCTCATCGAGCGTCCAGCTGCCGGCGCGCACCGCGTCATAAGGCATCCCGAGCCCCTTGTCCGCAAGGATGTTTTCGTTGAAGAAGATGCACCATGTGCTGTCGTATGCCATCAGATGCAGATCTCCCGACGCGAAATACAGCTTGTCGCCGATGGCGGCGGCGCTGTTGTATGCGCTGTCCCACCAGCTTTCATCCAGCTGCAGCTCCGGAAGACCGTAAAGATTGAGAAAACTGCCGTCGGTCAGCAGGGCTGTGATCTGATTGATCGGCAGATACATGACGTCGTATGTGCCGTCGCCGGCGAGAACGGCGTTTCTGCCGGCTTTCACGATCGCATCAAAGGAATTTTTCGAGTCGATCTTCGCGTCTCTGATGACGCAGCCGAATTTCTCCTCGACCGAACG
This sequence comes from uncultured Lachnospiraceae bacterium, assembly GCA_964628455.1. Classification (GTDB taxonomy): domain Bacteria; phylum Bacillota; class Clostridia; order Oscillospirales; family CAG-272; genus JAQVWU01. Next base: position 2,436 of record CAZVPD010000163.1, read on the forward strand.
GTTGCGCGCGTAGACCGCGTCGTTCAGAACTTCACCCGTGAGCGCGTCGGGCGAAACGGTGACATACATGCCCCAATACGCGTCCATATTGAGAATGAAGATCTCTTTCCCGCCGAGGTTCAGGTCCGGGTACGTGTATTCCGACCCGGCGGATTCCGCAGCCGTTGTACCGGTTCCTTCCGTAACGGCTTCGCCGGAGGTTTCAGCAGTGCCCGCCGGTTCTCCGGCGCAGGCAAAAGCGGTGAACAGCAGCGAAAAAAGCAGGATCGGTACGGCAAAAGATTTAAGATAAAGTCTCATTTTATTACCCCGTATTATTCGATATTTATACGCCGTCCGTTTACTGCCGTGCGGAGAGCAGTTCCGCGAAAGCGGCGTTGATCTCTTCGATCTGCGAAAGCGCAGAACTTTCATGCTTTGCGTAGACGGACATGAAATCCCCCCTGCGCTGACGGAGCAGATCCATCATGCGTTCGTTGTATGTCCCCAGCTGGTAGTAAAGGCCGAGGTCGTAAACGCGGTTGGCGAGGATGATATCGAGCATGGCGATGCTTTCGTCATCCCTTATGTATTTGCCGACCAGGGTCGTCTCGTAATAGGCGGGTTTGAGGGTGTAATACGACTCCGAAGCGAACGCCTCGAGGAGGATTCCGGTGCGTTCGGGATCGGGACAGGTCACGGGCACGCAGACGAACGAACTGCCGTAGGCGTGGACGTTCGCATAATAGCGGTCCTGCGTCTCTTCGAGTTTGGGATAAGGCAGGATGCCGAAATCGGTTTCCATATCACGGAACCAGCTCGCAGCGCGCAGATAACGCGTATAGAACAGGCCGCGGTCGTTTGAAAAGATGTCGACGGACCGGTCATCTCCGGCCAGGATATGATAGGTCACCGATTCGTCAAAGACAAGGTTTATGTATTTTTCCATCACGGACACGACGCGCCCGTTGTTCAGCGTGAGTTCGAGCTCGCTGTCTCCGTTCAGCGTCGCGAATTTCTCCCCGGTCCCCGTGATGACCCCGAGCATCGAGTCGTCCCATGCGATCAGGCCGTAAAGGTCGGCTTCGTCATAACGGCCGTTTCCGTCGATATCGGCCGATACCTGCCTGATCATGGCGGAGAGGTTGTCCAGAGTCCAGGAAGAGCTGCCGACCATTTCATACGGATCCTGCATGTTATAGTCGGTGATCAGCTTTTTGTTGAACAGCAGGCAGTAGGTGCAGTCGTTGAGCAGGGTCGTAATGTCGCCCGTCGTGTAATACATCATCCCTTTCATGGTCAGGTCTTCGTTGGCTTTCTGGTCCCACCAGGGTTTGGAGAGATCGATATACGGCATCGACGCGAGGTCGGTCAGGCAGGCGTCGGTCGTCAGCCCCGTCACCTGATAGGAACCGACCATGGCGGCGTCGAAGGCGTTGTCTCCCGCGCTGACCGAATTACGGAAGGCCTTATTGCCGCCTTCCGCGTCCTCCCGGTAGGGAAGGATGCCGATCCCGATGCCGAACCTCTCTTTGACGGCAAGGTTCTTTCTGAAGATCGCGTCGTTGACAGGTTCGCCGTTCTCCGCTTCGGCCGTGAAATCGTCGAAATCCCAGTTGCCGGTAAGCAGTATGTTGAATACATAACCCGAAAAATCCGCGTCCTCCGGAAGGTCGGGTTTGAGCAGCGTCGTTTCCGCGGCGGCGGATTGAGCCGGGACGGAGCTTTGAGCTGTGTCTGCGGCGGCAGGGACGGCGGCGCAGGAGACGGCGCCGAAAAGGATCGCGGAGAGCAGCAGTATAAGAATAATTTTCATCCTGTTTCCTCTTTTTGATTTATAATTCCCCGGGAATATTTTCGATTATCATACCACTTATTCCGGCCGGTGTCAAGGCTTGACGCGGGTGCTCCGGCGGTCATTTTTTCTGCCGGGATCCGTTTCCGCACAGATTTTTATTGAATTTCTGCCGGATTCTGTTATAATAGGTTCTGCGGGAGCTGCCCGTGCCCGGCTGCGTGATAAAGAACGGCAATTCTTTATGCGTGAATGCCGATGAAGCTCCGGCGATGCGGAAGGAGTAAAAAAGCGATGAATCTTTCAAAATCCATAGACTTCCTGCTTGAGAACGCAGGAGCGGTCATACAATACCGTCTGCGCAGGGAAATCCTCCGCGACATTACGGAGACGGAGGAGGAAAACCTGCTTGAACAAATCTACCGGACTCCCAATTTCGAAATGGTGAAAAGCTATGTCAAGCCGAACGGCTATATCGGCAGCGGGGCGCACAGCTGGGGCAAATGGGGCGGAGTGGTTTATCAGCCTACGTATCTCGCGGACGGAGAGGCGTCGGCGCGGCTTTTGTCGAATTACGCCGTGCCGAAAACACACCCGATGATCGTAAATTTCATTGCTGCCATGCGTGATGAGGAGATACTGCGCCGGGAGTTTTCATATATACCGCCCGAAATACCGCGCTTTGAGAACCGCTTTGCCGGGCTGAAAAGCGGCGGCAGCCTTATGATAACGATCTATGCGATGCAGGCCCTGCTCGGTTACGGCGACGACGACTGTGTGAAGCCGTTCCGTGATATTTCACTTGAAGCGTTCTGCAGTCTGCTGCAGCTGAATTCCGCCGACGAGATCACGAAGCCGCATAAATCCAAAGGTTTCAGGTATATTGAGGCGGACACTTATTTCCCGTGTTCATACCACCTGACGGCGCTCGCGTATACACAGGCGTGGCGGACGCCCGAAAACGTCGAACGAATAGCGAAAGCTCTCAACCACCTGAATGAGATCATGCGGGAGGACAACAGTGTTGCCGTCAGGGTCGGCAGCAAATACTACGGACCGGGATGGGCTTTCGGGCGCCCGGTCAGGCCGTTTGCCGCTGACCGGGTCGATACCGTCATGTACCGCCGCCCGCTGACCGAAATCGCAATGCTCGGTGCGGGCGAAAGCGTCGGTGTGATCCGCGAATCCGCCTGCAATGTGCGGGAAGCGATAGGCCCGGACGGTATTTTAAAGACAAAATTCAGGAAGTCGAGTTTTTCGCCGTATCCGACGGCGTATGTCGATGTCCGGCTCGAACCTGACCACAAACGCAGATACGCGCTTGAATGTGACCTGACCTTTTGGGCGGTGCAGTTTTTGACTTTGGCGGAGGGGGTAAAAACATGAGCATAAAATTCACAGACATTTGCTTTATAACGGCCGATGTCCTGCGGCTCCGCGCGTTTTACGAAGCTGTTTTCGGCGGCCGGGCCGAGGGCGACGAAATTCACTCCGGGCTGACGGCAGCCGGCGTGACTTTTGTTTTCGACCACGTCTGCATTGCGGAGGAAAACCCGTCGTTCCGCTATATAAAGTCAGGCGAAGCGAATAATGTCATCATCGGTTTCGATGTCGATGACGCGGATGCGGAATATGACCGCCTGTCGGCATCGGGCGCGGAATTGCTGAATCGGCCGACAACCCACCCCTGGGGAGCGCGGTCGTTTCAGTTCAAAGATCCGGACGGCAGCATACTGAATTTCCGCAGTTTTCGGAAGGGGGAAGAGAATGACCTGCCCGAAATGTAAGAGAGACGACCCGCAGAACAGGGAGATGTGCCCCGATTGCGGTTATCCTGTAAAACCGGTCCCGGTGCCGCCCGGCGGAAAGCTCCGCTTCGGCGGATACGGCTGGTATGTGCTTGACAGGCAGCCCGGCAGGATGCTCGTGATCACCGAAAAAGTGATCATGAAAAGACCGTATCACCATGAAGAAGCCCCCGTCACCTGGGAAACGTGCGACATGCGCAAATATCTGAACGGTGAGTTTTATCGTTCGTTCGGCGAAGCCGGCCGCGCGCGGATTATCGAGGTGACGAATGACAATCCCGACAATCCGTGGTATGGCACTAACGGCGGCAAACCCACTTCCGACAAAGTCTTTTTGTTAAGCATCGCAGAAGTCGTAAAGTGTTTCGGTGACAGCGGACAGATAGCAACGCGGTATATGTACCCGGACTGCGGCTGGTGTAAAGATGAGTTCCTGCCTTGGATCGACGACCAATACAATATCAACCGCCGTGCTGCTGACGACAACGGCATTGTCCGGTTCTGGAGATTGCGTTCTCCCGGGGGGAATCGGCAGAGCACCGCCGTCGTGACGGGTTTTTGCGGAGACGGGTTCGATCAGGGCGGCATAGGGATCGGGAACGGCGATCTGCTGCAGGACGGTCACTTTCTGCAGGACGGGGACGGCTGGCTCTCAAAGGAAGACGAACGGCACAACCTGAACGGCGTCCGTCCCGCGCTGTGGATCAGAGAGGAGAACATCCTATGCAGAAACTGCCCCGCGAAAATTTTATGAAAGCACGCGGTTATATATTCGCGCACTCGGATGACATCAACCGTGCGTGGTTCCGTTATAATTTCGAGGACGGAGACGCCGGCGCCTTTATGGATGTGCTTTCCCGGTATCAGTACGAAAACGGCGGTTTCGGCGGTCTGGTATATGAGTTTGCCTATCGGGGGCCGTGCCTGAAATGCACGGAACACGCTTTCCGCTATATGTTTTACCTCAGGGACAAGCCGTCCGCAGACCATCCTGCCGTTCGGAAGATGATGGAGTATGTCCTGGAAAAATACCGCCCCGACATCGGGCATTTCGGTCAGATGGAGGAGCCGGAACTCAATGAACTGCCCCATGTGCGGTGGTGGGGATACAACGCAGGCGAATATCCGCCGATTGCGGATGAGGACGAGCGTATCCGTAAATATTCGCCCAACGGTCAGGCGGGGATTGCCGCGTTTGTCGCGCAATACAGCGAACTTGTGCCGGAGGATCTGTACAGGGACATCATCCGGTATCCCGCGGAGAAGATCCTGCGGTATTATGACCGGTCATCGCCGCTGTACGGAAAAGGAAGTGCGGACGGTTCTTTTGATTCCGACGACCGGTCGCCGTATAACCTCAAATGTTATCAGAAATTCATAACATGTCTGAAGGACAGGCCCCTTGCGGACAGACTGACAAAGATCCTGTGTCAGAATCCGTCCGCCTGCATGCAGCTTGATCTCGCGAAGTGGGAACAGGGTTATGAGGAGCTGCCCTGCGACGTGGTGGACACGCCCGACAGCGTGGTCTATCCCGCCGTAAAGGAACTTGTGGATGATTCTCTGGATTACCTGATCCGTCAGCAGGACGGGGACGGCTGCTGGCATCTGCACCGGCGGCTGGGCGAGGGCGAAGCGTTCGACAGAATGCAGGAACTGTATGAAGCGCACATCACCATGCTGATTCTGGCGGAACTCGGAAGATTCGGGAGGATCGGATAGATGACACACGGCACTTTTGAAAAAGCCCGCGCCTTTATTTACCGCAGCGCCCGCCCGCTCGATCGGACGAGGTGGCAGTATCACTTTGAAAACGGCAGCAGGGAAGCCGTACTGACCGCCCTCACCGCCTACCAAAACGAAGACGGCGGTTTCGGTCACGCGCTGGAGCCGGACGCGTGGAATC
>CAZVPD010000164.1:0-7882 GCA_964628455.1 uncultured Lachnospiraceae bacterium
CGATGGTTTCGCAGCCGCAGTAGCCCATGCCCGCGCGCAGTCCCCCTGTCATCTGAAAGACCGTGTCCGAAAGCGGTCCCTTATAGGGGACTCTGCCCTCCACGCCTTCGGGAACGAGTTTCTGAGATCCTTCCTGGAAATATCTGTCTTTTGAACCTTTTTCCATCGCTGCGAGCGAACCCATGCCGCGGTAGACTTTGAACCGTCTTCCCTGGTAGATCTCGCTTTCGCCGGGACTTTCCTCACAGCCTGCAAAAAGGGAACCGATCATGATGACGTCCGCGCCTGCGGCAATGGCTTTCGGCAGGTCGCCGCTGTATTTAACCCCTCCGTCGGCAATGACGGGTATGTTGTATCTGGCCGCGGTTTCGGCTACATCATAGATGGCGGTCACCTGCGGGATGCCGATTCCGGCGATGACGCGCGTGGTGCAGATGGAACCGGGACCGATCCCGACCTTGACGCAGTCTGCGCCCGCTTCGATCAGATCGGCTGCAGCTTCGCCTGTGGCGATGTTGCCCGCTATGAGCTGACAGTCCGGGTATGCGTGCTTGACCTCGTAGATGCAGCGCATGATATTGGACGAATGGCCGTGCGCGGAATCGAGAACGAGAAAATCCACACCCACCGCAAGCAGAGCGCCGGCGCGGACCGTTACGTCATTCGTGACCCCGATGGCTGCGCCGCAAAGCAGCCGGCCTGCGCTGTCTTTTGCCGAATGAGGATAACGCGTGGCTTTTTCGATGTCCTTGATGGTGATCAGACCGCGCAGAATAAAATTTTCGTCGACGATCGGAAGCTTTTCGATTTTATGACGGCGAAGGATATCCTGCGCCTGTTCAAGCGTGGTTCCTTCGGGAGCCGTCACCAGGTTTTCTTTTGTCATGACTTCATCGATGCGCATGCTGTGGTCGGATAAAAATCTTATGTCGCGGTTGGTGATGATGCCCACAAGGCGACGGTTGTCGTCGCAGATCGGCACTCCCGATATTTTATATTTGGCCATCAGTTCGTCCGCTTCGTATACATAGTTGTCCGCTTTCAACGAAAACGGATTGACAATGACGCCGTTTTCACTTCTCTTGACGCGTTCGACTTCGTCGACCTGCTGTTCGACGGACATATTCTTATGAATGACCCCGGCACCGCCTTCACGGGCGATGGCGATCGCAAGCTTTGCTTCGGTCACGGTATCCATGGCGGCGCTCATGAGCGGAATATTGAGTTTGATCTTTGATGTAAGTCTGGTTTCGAGTTTTACCGCTGCGGGAAGCAGGTCGCTTTTTTGGGGGATCAGAAGCACATCATCGAAAGTCAGGCCTTCTTTTGCGAACTTGTCGCCTGCGGAGGAAAATTCATATGACATAAGAAATCAACTCCTTTGTTAAAATATAATATTAAATAATAATTATAGGTTATCGGCTGCACGGCTGTCAATATGATATTGAAAATTTAATATATTAAAAAAAGCCTGCCGTTCTTTTATACCCGGATCTTTCATGTATAATGGATATATCCCGTTGTTTCCGTTTTTCGGAGCGGCTGATCCCGGGGTATACAGGCCGGGTACTTTCCGCCGAAAACGATCCGGCTGTTAAAAATTCTTTCGGCGGAGAAACAGGTTTATGATGAGAATAGGCGCATGTGTCGGCATGAATCCCGACGCGGTTAAAATTTTAAAGAAAATAGGATATCAATACGTCGAAACGGGTTTGTGGGAAGCTTCCGGAGCGGATGATGAGAAGAAGGACGCGTACCTTGCGGCACTCGACGAAACGGGTCTGAAGTGCGAGGTGTCGGCTTATGCGTTTCCCGGCGTTTATAATCCCGCCGGAAGACAGACCGTCGAAGAGATCGAAAAGGCGTATAACGCATTCCGGGACATCATAGCGCGCACCCGTTATATGGGCAATAAAATACTGGTCGTAGGCGCGGGCGGGGTGCGCAACTTCCCCCAGGACAAAGGCTATGATCTGATGAACGTGTATGAACAGCTCGCGGACGTCTGCGCACGGGTTATCTCTCCGGTTTGCGCGGAATTTAATCTGACAGCCGCCCTCGAAGGACTGCAGAAACCGGAATCGCCCACCTTTAATCTGACCGAACAGTCCGTTGCGACGGCTAAAGCTTCGGGCAAAGACAATATTAAAGTCATGACCGATTATTTTCACATATGGGTCGAGAAAGAGGATATGTCGAAATTCGCTTCTTTCGGCGACATGATCGTGCACGCTCATATCGCGAATCCCGTGGGGCGCGTTATGCCGTGCGAGGGCGACGGGGCGGGGTATCCGGATTTCTTCGGAAATCTGAAAAAAGCCGGTTACAAAGGGCGTTTGTCGGTCGAAGCGCGTGTTCAGGGTGAATTTGAATCGACGCTGGCGGCCGCGTTCAAAGAAATGACAAAGCAGGCTGTGATGGCAGGTTTCTGAGCCGCACGGGAAAAGGCGTATTGCATGTAAAATGCAATACGCCTTTTTTCAGATCAGTGCGCCGCGTTCGGTGAGGATATCCTGCATCGCGGACACCGGAACGTCGGCAAAGCTGCAGTCGTGTTTGACCGCAAGGGAGCAGGCAACTCCGGCAGCTTCACCTATGCATGTGGTGATCGGCATGACGCGGAAGGCGGAATGCGCCTCATGGGTCGAACAGATGGGACGCCCTGCGACGATCAGGTTGTCGGCTTTCAGGGGGATCAGAGCCCTGTAGGGGATCGTATAATAATCGTTGTCGGGAACATGCTCGATCACCGTTCCGCTGCCCGAAGGATTATGTATGTCGATGTCATAGGTGCCGCGGGCGATGCGGTCTTCGAATTTCTTCGTCCCGATCAGGTCCTCCCGGGTGATCTCGTAACGGCCGATGATCCGGCGGCTTTCGCGTATGCCGATTTCGGGAGCCGACATGATCAGCGCGCAGTTTTCGAGTCCGGCGACATTTTCCTTCATGAATTTATACATCTCGTATACCTGTTCCCGGGCTTCGGTTTCCGATACCGAAAGATCTTCGGCGTCCACCGGATTTCGTCCGACGATTCGGGTTGTGTTGAGATGCATGATGTTATCGACAGGCAGGGAAAAAACGAGGATGTTCTCCCGGGGATTCTTTATGGTGCCTCTGATCTGCATTTCTTTATACAGATCGTTTGCCCTGACGCGGTCATAACGGCTCCAGTCCACGTTTCCGAGACGGAAGCAAAGGGTCATAGGCTGGCACAGGCCGTCCTCGTCGCGGCCGAGTTTATACTCCAGTCCGCAGAAAGCCGTGAGGTCGGCGTCGCCGGTCGCGTCGGCAAAAACTTTCGACGTCAGCCTGATGTTTCCGGAACAGGTGGATACCGTGATGTTTTTTATCTCACCCCCGCGCAGATCGGCGTCGGAAACTGTTGCGTGAAAAAGTATTTTGATGCCGTATTCGGCACATAAGCGGTCAAGGGCAAGCTTCATGAATTCTTCCATGTAAGACGCGGCATGCGGAGCTTTGCTCCCTCCCAGACCGTGTATCCGTTCCAGCAGATCCTTAAACAGACCGGCATTGGCAAAGATTCCGTGTCCCCCTCTTTCGTAAAAATTCATAAACGGATTGACCAGCCCGGCCGTGGCCATACCGCCTAAAAAGCCGTATTTTTCCACGAGCAGCACTTTCATGCCTTCGCGTGATGCGGCGGCTGCCGCCATGACCCCGGCGAGACCTCCGCCGGCGATGACCGCGTCATAATGCCCCGACAATACTTTGGGTTTGAGTGTCTGTGTTGTGTTGACCATAATGCCCGTACAGGAGATATCCGGATTTCTCCGGAACATATCCCGTAATCCTTTCGTGTTTTTGTTCGTCCGGCGGGAGCCGGTATCTTCATATAGTTTCTGTTGCATATTCGATGATTATGTGCTAAACTGTTTCCGAAGAGGTGAAAACATATGAACACTGTTCATGTATTAAATCCTGCGGCCGGGAAGGGCAAAGCTGCCGATTATCTGAAAAAAAGCGGGGATTCCGACGATATCGTCTATGAGACCAAATATGCCGGGGACGCCGAAAATTATATTGCTCAGACCCTGCTGGCGCAGCCGGAGACACATGTTTTCGTTTACGGCGGCGACGGCACGATCTGTGAGGCGGTCAACGGGATCATGCGTGCCGAAGCCGGCGAAAAAGCGCTGCTCACGGTGATTCCGACGGGAAGCGGGAATGATTTCATACGGAATTTCAAGGACAGGACCGGAACATTCAGAGTGGATGTGATCAAATACAACAATCGTTTTGCCGTCAATATGATCAATATCGGATTTGACTGCAACGTTGTCGAAAAATTTCTGAGATACAAAAAACTGCCCTTGGTCACGGGGAGCAGCGCTTATGTATTAGGTGTCGCGGATGTCCTGATGCACAGAATGGGTGAACATTTTATCATAACACTGACCGATAAAAACGGAGGCGAGGAGGTTTTTGACGGCGACTTCCTGCTGGCTGCGGTGGCCAACGGCCAGTTTTACGGGGGCGGTTTCCGCGCCGCGTCGCTTGCTGTCCTCGATGACGGCCTGCTTGACGTGATGATCATAAAAAAGGTCTCGCGTGCGAAATTCATCTCCCTCATCGGCGATTATCAGAAGGGAACGCATATGAATCCGATTACGGGAAAGCCGGTCGATAAATTCCGGGAATATATCTCCTTCGGCAAATACAGGCGCATCCGGATAAAAAACATAAAAAAGCTGTGCGTTGACGGCGAGATCGAATACGCGGAAGAGGCGGACATAACCGTTTTGGAAAACGCGCTCAATGTGCTTGTATGACGTTATCTGCTTTTCCGGTATGCACGGCAGGCCGTAATAAAAGCGCCGAATAATGATCGCGAATACGGATCATCCTCGTATGTATATTCCGGATGCCACTGAACCGAAAGGTTGAATTTCATTTCGGGGCACCAGACGGCTTCCGCGAGGTTGGTTTCGCCGTTTTCCGCAAAGGCTGACGCTTTCAGACCGGGCGCGGCGGTTTTTACCGCCTGGTGGTGATAACTGTTGACGGTCAGGGATCCTGTCTTCAGAATATCCGCGAGCAAAGAATCCGGATCGATTCTGACCGTATGAGAGACGCCGTCGGAATGACCGGGGATATGCTGATGCAGCGTACCGCCGGCTCCGACATTGATCAGCTGAATGCCGCGGCAGATGCCGAATACGGGCATGTCGCGCCGGACCGCTTCCGCATAGAGGGCGAGTTCGAACAGGTCGCGCGTTTCGCTTATTTCACCGCATTCGGGCAGAACTTCTTCGCCGTAGAACTTCGGGTGGACGTCCGGTCCCCCGGTGAAAAACACGCCGTCCAGTAAATCTGCCGCCGCCGAAACGTCTTTCCGATCCGCATACTGAACAAGCAGGACGGGAAGACCGCCGGCTGCCGTAATACAGCCGGTATACTGGTGGCGCATCCAGATGCGGTTTTTTTGGCTGTCATATTGAGGAGTCAGTCCTATAACGGGATATTCCATTTCACAGGCTCTCTTTATTTTTTGAATTTATCGAGCAGTAAAGAATTTTTTATCGCGCTGTCTATGGATTCAATCAGGTCCGGATCGGTTTTTCCTTCATCCGCGGTCAGACGTGTGAAATATTCGAGCGCTCCCCCGTTTCCCGTCACAGGGCTGTGGGTTATCCCTGTGACCGCAAATCCTTCGGCAGTAAAGAATGCGGTCAGGGAGGTCAGAATGCCGTACAGCGAGTCGTAATCGGTTATATTGCCGCTCCGGCGCGCTGCGGACTCTCCGGTTTCGAATACCGGTTTGATAAGGCAGACGATCGTCCCTCTTCCGTGAAGTATGTTGCGGCAGACCGGAACCGCCGTCCTGAGCGAAAGATAGGAAAGATCCAGCGTGATGAGTTCGGGAGCGGGACAAAGAACGGTCAGGATATTGTCGCTGATGTTGGTCCTCTCCATATTGACCACCCGTTTGTCCGAAAGCAGTTTTCCGGCAAGCTGGCCGTAACCGGCGTCTGCCGCGTAGACAAGCGACGCTCCGTGCTGAAGAAGACAGTCCGTGAACCCGCCTGCGGAAGCCCCGCAGTCCAGCGCCGTTTTACCCGAAGGGTCTTCACCCAGCACCTGCAGCGCGTGTTCAAGTTTTAGGCCGCCTTTGCTGACGTAACGTTTTTTATAATATTCCCTGACCCTGATTTCGGCATCGGGCGGGATTTTCTGAGACAGGTTCAGAGCCGGCTGATCGTTGACCAGGATATTTCTCAGAATGATCCAGGTCTTCGCTTCGTCCTCGCTGTCAAACCAGCCATCCGAAAGAAGTTTTTCGGACAGCGTTATTTTTTTTTGTTTCATCGGATGCGGCGTTTCCCCTGTCCGGTTATTAAAACAAATGAACTTCGGAATGTTTTTATTATAAGCATAAAAATCGCTTTTGTCAAGAAAGAGGGTCATTATTTGTCACGATACATTATGGCGCTTGATCAGGGGACCACAAGTTCGCGGTGCATCCTGTTCGACGGTGAAAAACCGATAGCCTCCGCGCAGAATGAATTCAGGCAGATCTATCCCCGTGCGGGCTGGGTTGAGCATTCGCCTTATGATATCTGGGAGTCGCAGTACGGGGCGGCGCGGGAAGCGCTGCGGCGTTCCGGGCTGGCTGCGAATGAGATCTCCGCTATCGGCATTACAAACCAGCGTGAAACGACGCTGGTATGGGACCGAAAAACAGGAGAACCGTTATACAACGCCATTGTATGGCAGTGCCGCAGAACTTCGCAGGTCTGCGAAAAACTGAAAAGATCCGGTGCGGAGGACATGATCCGGTCAAAGACCGGACTGGTGATCGACGCGTATTTTTCGGCAACCAAACTGATGTGGCTGCTTGAAAACGTTCCCGGACTTCGTGAGCGCGCCGAAGCGGGAGAAGTGGCGTTCGGCACGCCCGACACGTGGCTTGTCTGGATGCTGACCGCCGGCCGGCTTCATATAACCGATTATACCAACGCCTCGAGGACCATGCTTTTCAATATCGGAAGCCTTTCATGGGATGCCGACCTTTTGAGTCTGTTCAACATACCCCGCTGCATGCTGCCGGAGGTTGTTCCGTCCTCCGGTCTTGCGGGATTTACGTCTCCCGAGCTTTTCGGCTGCGCCATCCCCATCGCCGGCATAGCGGGAGACCAGCAGGCAGCCCTTTTCGGACAGAAATGCAGGTATGCGGGCAGCGCCAAAAACACATACGGAACCGGCTGCTTCATGCTTATGAACGTGGGAGACAAACCGGTCTTTTCGGCAAACGGTCTGTTGACGACCGTCGCCTGCGGACGGGAAGGGAAACCTGCTTATGCTCTGGAAGGTTCTGTCTTTTCCGCGGGCAGCGCGGTCCAGTGGCTTCGCGATGAAATGAAGCTGATCTCGTCCGCTTCGGAAAGCGAAGCGGCGGCAAGATCGGTCGAAGACACCCTGGGTGTATACATGGTCCCCGCTTTTACGGGACTCGGTGCCCCATACTGGAATTCCGACGCCCGGGGTCTCATATGCGGACTGACGCGCGGAGCCGGCAGGAACCATATCATCCGTGCGGTGCTGGAATCGATCGCATATCAGACGGCGGACATACTCGCGCTGATGGAACGCGAGACCGGCATACGGCTCGATGCGCTTCGGGTGGACGGCGGCGCTTCCTCCAATGATTTTCTGATGCAGTTCCAGGCGGATATCATAGGACGCTGCGTGGAACGTCCCGCCTGTGTCGAATCGACCGCGCTCGGAGCGGCCTGCCTGGCCTTGTCGGCCGCGGGGTGCGGCGATGCCGTTTCGGAACCCGATGCCCCCGACGTGTTCAGGCCTTCTATGGCAGGCGCAAAACGTGAAGCTCTTCTCGCCGGATGGCACGAAGCGGTCT
>CAZVPD010000165.1:0-7853 GCA_964628455.1 uncultured Lachnospiraceae bacterium
TTCGCTTCGTATCTTCCGTCACTTCGCTGCCACCAGTTGATTCGGACGGGACGCTTGGAACGTTCACCGATGCCGTCCCTCCAGTTATATGTTTCCGCGAAACAGCCGCCCGGCCAGCGTACCACGGAAGGACGGATTTTACGGAAACATTCGATCAGTTCAAGCCGCAATCCCCGTATGTTCGGTATCGGTGAGTCTTCGCCCACCCAGATGCCGTCGTAAAAAACACCCCCGATGTGTTCGGTAAAATGTCCGTAGATTTCGGGAGAGACAACTCCTATCGAATCGGGCGTCAAAACATACAATTTTTTCATAAAGTCTCCTAACAGATTATTTTATAGACAATATATCATAAAGAACAAATAAAGTAAACTGCGGACGGGTGCAAAACATGCGGATTTAAAAAAATCGCGCGTAAAATAAATATAAACAAAAAGATATGATTTATATCTGAAATAACGGTTGACGGCTTGTATGAATCATGCTAAAATGATATCGTATCTTTGAGACGGGAATATATATACATTATATATAGATAAAAGATAAAAAAATACAGGACTGTTAAGGAGTTACCGTTATGTCAGATTTATTTCCGCGCACCGAAGTCGGCGGCATATCATTGTCGCGCATGATCATCGGCACCAACTGGATGCTGGGTTACAGTCACACGGGAGCGGCTGCCGATAAAATGATTCTCGAACGCCATAGTACCTCGGAAACGCTTGTCCCGATGCTGACGGCATTCATAGAAAACGGTGTGGATACTATGATGGGCGTATTTTCCCGTCAGCCGGTGATCGCAGAGGCAGCCATGAGGGCTATGGATAAAACAGGCGTTCAAATGCATCTGATCGACACGCCTACCATGAACGTCGCCGATTCGAAAGAAGCGCGCGCCGAGGCCAATGCCGTGATTAAAAAAAGCGCCGAACTGGGGTGTGAATTCTGTTTTCTTCATCATTCAAGCGCAGAACAGCTTGTTTCTAAACTAAAGGGAACCATCGACCGCCTTGACGACTATACAAAAATGATACGTGACGCCGGAATGGTTCCGGGACTTTCGGCTCATATGCCCGAACTGATCGTTTACAGCGACAATAACCATTATGATGTCGAGACCTATATCCAGCTCTATAACTGCGCCGGATTCCTGATGCAGATTGAAGTGGAGTCGGTGGCACGGATCATACACAACGCGAAGAAACCCGTTATGACGATAAAACCCATGGCTGCCGGACGCGTCACGCCTTTTGTCGGGTTTAACTTTGTATGGAATACGCTGCGTGACTGTGATATGGTTACCGTAGGCTGCTTTACGGAAGCCGAAGTCCGCGAGGATATCGAAATATCGAGGGCGGCCATCGAACGCAGGCTTCCGTATATGGCAAAACGTTCGAGCCCGAATCAGTCACAGGCCGCATTCGGCAAATAAATATCCGCAGAGCGGGATGGGAAAAAATGAAAGGTATTGCTTCCTGGTCTTTCCGACCCTATGTTCGTCCCATTGAGGATGTCTGCAGGCTGACCCGGCCGTATGAGATTCATATATGCCGTATATCACCGTCGGTAACATCCGTCTCATTCGACTGGATGAAGATCACAGGCGCAAAAAAGGACGGATACACGGTCTGTTACAAGAGAAGATCGGACCCGGTTTTCAGTTCGCTTTCGGCAGAAAGCGAAACGGTCAGACTCACCGGACTGGAGCCCGGGTGTGATTATGAATTTTATGTGACCTGCGGAGAAGAACGCAGCCGGGTCAGGCTTGCCAGGACAGGATATGTTCCGGGCACGGTTGTCAACTATCTCCACCCGGACGACAGCGCATTCGGTTTTTCCGGCCGTTCGATCTGCAGCCCTTCTCTCATAAAACATCCGGACGGATATCTTTTATCTTCCATGGATGTATACAGCGGGGGAGCCCCTCAGAACCTTTCTTTTGTATACAGGTCCGATGACGACGGGAAGTCGTGGTATTATGTCTGCGATCTGTTCCCCTGTTTCTGGGGGAAACTGTTCCTGCACCGGGGCAAAGTTTATATGCTCGCCATGTCCACCGAATACGGTGATATCCTCATCGGGCGCTATGACGGCGAAAATTCTTTCTGTATGCCTTCCGTTATCGCACGCGGAAGCTGCTCGCCGCATGAAAGCGGATTTCATCGTGCGCCCATGCCTGTTATCGAACATGCCGGACGGCTTGCGACAAGCGCGGAATACGGAGCATGGGCGGTCGGTACGCATGCAATGACCATGCTGTCCTGCCGTTCGGATGCCGACCTTCTGGATCCCTCAAACTGGACCCTTGCGGAACCGCTGCCCTACAATCCGGACTGGCAGGGTGCCGTAAAGGGTAAAAGCGCAGGCTGCATCGAAGGAAACATAGCGGTTTCGCCCGACGGCAGGATTTATAATATCCTGAGGTATCAGACCAACGGATGTGAACCCTCCTATGGCAGAGCGATGGTATTGTCAGCCGATCTGTCTGAACCCGAAAAACGGCTTTCTTTTGACAGGGTCATCGATTTTCCGGGCAATTTATCCAAGTTTGATATCGTCTATGATACCGCATCCGGTAAATATTGGTCTGTGTGTTCGCGTATACTGAATACGGAACATGCCGGGGCCCGGAATGTTTTGTCGCTTGTTTCGTCTTCCGACTTATTCGGCTGGACACTGAACTGTGATCTGCTGGATTACCGTGACAGTGACCCGAAAATGACCGGTTTCCAGTATGTTTCTTTTTGCTTTGACGGAAATGACCTGATATATCTCTGCAGGACAGCCCTAAACGGAGCCCGCAATTTCCATGACGCAAATTATTCGACATTCCACCGGGTGAAGAATTTCAGAGAATTGTAAGTGCAAGAAAAACAGGATATGACGCAAACGTTTAAATCGGTTTGGATCATATCCTGCTTATTTTATTCGCTTTTATTCAGGAGATTCTTCTGATGTAAAAGGCTGACAAGCGCTTTTATAAGTTCGGCGTTCATGACGGTCAGCCCGTTTGGCGCGTCGGGGGGAATCGTTTCCAGCGCTGCCCGGCATACCGCAAACGCTGTTCTGTAACGTCGGTTTATATACATTTCATAGTATGCCCGCATTCGCATGCTGTCCGGTTTCTTTTTTTGTTCCGGACCGTTTTCGGCCATTTCCAGATAATAGGCGGCAGAAACTGCATTCTTATCGATCGAATAATAAAAACACAGTTCACGGCAGACTCTCTGACGTATCTGCGCGGGAAGACGCGTGATATGATCTTTTATGACCATCAGATGTGTACGCATGCCCTGATGGTCGGCATTGTCGAGGGCGAAGTAATAAGCATACAGTTCCAGCAGCAGCGCGCAGAGGGAAAGACGGCCGTTTTCATCGGGTTTAGGAAACAGTTCGATTACAATCTCTCTGCTGTTTATTTTACGGGGAAAGAACAGCAGCTTTATTTTATAAATCAAAATTCCCGCATTCAGCGTGTGCTTTATTCGCTTTTGTTTTTTGACCGGTCTGCCGTTTATACCGGAAGTCCCGTCTTCACCCGCATTCTCGTTTTCCGCGGCAATAGAGCCTGCAGCAGGTGCCTCGGAAGCGGGTTCATCGGAAGCAGGCGTTTCGGGAGAGGGCTCATCGGAAGCAGGTGCCTCGGGAGAGGACTGATCGGTAACAGGCTTATCGGAATCATCGGGTCCTGCAGCCGATTCATCGGCAGCAGCGGATCCGGCAGTTTCCTCGGTCGGAGTTTTTATTTCTTCCCGGCCGGTCATTTCGGATATCTCGGCCGCCGAAAGTGCGGCTGTGTCGTCGGTGACCGCTTCGTTTCCGGCGCAGGCTTTTTTTTCGCGGTCCTCCTTCATCAGGACGAAGCCGTATATTCCGGTAAAAAATACTTTTATTCTTTTCGGAATTTTAAGCAGATATGCGGCTGCCTTTTTTACAGACACGGAAATGCTGCCGCGCCTTCTTTTTACCGTCATGACAGGGGATATCCCGGGGATTTTCATATCCGAAGGACGGATACCGGCTGAGAGCTGAGTCGTCAGGGTATGAAGTATAATCAGCTGGGGAGCAGCCGGATTTTTTTTGAGGAGAGCAAAAAGTATAACTCCGTCGGAAGGAGTATCGCCCCGGAAAAACGGAAGCAGGCAAAACAAGACAAATAAAAAAGATAAACCGGTATTTATCCATAAAAAAACGGGCAGAGATACGGGGTTTCCCGAATAAAACAGATGACCCGGTATTGCCCGCTGCAGGAAAGCCGCTGCCGCGGCACAGATGCATCCGACGGCAGTACAGGCGGCGATCCCCCCGGCGTAAAAAGCCAAATAATGATTGACATGATACGGCTTGTCGGCAGGCGGCAGCAGAGAACACTCCCCGCCGAAAAAACGGAACAGCACAAGCCGGCGGCGCACTGCACCCCCGGCTTTGTAAAAACGCAGGCATATAAATTGAAAACTTATGAATTGTCCTCCGCAAAGCCGTCCGACGATCAGCCTTCCGATATTATAAACATTCAGGGTTATAAAAAGCGATGTAATGAGAAAAATCAGGAAAAAAATAAAATCAAACGGCATAAGGGATGCGGGAGCCACCCGATAGAACAGATATCCGGCACCGGCGCCGACGGCAAGGCCCAGTATTATCTGCACGGCACCATGCAGATCTTTGCTTTTCTTTTTATCTGAAGCGAAAAGTTCGGTATTTTTCGCCGCTTTCCCGCCGGCAGGTCCGGTACTGTTTTTCGCTTCCCTTTCCGGAGATCCGGACTTACGGCTGCTCACGGAAGATGCATCTGATTCCTGTTCGCCGGATTCGCCTGCCCCGTCCGGAGATGTGTTTTCATCTTCGGGAATAATCGGCGGACTTACGGGAATATCCGTTGTTTTGTCCGTCTGATTATCCGTTTCGTCGCTGTTCATGATGCGGAATCGGCTGACATTCCGGACAGACCGAGTGTTTTTTCGGCAGAGATGATCCTGATGCACAGGCACAGCACTTCAACGGCTGCCTGCAGGTCTGCGTTTGAAGGATAAGTGGGCGCTATTCTCAGATTGCGGTCGCACGGATCAATTCCGTAAGGGAACGTCGCGCCCGCCGGAGTCAATGTAACGCCGGCTTCTTTCGCCAATGAATAAACGCGGCTTGCACACCCGTCAAGCAGGTCAAGGCTGATAAAATAACCGCCTTCGGGACGGTTCCACCGGGCTATTCCCAGAGGACGCAGCTTTTCGAATGCATTCAGCACCACATCGAATTTCGGACGTATGATTTCGGCGTGCCGTTTCATATGATCTCTGATACGTTCGGCAGAACCGAAATATTTGACATGGCGCATCTGATTCAGTTTATCGTATCCTATGGTCATTATAGAGAGAATTTTTTTTGTCTGTGCGATATTCGCGTCGCTTGCCGCCAGGACGGCCAGCCCGGAACCGGGAAAAGAAATTTTGGATGTTGATGTAAAGATAAGGGGAAGATTGTCGTTGCCGTATTTTTTCGCTTCCGTAAACAGGTTCGGTTGTTCCGCCGATTCGCCGCTGAAACCGTGAACGATATACGCGTTGTCCCAGAATATCCGGAAGTCACGGGCTTTGGGTTTCAAAGAGGCAAAACGCCGTACAGTTTCGTCGGAATAGATGATTCCGTCGGGATTGGAATATTTCGGCACACACCAGATACCTTTAACCGTATCATCCTGCGCGGCAAGGGCATCGACGGCATCCATATCCGGACCCGTTTCGGTCATAGGGACATTGATCATTTTAATGCCCAGGGTCTCGCAGATGGCGAAATGACGGTCATAACCGGGAACGGGACAGATAAATTTCACTCCTTTATACCGGCTCCAGGGCTGATCGCTGTCGCAGGTCCCGTAAAGCATCGCGCGCGTGATTTCATCATACATCAGGTTAAGACTGGAGTTGCCTCCGACGATGATGTTTTTTGCGGGAACATCGAGGATCCCGGAAAATATCCTTTTTGCTTCCGGTATGCCGTCCAGCAATCCGTAGTTCCGGCAATCGAAGCCGTTCTCGGTTATACAGTCATCGGCCGATGATATGACTCCGAGCATATCCTGTGTCAGAACGAGCTGATCCGCACCGGGTTTACCGCGCGACATGTCAAGGACCAGTTTCTTATCTTTATATTTGCTGTATTGACTGCGGAGAGAGACCAGCTCCTCTTTCAGCAGATGCTGCGGCATTTGTGCGTATGTCATAGTTGGAAACGACTCCTTATATATGATTGTGTTGTTGACGGGACTGTCGGATAGGATAAGCTGTTTCGGAAAGGGCTTTTATCAGAATTCGGCGCTGCCTGTCGTCCTCGGAAAAGCTTCGACGTCGCGTATGTTGGTTATCCCGGTTGCATACATGACCAGACGTTCGAATCCGAGACCGAATCCGGCGTGTTTGGTCCCGCCGTATTTGCGCAGTTCGAGGTACCACCAGTAATCCTCTTCATTCAGACCGAATCTCTTCAGGTTTTCCGTAAGGATATCCGGTCTTTCCTCGCGCTGCGAACCGCCGATCAGTTCTCCGACACCCGGGACAAGAAGGTCCATAGCGGCGACTGTTTTGCCGTCGTCGTTCAGACGCATATAGAACGCTTTTATTTCACGGGGCCAGTCGGTTACAAAAACCGGACGGCCGTAAACTTCTTCCGTAATATAGCGTTCATGTTCTGTCTGCAGGTCCATGCCCCATTTTACCGGATACTCGAATGCCCGGCCGCTTTCCGTGAGCAGTTTTACCGCTTCTGTGTAAGTTATGCGGACAAAGCTGCTTTTTATAATATTTTCAAAGCGCGACAGGAGCGTGGCATCTATATATTTATTGAAAAATTCGAGTTCGGAAGGACATGTATCCATAAGATATCCGATGATGAATTTGAGCATGTCTTCCGCCAGATCCATGTCATCCGCCAGATCAGCAAATGCGATTTCGGGTTCCATCATCCAGAATTCCGCTGCATGGCGCGGTGTATTGGAATTTTCGGCGCGGAATGTTGGCCCGAATGTATACACCGAACCGAAGGCCATGGCGTAACATTCGACGTTTAACTGGCCGGATACCGTTAAATTGGCGCTTTTTCCGAAGAAATCCTGTGAAAAATCGATTTTTCCGTCCTGAGTACGGGGAGGATTGTCCATATCCAGCGTGGTGACGCGGAACATTTCGCCCGCTCCTTCACAGTCGCTGCCTGTTATGATAGGAGTGTGCACATAAACAAAGCCCCGTTCATTGAAGAATTTATGGATGGCAAAAGCCGCCTGCGAACGGACGCGGAAAACGGCGTTGAAAGTGTTTGCCCTCGGGCGGAGGTGGGCGATCGAACGAAGAAACTCCATCGAGTGTTTTTTGTTTTGAAGGGGGTACTCCGGGGAGGAGGTTCCTTCAACCGTCACTGCCGATGCTTTCATCTCAAACGGCTGTTTTGCATCCGGAGTCAGGTGAAAAGTTCCCGTAACGGTTAACGATGTTCCGATATTCTGAGCGGTTATCTCGCTGTAATTATCGATCAGATTGTTTTCGATGACCACCTGAAGGTTGTCGAATGAACTGCCGTCATTCAGAATGATGAATCCGAAAGCATTGCTTGCCCGAAGCGAACGGCACCATCCGGCTGCGGTTATTTCCCGGCCGTCATATTTTTCGGGCGATTTGTATAAATCCGCGATTTTAATACGTGTCATATCAGAATGACTCCTTTGAAAATCAGATATATTATATAATTATATAATATATCTGATAAAATAGCAATATTCAAATGGAAGTTTTATAAAAAAATTCATATCAGGCCGATTGTAAAGCTAACTGCCCCCCCGGAAAGAAAAAAAGAGTAGCTCATCG
>CAZVPD010000166.1:0-7851 GCA_964628455.1 uncultured Lachnospiraceae bacterium
GCTGTGTCACCGACAGAACGCGTCAGGAACTCCATTCGCTTGAAGGCGGGATCCTTTGGGACGAGGATAAATGCATTCACTGCGGTCAATGCATCGTTGCCTGCAACCATGACGCCAACAGCTTTTCGGAACCTGAAAATCAGGGCCAATACAACGTGTTCTTTCATAACTGCACCCTTTGCCAGCATTGTGTGATGGTATGCCCGACCGAAGCGCTGGTACTCGATTCGCATGATTACCATGATTTTCAGCAGGGAATGGCGATCGTAACAAAAGAGGTTGCCGATTTGTTCGGACCCGAAAACATATTTTATATCAATATGCTCATATCGATCACCGCGCTTTGCGACTGCTGGGGAATGACCACTCCGTCCCTTGTTCCGGACATCGGGATCATCGCCGGCGATAATATCGTGGCGGTGGAAACAGCAACGCTCGATCTGATCAAAGCCGAAAACCTTATACCCGAAGGCGTACCCGAGAATTACGAACTGTCGGGAAACGGGCATCTTTTCGAACAGCTGCACGGTAAAAATCCGTATGATCAGATAGATGCGCTCGAAAAAGCAGGTCTGGGAAACAAAGACTACAGGATCGAAACGGTTCTTTAAAGTGAATCGAAGGAAATCAGAGCTTCCGTATCCAGAGATACGGAGGCTATTTCTTTTCCCCGCGATAAAACACGGCACCCGCCGGATGTGACTTCGATATCGAAAACGGATCCGAACGCGCGTATATCGCGGAGATACAGATGGTCGAATGCGGCAGGCAGTCTGGGAGTCATGGAAAAACTGTGAAGACCTCTGGGCGAAATACCCAGCAAACCGTCTGTGACGATACGGCAATAAAGGGCGCTTTCGGCGCTGAGATGCCGTTTATCACCTTCCGGCCAGGCTTCGACAGGATAGGGAACACGGTCTCCAAGCAACCGGGTTTCCGTATAAGCATTAAAATATTCCGCTGTTTTCGGCCCGGCACCCGCAAGGAAGGCACCTTTAAATCCGTAAAGGGTGGAGCGGTCCCATACTGTTTTTGACTCTTCTTCAGTCAGAAGGCCGTCTTTCGTCCATAAATACGGAGAAGTCAGAGCTTCAATCGTTCCGGAAAGCCTCTTGTTTATCCCCATGCACAGCGGCAGGCATATCCAGGAACGAAGCTTCGTGTTTCCTTCATAATAGCGATAGGTATGAAAGCCGTGCAGTTCGGCGCCGAAATACGATTCGACGGCTTTTTCAAGCAGATCGGCTTCTATGTTTAATTTTTGCGCAGTGTCTGTTTTCCCGAGGTCATTTGCCAGAAAAGAGGCAAATCTCATACCCCCGTAACACAGGGACGAGGTTGACAGATTGGCATCGCCCGAAGGGAAACGCCCTTCGAGTTCATCTGTTTCGCTTAGGATGACTCCCGATTCGTTTTTTCTTCGCAGACAGTATTCGATACACCAGAGTACGGCCGGGAAAAGCAATTCGGCTGTTTTGCGGTCTCCCCGTATCAGGGCAAAAAGACTGGCGCCGTAAGCATACATGGCTTCGTCACCGCGGTCCTTTTCCCAGATATCATCGCCTTCCGCAATAACGGAAGACGGAATGGATATATACTGATCGCTCATAAAAGGAATATATTGTTTATACGCATTGAGAGCTGCCGCACAGGAGATATCGTCGCCGGTAAAGGCAAACCAGGGGCCCGAATATTCAACTTCGTCGTTGCACCAGGTGGCTGCATAATAGGATTTACCGCCGGGACTGTGCAGCAGACCGCATTTTGTCTGAAAAATACTCTCACCGGCCCTTAATTTGGCAAAACGGAATAAGGTATCGACGTTTTCGTTGCCGGTATCCAGCGACATGGGCATGGTTAAGGCGGCGACACGGCGATAACGCAGAAGGAGATGTTCATAAACACCGCCGGCTGACGCTTCCGGAGAAAAAGGATCGATTTTTTTCTCGTCTGCAATACGTGCGGAAAACGTAAGGGCAAAAACAGCCTTGCAGCCCTCTTCGATCAGAATACTTTCGGGACCGCCCCTGATTATTTCGGCAAGATAAACACCTTTGGTCCCGCGCCCGCAGGAATTGAGGGTGCAGGCTGTTCCCGACAATTCTACTCTGATTGCGTTACCTGAAACGTTTTCGACTTCGATCAGTTCATGCGCTGCTCTTTGAACGGCTGAGGGAAAACAGGTCCTGCGGATGACGGCTTTTCCGTCCGATGAGATACCGGCGATCCCGAGTGTACCGTCGAGTGTGAATTTCCGGGGCATTTCGAGAACTTTCAGGCCGTCGATCTTTAAAACGGGAATTTTATCCGAAAATATCGGCGTCTGATAGGAAGCATGCGTATTATTGGGAATAGTGCGCAGTGACGGCCATACGCAATAACGCTCAAGGACAAAAGCGCCGTCTGCGGAGATCCCGTATTTTACGATATAGGAAATACCGAGTCCGGACATTTCGATATCATCCGTATGTTTATCTCCCGGTTCGACTTTCCACTCGATCGAATGGCCGTTTATATTCCATCTGTTCATTAGAAAAATCCTTTCAAAATAACATGACGATTCCGCTGATCAGCATTAAAATGTAAATGATCCGGCGCAGCATCACCGGATTGAGACGGTTAAATAATTTATGTCCGAGATAAAGCCCGGCAAGCACCGCAATAAATCCGATACCGGAAAATAAAAGGACGGAGACATCGATCGTACCGTGGAAAAACCGCAAAAGTGTCGAATAAAGACTGGTAATCGTAAAATACATCTGAAGGTTTGCCATATATGAATCATTGTCTTCGCCGGACGCCAGCATATACAATACGATCGGAGGACCGCTGACCGAAAACAAACCGCCCAGAACACCGCTGAGGGCACCGAATAACAGACCGTTATACCATGCCGGACGGAATTTGATTTTACCTCCGGTGAGTATAAAATAAAAACTGAGCAGAATCAGGACTGCGGCGAGAAGTTTTTTCAAAACAGGATCGGACTGTTCGGACGCAAACGAGATCACGAATGAATTTATCAGGATATATGCGGAAACGGGAATCAAAATAAGCTTCCATTTGATGAATTTTCTCATCCGGCAGGAAAGATAACCGCTGCTCAGGACAGACAGAATCCCGCAGACCGCGACGCCTGAGGCAAATGCAGGCAGGATATAGGGAAAAAACATCATCACCAGCAGGACGAAACCGAATCCGGAGACCGCTTGTACCAAACCACCGGCGACGCACACAGTCAGAAACAAAAAAATCATAATATAATCTAAATCATCCGTTCATGCAGTTTTACCACTATACCATATTATGCACAAAATATCAACAGTATCCGTCAATATTCCGGTGTCCCCGACGAATTATATTCAAATGAGCTTTCCGCCGGTATCTTTGGATGATGCAGAAGGGCAGCGGAATCGATGGAATTCCGTCCGTAACGTGAACGTACACCCAGAACCGCACGTTCCAGCGAATCCATGCGCTCACGCCGGCTGAAGTCGGTAAAAATATCCACCTGATACGGAACCGTTTCCGGTTCGAGATTGATGGCGCGAACGGTCAGAGCCCGGACATTTTTTTGCCATCTGTAATTCTGCCGGAACAGTTCCGAGGCTGCACGGGCGATTTCCGTGTAGCTCTGCGTCGGCAAAGCCAGTGTTGTCTGAAATTCACGGAATCCCATTTCGCAGTCACGTATTCCGATCTGAAGCCTTCTGGCCTGCAGTTTGTATTCCCTGAGCCGTCTGGCGACATCCTGTGACAATTCGTATAACATCAGCTGTACTTCCTCATCATTCGTCAAATCGGAAACCGCGGTATTCCCGTGCCCGATGCTTTTCATAGGCATACTTTCCGTATACCTCATAACTTCCGAGTTGTCGATGCCGCAGGCGTAAGCCCACATGATTTTGCCGGTCACACCGAATAACCGTTCGAAAAAATCAATGGGATAGGCCGCTATCTGCCCGATTGTGTGGATGCCGTAGCCCGAAAGTTTTCGTCCTGTGGCACGTCCGACTCCGAGCATCGATGACGCCGGAAGATTCCAGACGATTTCACGGAATTTATCTTCGGGAATACAGGTGACCGCATCGGGCTTTTTGAGATCGCTGCCCATTTTCGAAAAAATCTTACAGAAAGAAACTCCGACGGATACGGTGAGGCCTATTTCGCGTTTGATCCGCTCCTTGATCTCGTAAGCGATTTTTTCGCCTCTGCCGAACAGAATGCAGCTGCCGGTTATATCAAGCCATGCTTCATCAATGCCGAAACTTTCGACCCTGTCGGTATATTGAAGATAGATATCCCTGACCAGTTTGGAATACCGAACATATTTATCGTAATGCGGTTCTATGATCACAAGCTCCGGGCATTTTTTTTTCGCCTGCCAGACCGCTTCGGCGGTGCGGACTCCGTATTTTTTTGCGGTTTCGGAACGGGCGAGGACAATACCGTGGCGCGCCTCAACGCTTCCGCAGACAGCCACGGGAAGGTTTTGCAGATCCGGTGCTTCGAGTGTTTCTACGGAAGCAAAGTATGAATTCAAGTCGCAATGCAGAATGATTCGGCTGCGGTTATGATCCGGCATAAACAGACCTCCTATATTATAAGCGCATAATTATTATAATCCGATATATTAGGAATGTCAAGCGTTAACGGAAATATTTTTGCATATTTCTCTTGACATTCCGATAATAATGGTATATAATTATTTTATATTATAGGAAAATTCACAGACGATGACTGAAAGGATGAACAATATGCCGGATATTCTTACTATAGGCGGCCGTATACGCGCGGCACGCGAACATACGGGAATGTATCAGAGTCAGCTGGCGGATAAACTTGAACTGACCTCAGGCCGGATTATCAGCAACTGGGAAAATGATGTTGCACGGCCGGACACGGATAATATTGTAAAATTATGCAAAATATTAAATGTATCGGCTGCATATCTGCTTGGATATTACGGAGCTGTTCCGGAAGGAGAGGAATCGGTCAATGCCGATGAATATGAACTGATCAAAAACTATCGTTTTCTTGACGAACACGGCAGGGGAATGGTCGACATGGTCATAGTCAAGGAAAAAGAACGGATACTGCAGATAAAGTCGACAGACCGAAAAAAAACACGCAAGATCCCTTATTATGACTACGCGGCATCAGCCGGTGCGGGGCTTTATCTCGAAGACGTTAAAAATGAAACGATACGCATTCCGCTCAACCCCGATACGGAAAATGCGGATTATGTGATCCCTGTCAGCGGAGACAGTATGGAACCGATGTTTTATGACGGTGAGCGGGTCTGCGTTAAGATACAGCCCGTTGTAAACGCAGGTGAAATAGGTATATTTCTGATCAACGGCGAAGTTTTTATCAAAAAATACGAAAAAACCCGTCTTGTTTCTTTAAATGCAAAATATGAGGATATTCCGCTCGGTAAAAATGACAGCATTTTCTGCAAAGGCAGGGTTTTATGCAAACTGAGCGAAAGCAGGTGAGATCATGTGCGGTCGCTATACGATTTATACCGATGCGGACGAACGTGAACTTCTGGAAATACTGCGCGTTATAGAAGCGGGCGGAAAAGGAAAAGCCGGACTTGACTATAAAACAGGGGAGATATTTCCTTCGGACCGTGTACCCCTGATGATACGCGGTAACAGCGGCGGGATGAATATCATCCTTTCCGACTGGGGATACCCGGTCGGGGGACGGATGATCATCAACGCGCGGCGTGAAACAGCCGCGGAAAAGCCTTTATTCAGAGATTCGTTTTACAGCCGCCGCTGTGTGGTCCCGTCAACCGGTTTTTATGAGTGGGACAGCCAAAAAAAGAAATATTTATTTAATCTGCCCGAAACAAAAATGCTTTACATGGCGGGTTTATGGCGCAGGGCAGGCGAATTTCCGGAATTTGTCATCCTAACCGCCGACGCCAACAATTCCGTAAAAACCGTTCATGACCGCATGCCGCTTGTGCTTCCCCGCGGTAAAATCGAAAGCTGGCTATACGATGATGAAGACGCGGCAAACATGACCGGATATCAGCTCCCGGAATTGCTTAAAAAAGCAGGATAAAAAAACACCTCTGTGCCGGACGAATCCGCGGACACAGAGGTGTTTTTATGGAACCTGAATTCAGTTCAGGTCTCTGAAATACTGTTTTTTCAATAATTCGATGCCGTATTCACGCGGAGTATTTTTTAATCGTTTCAGATAGGCTTCGAGCTGACCGCGGCAGTGCTCGGGCCCGCCCTGCCGCATGACCGTCCACAGGGGATCGGTTTCGTATCCGGACCGTGTCATCATCGCGTTTTCCCAGTCCAGTATTATTCTTGCTCCGGCAGAGCAAAAGCCGGGCTGCTCATTTGCGATATTTTTTGTTTCATGAGGGTCTTCTTTTATGTTGAACAGCATTTCCCGCGGGAAAAGATGATAACCTCCGTGAACCGTTCGGATATAGAGATAATCGCCGAATCGGGCGCTGCGCTGGCAAACGTGGGCGCACTGTGTCAGAACAACGCTGTTTTGAGAACAATCTGTGCCCTCGGTCAGCGTCTTGGCAAAACTGACGCCGTCATACTCATATTTGCCGACGGTATGACCACCGACGAGATCGCGGACTGTGGGGCATAAGTCGGCATTTGTATGAAATCCGGAGTCGGTTTTACCGGATATGCCGCCTTTCCACTTAATAATCATGGGAATGCGGCAGGTTGTTTCATCGGCGGTTCCGTGTTCAGCATATATGCCGAGTTCACCCATGTTTTCACCGTGGTCGGAAGTTATGATAAAGGATGTATCGTCATATATGCCGAGAGAATGCAGTTTATTGAGCACCGCTCCTACATGATCATCCGTATATTTGATGCCGCAGTCATAATTATCGATAAAACGCTTCACATCCTTCAGTGTTTCGAGTTTGCCCGGATGACGGGGAAACAAAGCGGATGAATGATCTGTCCACATTCCGATCTCATTCGCTCCGTGCGGACCGACATGCAGGAGATGTTCGCGAAAAAGATCATCCGTAATCCAGTCGTCGGAAAGAGGTTCATCCCGGTACGGCGATCCGTAGTCATCGGGGGTACGGTACGGAGTATGCGGATCCCAGTATTGTATATGCAGCACCCAGTCCTTCCGAGAACCGTTGCGGTCCAGCCAGTCCAGGACGACGGGGGTGACTTCCGCCGCTGTCTCATTGCCGCGGCCGCCGACATTGTATACTTCGCTGAATCCCGAATTGAACCACCAGGATGAATGACGTTCGGCAAACGTCGAGACGGATGCCGTGCGGCAGCCGGCGCGCCGGAAATGCATAAACAGACTGTTTTCGCTGTATAAATCGGAAAATCCGCGGGACGCACCCTGAGGTCTCAGATCCGCTGCCGTTCCCCCGTGGCCGACCACTCCCGTTCGTATGCCGAACTGGCCCGTGATCAAAGAAGCCCGTGAAGGCAGACAGGGTGCGTTGGGACAGTAATATCGGTCAAAACGCACGCCTTCAGATGCTATGGAATCAATATTCGGAGATGTGTTTCTTTTATATCCGTAGCATCCGAGATGGTCGGGGCGAAGGGTATCGATATCGAAAAATACAACTCTCATGGAGTATCTCCTTTGTTTTGTTCGTTCGATTCATATGAATTCGGAAAATGTTTTACGGACTGATCTGCTCCGAAACGATCTTATCCGCCAGAGCCGGAAAAAAATAAAACAGAACATGGATATAATTGCAGTAAGTATACCATACAACAGCACCGAATTCAAGTATTCTGCGGTTTTCGGGTTATATTTCTGTCAAGCATAATTGAAAATGTCCCAAAAAAAATAAAATATAAGCACCAGATT
>CAZVPD010000167.1:0-7818 GCA_964628455.1 uncultured Lachnospiraceae bacterium
GCTGCGCGGTGATCAATTCGGGGGTGGGAAGCTGTACGACCGCCCGCTATCTCGAACAGTTCTATGAAAGTTATGTCAGGCGCTTCGATCCTTCCGTGATCGTCGCCGAAGCCCACAGCATCAACGACTGGCTGAATAAGCTCCCGCTTCGCGACGTGAACCGCAATCTCGTGCGCATTCTGACCGGCTGTCCGCAGGCAAAGGCCATACTGACGACCGTCTCCCCCATCGGGGGCGAAACCGCGCTGCCCTATAACGAAACCGATTACGGGGAATACATTGCCGAAAGCCGGCGCGCGGCCGAAAAAGCCGGCTGCGCCGCCGCCGACGCCCATACGCGGATCGGCACGGATAAATTCACCGATTTCTGGCATGTGAACGAAGAAGGACACCGCATCTACTTTGAGACGATCATGAGTGAACTCGCTAAAATAAACCCGTGATTTTTTATCGGGCTGTGCCGGACCTCCGGCAGAGAGGAAGGGCTGCGCAATATGAACGACGGCGAACCGGACATAAAACAATTGACGGAGGAAGCACAGAAAAAGCTTGCCGTACTCCAGCAGCAGATCAAGGAAGCCAAAATACCGGTGATCATCCTGTTTGAAGGATGGGGCGCGTCCGGCAAGGGTTCGATTATAGGAAAGCTTATCGCCGAACTCGACCCGCGCGGATTCAAAGTCTACACGACGGGCATGCCTTCGGGCGATGAACTCCGCTTTCCGCCGATGCGCCGTTTCTGGACGAAGATCCCGGAATACGGACGCATGTCGGTCTTCGACCGCTCGTGGTACCGCGATGTTTCGATTTCCGCGGTCGAGGACGGGATATCCGACAAAGAAGTCGGACGGCGGTTCGACGAGATCAACGATCTTGAACGGCAGCTTGCCGACGACGGCTATGTGCTGATCAAATTCTTTCTGCACATCTCCAAAAAAGAGCAGAAAAAGCGGTTCGAAGAGCTTGAAGCCAATCCGGCGACAAGCTGGCGGGTGACGGCAGACGACTGGCGGCACCACCGCATGTATGCCGAATACAGCCGCGCGTTCCTCGACATGATCTTCCGCACGGACAAAGAATACGCCCCCTGGATCCAGGTCGATGCGAAAAGCAAAAAAAGGGCTTCGTTCGAAGTCTGTTCGCATGTCGCGAAAGCCCTTTCCGAAGCGCTCGGACGCATTAAGCCCGCAGCCCCCCCGTTCGTCCGGACCGACGAACGCATAAAAACGCTTCCGGTCAGACCGCTCGGTTCCTACGACCTTTCGGTCAGCCTTGACGGGGACACGTATAAAACCGCGCTTAAAGACGCCCAGGCGCGTCTTTTCGAACTGCACAACACCCTGTACCGGCACAGGATCCCTCTGATCGTCGTTTACGAAGGCTGGGACGCCGCGGGCAAGGGCGGCAATATCAAGCGGCTGACCGACGGACTGGACCCTCGCGGATACGAGGTGATACCGGTCGCCGCCCCGACCCCGCCCGAACTGTACCGCCACTATTTGTGGAGGTTCTGGAATTCCCTGCCCAAAAACGGGCACATCGCCATCTACGACCGTTCCTGGTACGGACGCGTGATGGTGGAGCGCATTGAGAATTTCTGCACGGAGGAGCAGTGGAAACGCGCCTTTGACGAGATCAACCATTTCGAATCGGACCTTTCCGCATGGGGCGCGGTCATCGTCAAACTGTGGCTGCACATCGACCGGGACGAACAGCTCGTACGGTTCAACGACCGGCAGAACAGCGAAGAGAAAAAATGGAAGATCACGGAGGAGGACTGGCGCAACCGCAGCAAATGGGACCTGTACGAAAAAGCGGTGGACGACATGCGCCCTGGATCGTCGTCGAGTCGAACGACAAAAAATTCGCGCGCGTCAGGGCTATCAACGCGGTGACCGCGCAGACCGTGAAGATCCTCGCGGAGCGGGATATAAAATAACGCAGCCAAACTCTGTCTTCCGGCGCCCGGACGGCAGGATTTGCGGACAAACCGGTACACGCGGCACGCATACCGCCGTATACGGCGGGAAAATCAACCGAATGCCGGTCATCGGCCGAAAGGAGCAAAAATGCAGCACACGATAGCAGGCGGCGGAAAAGCGCCGGTCAGGATCATACTGCCTTCCGACGCCTCCGAACAGCAGAGATACGCGGCTTCCGAACTGAGGTATTACCTCGGAATGATCACGGCGGCATCCTTCGAAATCACGCAGGAGAGCACCCGGCCCGCGATATTTATAGGCGACCGGCCGGATTCCTCCCTCGGCGAAGACGGGCTGACCGTCCTGACGGACAGCACGGGCCTTCACATAAACGGGGGTAAACGCGGGGTCATCTACGGTGTATACGAATTCCTGGAACAGCTCGGATGCCGTTTTTTCACGGCTTTGTCCGAAAAAATACCGGTCCGGCCCGACCTTACGATCCCCGATCTTGACATCAGGCAGATCCCGGCGCTCGAATACCGTGAACACAACTATGCCGACCTCACCAAATACACGCGCTTCGCGGTAAAATGCCGCCTTAACGGAGCGCACCACCGCATAAAAGAAAAACACGGCGGGAATTTATCCTACGCGTGGTATGTCCACTCGTTCGAGCGCATGGTCCCCCCCGAAGTTCACTACGCGGACCATCCCGAATATTACGCGCTTTCGGAAGGCAAAAGGCAGCATTTGTATCAGCGGTTCCAGCTTTGCCTGACCGATCCCGGCGTGCTCGAGGTTTCGGTCGAAAGCGTGCGCGCCGCCCTGAAGGCAAACCCGCAGGCCCGGATCATCTCCGTGTCCCAGAACGACTGGCACGGGAACTGCCAGTGCGAAAACTGCCTGGCCTCCGACCGGGAAGAAGGGTCGCCCGCCGGCACGCTGCTCCGCTTCGTGAACGCGATCGCCGAAAGGCTCGAACCCGAATTCCCGGACGTGCTTTTTGACACGCTTGCCTACAACTATTCCCGTCCGGCCCCCTCCCTGACCCGTCCCCGTCCCAACGTCTGCGTCCGCCTGTGCTCGATCGAGTCCTGCTTCACGCACCCGTTTGAAACATGCGACGACAAAAGCCGTTCCGTACGCCGTCCCGACGGCAGCGTTTCGTCCTTCATCACGGACCTCGAAGACTGGGGAAAGATCTGCGGACGCATGTACATCTGGGATTACACGACCTGTTTTTCCCATTATCCGGCGCCCCATCCGAACTGGAACGTCCTCGGTCCGAACATGCGCGCCTTTGTGAAAAACAACGTAAAGGGCGTGTTCGAGCAGGCCTGCGGCGCCTCGGGCGGGAGCACCGACCTGAACGAGCTGCGCGCCTACCTGATCTCAAAACTCCTTTGGGACTGCAATACGGACACGGAGCGCCACATCACCGAATTCACCGATTTTTATTACGGCGCCGCAGGCGTCTGTATCCGCGAATACATCCGAACTCTGACCGGCAAAGCCGAACGGGACAACATCCATGCGGGCTTCAACGACCAGCCGCTCCACGCGTATCTTGCCGAAGATATGCTGGATATCTACGACGATATCTTCGACCGGGCGGAGAAAGCGGTCATCGGCGACCCTCTTCCGCTCTACCGCGTCCGGAAAGCGCGTCTTTCCGTCCGCTGGGTGCGCATCAAGCGCAAAGCCATGCTCCGGAACGAGCGGGACGCGGAGGAGATCGGCACGTTCTTCGCCGACTGGCAGGCCTTCGGACTGACGCGCATCGACGAATGGGTCTCCCCCCAGACCACTTTCCGCGCCCTGCTTGAAAACAGGTGGCGGGGAACCGAATTCTACGGGCACTGGTCGGACGAGGGCGGAGAGGAACTCTGACAGCCTGATTTGTAAAATATCTTAAATATTCAATAAAAAACACAGGAGTCATCCATGAAAAAACTGATTTTGCTTTTAACGCTCACTGCATGTATCCTTCTTGTCCCGGGCTGCGGTTTTATCACGGAAAAAATCACAAACAAAGTCGCGGGCGAGATCCTCGAGAACGCCGCGGGGGAAGACGTCGATATCGACGTCGACGAAGGGAAAGTGGTCATCAAAGACGAAGACGGCAGCGAAATGGTCATCGGCGGCACCGAATGGCCCAAAGGAGCAGCCGGACAGTCCATCCCCGTCTTTGAAGGCGGAAAGATCGATTATGTGACCGATTACGCGATATCGGCGATGATATCGGTGAAAGAGGTCACCAAAGACGATTATTCGGCGTATGTCGAAAAACTGAAAGCCGAGGGATTTACGGAGAATTCCGCAAACCTCGAAAACGAAGGGGCGCTGACCTATGTCGCCTATAAAACCGACACCCACTACGCTTCCGTCAGCTTCGACGGTTCGGACGGAATGATCATTTCCGTTGCAACCGAATAAAATCATAAAAAAAAAGGGGACTCGTATGATGAACATGTCACCGGTTCCGAAAGGGCTGTCCGTTCCGAAAGAAAAACCCTATGAAATCATCGAGGGCGATTTTTACGTTTCACGGGACGGCAGCGACCTGAACGACGGCTCGAAGCAGGCGCCTTTCGCGACCGTCGGGCGCGCCCGGGACGCCGTTGCGGCGTCCTCCGAAAAAAAAGCCTTTACCGTCTGCGTCATGGCGGGTGAATACAACGTCAGCGGACTTGTCTTCACCGCCGCGGACAGCGGGTCCGCCGCAAACCCCGTCGTATACCGCGCATACGGCGACGGCGAGGTCATCCTCAACGGCGGCGTAACGCTCCGCCCCGATTCGTTCGGCCCTCCGGACAGCTCTGTCAGGGAACGCCTGCACGGACCTGCCCGCGACGCCGTGGTGTGCTGCAATCTGCGGGATTACGGGCTGACCGAGAAGGACTGGGGCATCCTTTACGCGGTCGGAGCGTTCAATACCGCGGCCAAATACGACGGAGACACGCAGGGCGTGTCGTGCGAGGTTTTTATGAACGACAGGCGCATGACCCTCGCGCGCTACCCCGACAGCGGATTCCTCAAGATCGCAGACGTCGCCGATGTAGGGGACGTCGCCGAATTCCCGCCGCAGAACTACTATCACGACTGGAACGGGCGGCGCAATCACCGCGGCGGCACCTATATCCTCGACAGTGCGACCAACGAACGCGCCAAAGGCTGGGCGGAACCCGAAAAGGCCTGGATGTTCGGTTATTTCTTCTGGGACTGGGCGGATTCATCCACACCTGTAAAAAAGATCGATACAGCCGTGCGCTGCGTCGAGCCCGTCTTTGTCAGCCGCTATGCCTGCCGGCGGGGCGCCGATTACTTTTTCTATAACATCCTCGAGGAGCTCGACAGTCCCGGCGAATGGTACCTCGACCGCGAAACGGGCATGCTGTATATCTATCCGACAGCCGATATGAAGACCTCCACGGTCTGCGTCTCGGTCACAACGGACAATATCCTGCGTATAGACGGGGGCGAATACCTGACTTTCGAGGGCTTTACCCTCAAGTGCACCCGCTCCGACGCGGTCAGGATCAGCGGTTCCTGCAATACGGTGCGGAACTGTAAAATCACAAACGTCCTGGGCAACGCCGTGACCGTCAGCGGACAGGACAATACGGTCACGGACTGCGACATTTCGCACACCGGACGCGGGGGGATCCTGCTCAGCGGCGGCGACCGCGAGAAACTGATCCCCGCCCGCAATATCGCGGACAACAACTTTATCCACGACTGGTCCGAAGTGTATCTGACCTATCAGCCCGCGGTCGGCCTGGCAGGCGTCGGCAGCATCTGCTCGCACAACGAGATCTGCAACTCCCCCCAGCTGGCCGTCGTCTACGGGGGAAACGACCACCTCATCGAATACAACGTCATCCATGACGTCGTGCTGCAGTCAACGGACGGAGGGGCGATTTACGGCGGCTACGACTGGACGGCCCAGGGAAATGTCCTGCGCTATAACTGCCTGTACAACATAGGCCGCGGCGAACACCGTCCCGACGGCATCTACTGGGACGATTCGCTGTCCGGGCAGACGGCCTACGGCAACGTGCTGGTCAACGTGGCAAAGAACGCGTTCCTGATCGGGGGAGGACGGGACAACACCGTCACCGGAAACCTGATCATCAACGCGGGGGATTGCGCCGTAAGCTATGACGACCGCGCAAGGGACGGCCTGCTGCACAACGGCTGGGCGAAGGACTGCGTAAACAACCGCAAAACAAGCATGCTCTGGGTGCGTCTCGACGCCATGCCGTATAAGAGCGCGCCGTGGGCGGAACGTTACCCCTCCCTCGCGAAAGTGACCGACGACTTTGCCGACGCCGACAACCCCGACTTTCCGGCAAATCCCGCGAATGTGCTCATCAGCGGCAACGTGATCCTCGACGACGAGGCGAAAATAGGCAGCATCGTCCCCTCGGTCTACAGATACGGCGAAGTCC
Organism: uncultured Lachnospiraceae bacterium; assembly: GCA_964628455.1. GTDB lineage: Bacteria > Bacillota > Clostridia > Oscillospirales > CAG-272 > JAQVWU01. The sequence continues at coordinate 6,377 of CAZVPD010000167.1, forward strand.
GGGACAACGCCGTGTTCCCGCTTGACGGCGGAGACCTGTTTGTCTGCGCGGCGGAAGGCGACTACCGGCTGTCGCCCGATTCGGAGATCAGAAAGCTGCTTCCCGATTTTAAGGACATTCCGTTCGGCGATATAGGCCGCAAATAGAAACAGAACAGGAACAAAACTGCCGCCGGGACCGGTCCCGGCGGCAGGATTTTTATGCAGTATCAGAATCAGCCGAAGAAGCGCTCGAGGATCGCCGCCGTCTGGGCCCGGGTCGCGAATCCCAGCGGAGCAACGGCCGTCGGGGTCATCCCCTGTATCAGGTCCATGCCGACCGCCCATCTCATAGCCTCGAGAGCCCATTCCGAAATATCGCCCGCGTCGGTGAATCCCGCAAGGTCGTCCTCCGCGGTCATGTCATAGCCTTTATAATCCGAGTACCGGTAAAAGATCGTCATCATCTGCTCGCGTGTGACGTGATCCGCAGGACCGAAAGCGCCGCCCGCGTAACCGTAGACGATCCCGTTCTGCGCGGCCCAGAGGACCGCGTCCGAATACCACTGACCGGAAGGGACGTCCGGGAAGGAGGCGTTTGCCCGCACATCCGGGGAACCTTCCATGCGCCACAATACGGTCACAAGCATGGCGCGCGTCATCACGCCCTGCGGGTCGAATTGAACAGAAGATACACCCTGCATGAGTTTTTCGTCGAACACAAACTTCACGCTGTCGTAAAACCAGTCGCTTCTGCGTATGTCGGTAAAGGCGAAGGCGCCCGAAGACGCATCGTCCTCCCGCACGAACTCCGCGGTGACGGTATAATTTTTCTGAATATCCGTTATTTTATATTTGACGACCGCACCTACGGAAACTCCGTTTACTTTCACATCCGATACAACATATCCGTCATCGGGCGTGATCAGGACGGTGATGTCCCCTCCGGCAGACGCGAAAGTCTGCTTTGGCGTGACGCTTCCGCCCTTACCCGCCGAAGCGGTCACCGTGAAGCGGTCATCGGACGCGGTTATTTTTAATACCGCTATGTTTGATACGGCTTCCGTGTAATTCGTGGACGCGGCGACCGAGGCTTTGACATAGTATGTTCCGATGTTTTTCGGCGCGCCCCCGGACGATGCCGCGCCTTCGGAAGCAGCCGTCAGCTTTGCCGCACCCGAATCGGTATAATATTTATACGCAATACTGCCGGTATAGGTTTCGTTGTTGACCAGAATCACGGCCGGTTTGTTGATTTCGACCGCATTCCCCGTATGTTCGGCCGTTTTATCGGAAAGCATGATCAGAGGAACCGCTTTGGCGACGGTGATCGCGACGTTTCCCTTTTGGACCGAGTATTTTACATCGTCATCGGGTTTAAACGTCCAGGGCTGCGGGGCTGCGCCCACAGCGGGAATGCTGTTGGGATTGTCCCATGCGACTGAGCCCGGTATGACCGTCGTC
>CAZVPD010000168.1:0-7717 GCA_964628455.1 uncultured Lachnospiraceae bacterium
AACGGTTTTCAGGCGCTGATCAAATCGGGTCTTCTTCCCTGCGGTAAAATTCTGAAGCAAATGACTCCCGACAGCCCGACGCTGACTTTTAACGGAATCAAAAGGCACCAGTCTATGATGGTGACTACCAAAATCACTTCTGTCAGATCGCCCTGGTTAAGTCTGTGCGATCCGGGACAGCTGCATACAATCCCGGTCTCCCACGGAGAAGGAAGATTTACGGCTCCCGACGAGTTGATCCTTTCACTCGAAGCAGAGGGCAGAATCACGACACAATACGTCAACGACAGCGGTATTCCGACCATGGATGTATACTATAATCCGAATTCATCCCGATATGCCATTGAAAGCATTATCAGTCCCGACGGACGCATCCTCGGGAAAATGGGTCACTCGGAAAGAATAGGAACCGATGTCGCAAAAAACATTCCCGGCGATAAAGACCAGCGCTTATTTGAAGCTGGAGTTAAATTCTTTATGTAGACGGCCGAGTCATAAAAATAATATAACAAAAAAAATCTAGAGAAGAAAATAAAGTTTTTATTTCTTCTCTATTGATTTTTTGATAGAATAAGTTATGATATTAACAGAACACTGCAGAAAAGGAGGTGATACCGCTTCGGGTCTGAATTTTCATTTTTTATAAAACCTGTATTTATCAACTGTGGCTATGGCTGTCTCTATGATATCAAGGGGTACCTCCATATTCAGCTCCAGCGATAATCCGAATCCCCCTTCAGGCATATAAAACGCTTCGACACATTCGCGTATATGGTCCTCGATGTCCTTCCCGGATGCGAAAGGAAACAACTGCCGGTCAAGGTCCAGATGAATCGGCATTTTGCCTTTGCATGTGCGCACAAGATTGTCAAGTCCGTTCGCCCGGTATTGCGGGTTCAGCATATTGACTCCGGCTTTCTTAAGGTCTCCGATGATGTCAACAATACACCCGTCCGTATGCATATAAACCAGTTTCCCGTGCGAATGAACGATGTCGTACATCTTTTTGTAACAGGGATACATATACTTGCGCCATCTCGGAGCTCCCATTGCAAGACCGTTCTGCATACCCAGATCGTCTCCGAAACTCATATATTCTCCCGCACGGTCAACGACGGCGTTGATCTGATAACAGTTATATTCCAATACTTTATCAATCAGCATCTGAAGCTCTTCAGGTTCTTCTGCAAAATCCACCATGGCTTCTTCAAATCCGCGCAGATCCAGCAGCCTCAGATACATGAAACCGTGAGGCAGCCGCCCATCACGATTCGGCGGGATTTGAAGGGTCCGGATATCTTCGCGTGTCTTAAGCGGGTGCCCGGTAACAATGGATTCCATGCCTTCCTCAATGTTTTCCCATTCGCAGCCCCACTCGTCTTTAAATTTGCCGGTATGATACGATGACGGCGTATATTTCGAGAGATCGTATCTGTCGGCAAGGTCACCGAAAAGCTGCGGAAATTTCCGAACAACATCCCTGAGTCCGTCTCCGTATTTTTTCCAGGCAGCCGGAAGAAGCCCCACCGAAACCGGTATTTCTTTGGGATAATTCCATGTCATCGCATCGTAAAAATAATTAGGCATATGTTCTCCTCTGAGTTTAAATAAATTGTTTTATTTTCATTTATCATATCATATTGCCGCATATTTATCAATAACTATCAAATAAAATCAGGAGTGTTTATGAAGAATATTTTTAGAAAAGCAGGATCTTTGCTGTTATGCTTGTTTTTACTGAATGTTTTTTTCTACGGCTGTTCGGATACTCAGGCGGAAAAGCAGCAGGATACCACGGCAACCACCGCAGCTGAAACAATATCCGAGGAAACAACACAGCTTCAGCCCGAACTGCCTGAAGCGGATTATCAGGGTTACGAGTTTCATATACTGATGAAGGGACCCGATTACATCGAATGGGCTTCACAGGATATCGATGTCGAGGCGTCAAACGGTGAGGTTATCAATGACGCGGTTTTTAACCGGAATGCTTTTGTTGAAGAGGAATACAATATCACCGTAAACGGTATCCCCGGGGGAAGTGCTATGGCTCAGAACGTTAAGAAAAGTATTACCGCCGGGGATAACGCCTATGACTTTGTGACAGCCAATATGTATGACACGTCGACCATGGCGACGCAGGGCATGCTTACGGACTTATACGGCATTCCGATGCTCGATCTTGCCAAACCGTGGTGGGACCAGCGCGCCAATTCGGATCTTTCCATCAATCACCGCCTGTATATGACGGTAGGCGATCTGCTGATCATGCCAAATGACGCCACATGGCTGGTCATCTTTAATAAAACCCTGATAAACGATTATAATCAGACGAACCCTTATCAGCTTGTACTGGAAGACAAATGGTATTACGACACGATGGTCGAAATGACGAAAGGCGTGACGACCGATCTTGACGGCAACGGAAAGCTGGATGAGTTTGATTTATACGGTCATATATCGCAATATGAAAACGCGCCGGGCTTTATTCTCGGATTCGGAGAAAAAGTGGTTTCAAAAGACGCCGATGATATGCCGTATCTTTCAATCAATAATGACCGTGCTCTCGGCTGCATGCAAAAAGTATTCGATTTCCTGCTCGACCGCGAATATTCGATTAATTTCCAGGAACTGACCGGCTACCCGCGTCCGTTTGAAATAACACAGCATATGTTTGAAGAAAACCGCGGCCTGTTTAAAACGACCGCCATCCAGCTGGTTATCCGGATGCGCAATATGGAAACCGATTTCGGTATCGTTCCCATGCCGAAACTGGATTCAGCTCAGGAAACATATTATAATTTTGTGCACCCCACAACATCATGTGTTTCTGTCCCGGTATCCGGAATCGATCTTGAGAGGACCGGTATAATCCTGGAAGCTCTTTCGGCAAAATCCCGCTATACCGTTCGCGAAGCATATTACGATATATCCCTCAACTATAAGTATCTCCGCGATGAGGAATCGATAAAAATGCTGGATATCATTCTGGAAACAAGAATGTATGATATAAGCCAAATTTACAACTGGGGGGGTATCGGAAGTCTTTTCCATGAAATGATGGGACAGCGGACATCCGATTTTTCCTCACTTTACGCGAAGCGTGAAAAACAAGCCGAAAAAGCCATGCAAAAAACAGTCGATGCCTATCTTGCGGTAGGATGATAGAGTCAGAAAATAAAAATTGCGGGGGATAAACATGACAAAAATAAAAAAAGCACCCGAAACAATGAGTGCGAAAGAGCGTGTAAGACGTACATTCGCACACGAAAAAACCGACCGGGTTACCATAGGATATGAAACGAACGGGGCGGTGCACGCACGCGTTGCGGCGGAACTCGGTATTCCGGACGGTAATTACGAACTTGTTATGCGCGCATTCGGTGTGGATTACCGCGGTGTAGGCGCTCCTTATACGGGCCCTCAGCTGCATGATGTCCCTCCGAACAGACAGGTAAACCAACTCGAAGGGGCTGTTATGCGCTGGATCACGCATGAAACCGGCGGTTATTGGGATTTTTGCGACTTTCCGCTTATCGGAGCCGACGAAGAAGCTTTTGAAAAGTTTCCGATACCGAATCCCGATCATTTTGATTATGACAAAGCACTCGATCATGCCAGGTCCGTAACCGATTACGCGGTTTATGTCGGAGGAGCGGGAACGCCGGATATCATCAATTCCAACGGCAGGATCATGGGGATGGAGGACGTTCTGTGCCATTTGATAACGGGATACGAACCGGCCATGGATTTTATGCGCCGCCGTGCCGCGTATCAGCTTGCGGAATTGGAGCGTTTGATAGACAAATGCCGCAATTACATCGATTTTGTCTGGCTCGGAGAGGATCTCGGAACCCAGTATACGCCTATGATCAGTCTGAAATTGTACCGAAGCGTCATGAAACCGATTCACAGGCAATTTATTGACTTAGCCAATTCATACGGGCTGCCTACAATCATCCATACCTGCGGAAGTTCCAGCTGGGCTTACGAGGACTTTATCGAAATGGGTGTTACGGCGGTAGATACGCTCCAGCCCGAGGCAGCAAATATGAATCCCCGTTACCTCAAACAAACCTTCGGTGACCGCCTTTGTTACCGCGGCTGTATTTCGACCGCCGGTCCCCTTGCTTACGGAACGACGCAGGATATTATTGACGATGTAAAAAATACGCTTGCAATTATGATGGAGGGCGGCGGTTATCATTTTGCGCCGACACACGCGATCCAGGACAACACACCGACTGAAAATGTTCTTGCCATGTACCAGGCAGCCCATGATTACGGGCGTTATTAAATTTTCGACTTGTATTCTGATTATAAACGGTTTATTTTTATTGTTTACAAACGGTGTATTGACAATTATTTGTTTTGAGAATAAAATATAAAAGAATTCCGTTTAAGTCGCGTCACAGGATAAACGGATCGAATTTCAAAATAACTGAGGTGATTGAATGGACGTCGGAGGTAGTCGAAGTACGGATCCCGGGCGAAGTATCTTCGGTAATGTCTGCGTGGTGAATCCGATGTCCTTTCATCACGGATAATATACCGGGAAAACTGTTCCCGTCATTTGTACATACGCTAACGCGAAGTTTGACCGAACTTTTAAGTCGGTTTCTTTGTGTTTGTTCGCTGCCGTTTCTTTTTTGTAAGGAGAGTAAAAATGCATTCCCTGTCTGAAACTAATATTGATATTTATTAATATTCATACGGTGCGGGCTTTTCAATAATCCTGTTCTGTATGGATCGTTGAAAGGAGCCTGAATGTATGAAAAAAATATACATGACCGTCAGCGGTGCGGTGAAGGAACTCGAAAAATCTCAGCCGGGCTGCTGGATTGCGCTGGTAAATCCCACTGAAGCGGAAACATCCGGAGTCGCAGCAGAATATAATATCGACGCAGAGAGCATAAGGGCGGCGATGGATGAGGAAGAACGCTCAAGAATTGAATTCGGTGATAATTACACAATGATTCTGGTCAACATACCGACCGTCAACAATCATGAAAAAGAGAAGTGGTATAATACAATTCCTTTGTCTGTAATAATTGCCGGAGACGTGATCATTACCGTCTGTCTTGAACAAACGCCGGTTTTGGAAGCTTTTATAAATGAACGCGTACGCGACTTTCATACCCATATGAAAACAAGATTTATTTTACAGATTTTATACAGAAATTCCTCGCTTTATCTTCAATACCTCCGTAATATAGACAAAAAAAGCGAAATTGTTGAAAACAAGCTGCAGAGGTCTACAAAAAACAGCGAACTGATAGAATTATTGAAGTTGGAAAAAAGTCTGGTTTTTTTTACAACCGCTCTCCGTTCTAATGAGGTTGTTCTGGAAAAACTGTTGAAAAACGAAAGCATCAAGAAATTCCCCGAAGACACCGATTTGCTTGAGGATGTTATAGTCGAAAACAAGCAGGCTATCGAAATGACCAACATATACAGCGGAATACTGAGCGGCATGATGGATGCATTTGCGTCGGTCATCTCAAACAATCTGAACATCGTGATGAAATTTTTGGCGATCGTGACGATTGTCATGTCGATCCCGACGATGATTTTCAGTGCCTACGGTATGAATGTGGCATCGGGCAGCATGCCTTTTGCCGGCAGTCCGTATGGTTTTGCAATAATAATTGCTCTTTCGATGGTGATCAGCTCGATTGTTACGGTCATTCTGGCAAAAATAAAAATTTTTTAACGCCATAACATAAAAAGCCGATAATCGGCTTTTTTTATGCTAAAAGAATATAATTCATTTATTTCTGTTTACATTATTATGCATATATGATATACTGTATTTTAATATGCTGCGTTATATTTTTTTATTTTATACGGAACAACCGGGAAATATTTTCGTCAAAAAATCCGGTGAGTACCGGACGGATGTTATTTGATCTGCGGAAGTCAGCGGGATGCACTTGTTTTTCATGGCAGGGCTGATGATCATACTGCGGGATAAGGTGATTCGGATGATACATAATGACAAGGGTCGTTCGATCGGAATAGCGGAACGGCGTGAACGGTTTGCGACCGCCTGGTTTTTAATACCCAGTATTACGGGCGTTCTGTTGTTTTTTATTCTGCCTTTTTTCGTTGTGATTTATTATTCGGCGGTAGATAATCCGATCAGCCGCGAATTCGTTTTTTTTGACAATTATATCAGGCTGTTTCAGAACGACGCTTTCAGGCTGGCCCTTAAAAACACTCTTCGCTTTTCACTGACTGCCGTACCGCTGGCTGTAACGCTTTCTCTGCTTGTCGCAATCATACTGGATGCGAATATTCCGTTCAAGACACAGTTCAGAACGGTGTTTATCACTCCTCTGATGGTCCCTGTAGCCTCGATTGTCCTTATCTGGCAGGTGATCTTTCATCAGAACGGAGCTTTAAATGAATTTACTTCCCTTTTCGGGACAGCTTCCGTTGACTGGTTAAAATCCGATTTCAGTCAGATCGTGATTGTAACCCTCTATCTTTGGAAAAATATCGGTTATAATATGATCTTGTTTATGGCTGCGCTTTCAAATATTCCGAATGATATTCTGGAGGTTTCCGTTATCGAAGGGGCAAATGCCTTGCAGCGCTTCTTTTATATAAAACTCCGATATCTGTTTTCCAGTATTTTTTTTGTTTCGATCCTTTCACTGATCAATTCCTTCAAAGTTTTCCGCGAAGTATATCTGCTGACAAGTGATTATCCTTATGACAGCCTGTACCTGCTTCAGCATTTTATGAACAATACATTTCGTACGCTTGATTATCAAAAACTTTCGACAGCTGCCGTCATCATGTGCATTGCCATGATCATCATCATCGGAATCATGCTTCTGATAGACAACTATGTCGGCAGGAATCTGAATGAATGATGAACAATGATAAGACCAAATCGGTTTATGTAATTCCATAATTCCCGGGGAGTGAATATAACGGCTACCGATACCGCACATAAAACGCAGGAGGAGATTCTGCGTCTCGAAAGGATTCATATAAAACGTCAGCGCATGTATTTCCGCATCAGACAAAATATTATAATCGGTATTATTGTCCTGTTTATGGCTGTAACCGCGGTTGTTTTTATGATACCGACCATTCTTACCGTGACGAATTCACTGATGTCAGGAGCGGAAATATCCGCAAATTACGGCAAAATATTTGGGAATGTCGGTTCCGGCACAAAAACTTATATCGCCGACAAAGTGAATCTGAAGCTTATTCCCGACATGATAAGCTTCAGCCAGTATTCGACCGTTCTTATAAAAAGCCCCCGCTATCTTTTTAAATTCTGGAACTCGATCATTCTTGTTCTTCCGATCACTCTTCTGCAGATAACCGTTGCTCTGATTGCGTCTTATTGTTTTGCCCGGTTTAAAAGCAAAATACGAAGTCTTGTGTTTTTTATATATATCATTCTGATGCTGATGCCGTATCAGGTTACGCTCGTGCCGAATTACCTCGTGGCAAACTGGCTGAATATCATCGATACCCGATGGTCCGTTATACTTCCGGGAATATTCGCGCCGTTTTCTGTATACATACTCACGAAATTTATGCGCCGTATCCCGTCAGCTATGATTGAAGCGGCAAAGCTTGACGGGGCGGGTGAATGGCAGATTTTTTCGCACATATGTGTTCCGCAATGCAGGAGCACGATATTTTCGGTTGCGATACTGGTGTTCATCGATTACTGGAATATGGTCGAGCA
>CAZVPD010000169.1:0-7535 GCA_964628455.1 uncultured Lachnospiraceae bacterium
CACCTCGGGCGGGGACGCGGTCTGCCCGATGCAGACGGCGATGGGCTGCTTTTTCACCGGGCTTGAAGAGGGCAGGCTCAAGCTCAGGGCGCCCGACGAACGGCTTGCCGAAGCGAACGAAAAGCTTTACAGGCTGCTTTCGGACAAATCAATGACGTATAAGACGGGAGGTTCGTCCGATGTGCTCGAAAAAATGCTCGGGACTTTCGCGGGCTCGAGGGCATTGTTCATGATCTACCGCCTCGACATGACCGAACAGGCTGTCATCCGCGAAATGGAAGGCTACGGCCTGCTTCCCCTGCCCAAGCTCAACGAAGCGCAGGAGGAGTATATCGGCTCGGGCGGCTGCGATGTCGCCGCGATCCCGGCGGGCGTCAGGGACAGCGAAATGTCGGCCGTCATCTGCGACGCGCTCAGTTCCTACGGCTATTACGACGTGCTGCCGAAGTATTACGACACCGTTCTGGCCTATAAGTATACGCGCGACGAAAATTCGATCCGGATGCTCGATTACATATGCAAGAATATCTACACGGACCCGGCGGTGACTTTCGCCAAAATGCTGGACGGTATCTATTATCAGACCGGGACGGAAACGTTCGTCTCGAATTTCGAATCGAAGATCGAATCGCTGAACAAAAGGCTGTCCGACGCGCTCGACACACTCGGTCAGGAATCCTGAGAACGGATATTCCGATTCATCAAGGCTCCGGGACTTTTCCGGTATAAAACAGACAAATATCCGCTCCATACCGCATTGTGCGGATTTTACAGAAATTCATAAAAAACACTTGATTTTCACCGGAAAAAGCAGTATTATAGCATTAGGTGGTGAAAATATGATAAAAACTACGGCTATGCTGACTGAAGAACTGAAGGAATATGTGAATCCGGCGGCTAAGATACGCCGGCTTGCCGTTGAAGGGAAGCTCTTTCCCGTTGTCAGGGGATTATATGAAACGGACGGAAATATTCCCGGATATTATCTTGCGCCGGTCATATACGGGCCCTCTTATCTTTCTTTCGAATTTGCTCTGGCTTATTATTCCCTTATACCCGAAGAGGCAGTTCATTTCACTTCGGCAACATTCGAAAAGAAAAAGACGAAGAGATTTAAAACACCCTTCGGTTTGTTTACCTATCGGGATGTGCCGGGCGAAGCATATCCTTTTGGGGTCGTTTTCAGGTCTGAAAACGGTTACGGATTTGCGATTGCGACTCCCGAGAAAGCGATCTGCGACATGCTGTATACCGTTTCACCGGTAAGGAATAAAATAGGACTGGAGCAGCTGCTGTTTTTTGATTTGAGAATCGACAAAGCAGAATTCTTTCGCCTGATTGCGGCGGATTTACTCGGGATAGCGGGAAAGTATCATACACAGAATCATAAACTGCTGCAGGCTTATCTGAAAAGGAGCATAAAAAATGGACCGGATGATCGAACAGATGCTTCGTCAGTACAATACGCAGACACCTTATGATAAAAAGAATATCATCAAAGAAATTATACAGGAAATCGTGCTCTGCGGACTCGGCAGAGCGGGTTTTTTCAGAACTGCCGCTTTTTACGGGGGGACGGCGCTCCGGATTTTTTACGGGCTTGACAGGTTCTCCGAGGATCTGGACTTCTCTTTAAAAACGTCTGATTCATCTTTTGACATCTCCGCATTTCAGCCGGTTCTTGAAAAAGAAATCCGTTCCTACGGTCTTTATTTTAAAATGGAAGTAAAAGAAAAATCATTTGATTCCGATATTAAGTCCGCATTCCTGAAAGGCAATACCAAAGAACATCTGCTTTTATTTTATCCGGACGGGAAACTCGCGGACTCTGTCGGTTCGAATGAGCTTATAAAAGTTAAGATCGAAGTGGATACGAATCCCCCGCCGTATGCCGCTTTCGAAACGAAATTCAGATTGCTTCCGATCCCGTTTGAAATTACGCTTTACGACAAACCTTCGCTTTTTGCCGGAAAAATTCACGCTGTTATCTGCAGAACCTGGAAAAACCGTGTCAAGGGCAGAGATCTGTATGATTATGTGTTCTATCTGTCCGGAAACACAGCGGTGAATCTTAAACATCTTCATGCGCGGCTTGCACAGTCCGGCTATATTCCCGAAGATAAATTGATATCGATCGGTGAAGCAAAAGAAATGCTCCGAAAACGCTTTGAAAACATCGATTACGTTCAGGCAAAGCTCGATGTTTTGCCTTTCATAAAAAATTCGGATGCGCTTGATATATGGAGTGCGGACTTTTTTATCGGAATAACGGAATCTCTTAAAGAAAATTAAAACAACGGACGGTGCAGCGGATGTGCCGTCCGTTTTCGTTCCGCGGGACCGTCATACTGCACAAATATCAGGGGTTTTATTCGGCGTTGACAGGGGACTTTGCCTGTGCTATAATAAATGAAAGGGACCGGAATTTTACGGTATTTTCGGCTTGCGTATTGACAGGCAGAGAAGAATGTGTTATCATTTTCGGAACCGGATATGAACGGCCGCCCGGACGGCGGAGCGTTTTCCCGCAAACCTCGTCTTCGGACAAATAAATCACGAACGAAAGGTTTCATAACTATGAAAAGATCCGCACAGGCACTGATTCTGGTCATACTGATGGCGGCGGGGTTTATCGTCACCTCGTGCGCCGCTCCGGCCGATGACACCGCTTCGACCTCCGCCGGGACCATAGCGGAGATCACCGAAGAGGAAGCCACCACCGAGCTTCAGCCGAACATCCCCGAAGGCCTTGATTTCGCGGGCGAGGACTTCCTGTTCCTCGTTTCGAGCGCCAGCGACACCAACGGAGTCGACTGGGTGACCTATGACATCTGGGTCGAAAACGAAAACGGCGAGGCCGTCAACGACGCCGTCTTCGCGCGCAACTTATACCTCAAGGAAAAATACAACGTCAACATCAAGCAGACCGACTCGGGGGGGTCGACCACCCTGGCCCTGACGCAGAAGTCGGTCAAGGCGGGCAGCGACGATTATGACGCGGTCATCACCAACATCGCCGCGGGCGGCACCCTCGCGCAGAGCGGTATGATCTACAACCTCTACGACGTGAACTACATCGACCTGTCGATGCCCTGGTGGGACCAGCGCGCGGTCGAGGATTTATCCATCGGCGGCAAGGTATATTACGCCACCGGAGACGTCACCGTGATCAACAACGACGCCACCTGGGTCCTGATGTTCTCGAAAAAGCTCGCAGCGGACAACAACATCGGCAACCTCTATGATTTCGTGCGCAGCGGTAAATGGACCTTCGACATGATGCTCGAGCGCATGAAGATCGTCGCGCGCGACGTCAACGGCGACGGCAAAATGGGTTATGACGAGGATATCTACGGCTTCGCCACCCACGGAAGTTCGGGCCCCGGCCTCATGTACGCGTCGGGCGAAAAGATCACGAAGAAGGACGCCGAGGGATATCCTGCGCTCGCGGTCGACCTCGACCGTATGCAGGGGGTCGTCGAACTGGCCGGAAAGATCCTTTCGGACGGAAACATCACCTTCACCCTTTCGCAGCACGGCAACACCACGGACGAACTCCGCTTCCTCTTTGAGGAAGGCCGTTCGCTCTTCTTCGGCGAGGTCATGCAGTGCATCACGCGCATGAGGGCGTCCGAAAACGATTTCGGACTGATCTCCTGGCCGAAATACGATGAAAATCAGGAAGAATTCTACAACCACGTCCACAGCACCGCCGGAAAGATCGTCTGCATACCGCTGACCCAGCCCGACCTCGAGTTTGCGGGCGCGGTCGTCGAAGCGTTCGCGGCGAAATCAAGGTCCACCCTCACGGTAGCCTATTACGACGTGGCGCTGACATACAAATACATGCGCGACGAGGAATCGGTCGAGATGCTCGATATCGTGCTCGCGACCCGCTGCTATGACCTCGGCTATATGTACGACTGGGGCGGCATGTGCTCCTCTATTTACAACCTTATCATCAGCGGAAAGCCGGACCTCGCCTCCACCTACGACAAGAAACTCCCCGCTTTCGAAAAAGCGCTGGACAAGACGATCACCGCCTACATGGAAAACGCGAGCTGAACGCGGCATAAAGAAAAGCAGTACGGCGCCTCCGGGCGCCGTACTGCTTTATAGAGAACTCAAAGAGTTCAGAGAACTCTGCGGAGTTCTCTTTTTACGGGGCTGTCACCGCGCCGAAGACGAACAGGAAGATCCCCGCGGCCAGGACGACAACGGCTGCGACGAGGCATATTTTCGCGGCGGTTTCGTCCTTCATGTTTTTGCCCAGCTTCATTTTTACGATTTTCAGCAGGCCGGGGGCTTTTTTAATGCCGCCGAAATAGCCGACGAGCAGCGCGTACAGGACGCACGCGATGCCGCCCAGAAGATAACCGATCCCCATGGTTTTTATACTCCTTTCACGAACAGTATTCAGCTCAGGCCTTTACGCAGTTTCGGAAGCGCCAGCAGGTAAACGCCCGCGGAGAGCGCGATGACCATGCCGGTGCAGAGCAGCACATCCGGCCATCCGGCCGTTTTGGACAGGATCGCCATGTTGGCCCTGTAGGACCAGTAGAAGGGGGACCAGTACAGGACCCACTGCCACTTGTCGGCGAGGAGCTCGTAGCCGGCGACCGATACCGCGACCGGCAGCAGCATCATCTTGACGTTGCCCGCCGCTTCGATCAGGTCGCTGCTCGCAAGGCCCTGAAGGAAGCCGACGACGACCGACAGGATCATGGACGAGAGTCCGACAAGAAGGATCATGAGCCAGTTGATGTCCCCGTAGCCGGTGATCAGGAGCCCGGCGGTGATGCCGGCAAGGGCCGTCAGGCTGCCGAAGAGGCTTTTGCCCGCGACAAAGCCCGTCTGCGACAGGGGGGTGACGTTGACCGCATTGATGGTGTTTTCCGTCTTCTCTTCCACGATGCCGATGGCGATCAGCATGCCCGCGAGCATGACGGTCATCGAGATCATCATGTTGACGAGCATCGTTTTCAGCGGGGGGACCGTGAGTCCGAAGGATCTCAGGCTCGCGGAGGACTGCTCCGCCGAAGCGCCCGTCTCATACAGCGCACCGAGCAGGGTGACGTATTCCGCGACGAATGCCGGTTCGCTGCCCTCGACGACGATCTCATATCCGCCGTCGGTCGGGACCAGCGCCGCGGCATGGTCGCGCCCGCGGACGCGTTCTTCGAGCTCCTCCGTGCCGTCGGACAGTTCGACCCGGGCGAACTGACGCATATAGGCGATATGCTCCGGCGCGTCGCTCCCGGACATCGCGACCGTCACCGTCGTGTCGCCGATGCCCGGCGCGAAGAGCACGACGGCCAGGGCGAGGATGACCGGAGCGAACATGATGTAGGCGCCCATAAAATCCCGCCTTGAAGTTTTGAAATCCTTGAGCAGGACAAAAAATATTTTTCTGATCATGAGTGCTTCCTCCCTTCTTTCTTTCTTTCTTTCTTTAATTCCTATACCGTCAGGGTTTTCCGGAACCGGATGTCCGCGATAAAGAACAGAATAAGCCCCCCCGCGAGAAAGACCGCGCTGTACAGCAGGACATAGGCGGCGTCGCCGTCCGGCGAAATGATCTCTTTGAAGCCCTGAAGCAGCGGGTACGTGGGCAGGAACCGGACCGGCAGAGGGTCGAATCCGGGAATAAAGTAGGAGAGCGCCGGGATCATCATGACCATCATCCCGCCGAACAGCGCTCCGAAAGCTTTCTGCATGCTGTCAAAGAAGCTGGCGACCAGCAGTCCCAGAGCCGAGAACGCAAAGGACGAAATGAGAAGAAGCAGGTAGAACAGGAGGTAGTCCGGCTGCGCGCCCATCACGGGTATGGTGATGACGGAACAGGACAGGGTCACCGTCGTCATGACGACGATCGTTTTGCTCAGCAAATACTTTCTGACGGAGGAGGGCGTCACGGCGAAGGCTTTGATAACCCCCTCGCCCTTGTCGAGGTAAATATAGGCGATGATGATGAAGAATCCCATCATCGATCCCGTCAGCACGATGAAGGCCGGCAGCAGGTTCTGACGGTTGTTGAGCACGCCGGCCGTTCCGAGTTCCCTGACCGGAATGCTTTCCGCCGCCTCTTCGAGCGCCGCGGGCGACCCGCTGTGCAGGATAAGAAGCAGGTTCTGCATGCGTTCGGTCTCATAGCCCTGAATATAGTAGTCGTAGAGGACTTCGCCGTTTTCGCCGGTATGGATCCGCGCGCCGGCCTTTTTTTCGGAACGGGCCAGCCTGATCATATCCTCCGCCGTTTTTGTCAGATAAATCGTCCTGTCGAGCCTGCCTGTCTCTTCGTTGAATACTTCCAGCGTTCTGACTTCGATGTCGGATTTCGGAAAAGCAAAGCTTTCGGTCACGCCCGTCTCTTTGTCGGTGACCGTGAATTCCTGCGCTCTGGTTTTGAAGACGGCGGTCCCGGTCTCTTTGACGGTGCCGAGGCTGATCTTCTCCGCGAAATAGGCGTCTGCGATCTCCTGCGGCATATCGAAAAACAAAAATTCCTTCTCTTTGCTCACGGGATCTTCGGCGACGGCAGCGAGAAGAACGGTCAGGATGATCGCGGCCATCACAAGCTCGATATAGAAATAATAGCCCCTGAAAGCGATGAGCATCTCTTTGACGCAGGCGCTTAACAGCTTCATGTTAAACGAGCCCCCTTCCCGTGACCTCGATGAAGATCTCTTCGAGCGTCGCTTCCTTGGTGTGCATGGTCCGGATGTCGTGACTGCGGATCACTTCGGCCAGCTTCTCCCTGTCGGACGGGTCGGCTGTCTTATAGGTTTCTCTAATCAGCGCGCCGTTTTCGGCGTATTCGATTTCGGCCAGCTTCTGCCCGTACCGGAGTTTCAGTTCCCCCGGCTTGTCGGTCAGCCTGATCTCCCCGTCGATGATGAAAGCCACGCGGTCGCAGAGTTCGTCCGCGATGAACATGTTGTGGGTCGTCAGGAAGGTTGTCGTGCCCTTTTTTTTCTGTTCCCGGATGATGTCCTTGATGGTCGCCGCGATCGCCGGGTCGAGTCCGGTCGTGGGTTCGTCGAGGAACCACAGTTCGGGATCGTTGATCATCGAGCGGGCAAAGGTCAGCCGGTGCTTCATGCCCTTGGAAAACTCGCCGGCGCGCACGTTCTCCTTTCCGCCGAGACCCACCAGTTCGATGAGTTCGAGCGGGTCCCTCGTTCTGACGTCGAAAAGCTTCGCGTAAAACTCCAGGTTCTCCTTCGCCGTCAGTTTGCCGTAAACGTTCGACTGCTCGAACGAAACGCCGATCTTGTTGAAGCGCTTGTTTTTCACCCGCCGGATGTCATATCCGGCAACCGTCGCCTCGCCTTTCTGAAGCTTGAGAAGGCCCGTGAGAATGCCCTGGGTCGTGGATTTGCCGGCTCCCGAAGGGCCGAGGAAGCCGAATGTCTCCCCTTTTGCGACCTCGAAGCTGATGTTGTTCACGGCAGGCCTGCCGTCTCTGACGTATGAATAAGTCAGGTTTTTTACCGAGATCATTCGCTTTTCCTCCTTAATGTTCCGTTTCGTCC
>CAZVPD010000170.1:0-7506 GCA_964628455.1 uncultured Lachnospiraceae bacterium
TCGATCACTTCGATCCCTTTACCGCGCAGACAGGTATGCGCAAAGAGCACATGGCATACAAAGCGGTTCTGCGCCGGCTGGCGCGTGAGGGTGACGATGCCCCGGTCGGGCAGGTTTTCGGCCTTGACGGTTTTGGTGCTTCCGATAAGCATTTCGATCGCGCCGGTTACGAGTTCCTTCAGGCAGAGCGACCCTTTGACGGCGTAGTCTTCGAATACATTCCAGCCGATATAAGCGGTTTTTCCCGTAAATACAGCCGCACCGCGCAGGCTGTCCAGTTTGTCCGGGGTATGCTGATGCGAACAGAAATGTTCGGGTGTTCGGTTGAAATAAGGTTCCGCGAGATAGGCGAAGACTTTGGCTCCGGTATCGGGGACGATATTTTGCGCCTGTTCATACATGACGTAGGAAGTGACGCCGTTGACCGTTCCGATCCCTTCGTCAGGGATCATATAACTCGGTTTATACGGATTCGGACCTTCGTAAACGGCTCCGAGTTTGAGAGCAAAACCGGTTTTTTCGGGATTTAGTCCGGATTCGCCGGTCGCCAGGATTTTTCCTCCGCCGGCAAGATAGCTGTTAAGCCTTGTCGCAAGGGCTTCGCCGGGGGTGATACGGTCCGGAAGGATGATCAGCTTGTAATTTTCAAGCGGCGTTTCAAGGTCGATGATATCGAACAGGTATTTGCCTTCGAGCAGCATGCGCGCCGCTCCGGTATCGGGGGCGTTATGGCGGGCGTCTCGGAGGCTGAAGGCCTCGGCCGACAGGATCGCGATGTCGGAAACGGCGGATGCGCCGCGGCACCACGCTTCCCCGGCTTCGATCTCTTTATAAGCAGCCCCGATCAGACGGTACGTCGAGGCGTTCATTTCTCCGTCGGGGTGCAGCTGGTCTCCTATGGAACATTTCGCCCCGAAAGCGACGGAAAGCGCGGTTTCGTAACGCAGCGCGTTCGGATGTTTGAATCCCCCGAATTCGCCCCAGGTCGTGTGGAATTTACCGGTCATGCCCAGATATTCCATACCGAGGCTGCGGACATAGGCTGCGCTCATCGGAAAATGGTCGTAACCCCAGCCGCCTGTCGGCAGGCTTTCAAGCTCAAGGTGCGTGTCCTGATACGCAAGATCCCTTCTGCCCCGCGCGATGTTGCCGGCGTTGTGGAAGATAGCCGTTTCGGGATTGTATTTATACACTTCTTCCTTGATGCGCCTGCAGTATTCGGCATAAACCTCTTCTCCGTGCGCGTGAACGTCGGCTGCGTTCAGCGGGTTGCGTCCTTTCTTCCGCATGGACGCGAGACAGCGGGAGCAGTAGCAGTGACGGACGTCTGAAATGTCGAGGAAAAGGCCGACGGGATTGTACCTTCGCATCACTTCGCCGACCTGGGCGGTCAGCAGGTCGAGATAGGGAGTATTGAAGCAGAGCAGATGATAATGAGCGCTGCCGACGAAATCGTTTCCTGCGGACGGAGAACCGACCGACAGCCATTCCGGATGCACGACCGCTGCTTTTTCGTCAAGCCCCGCGGAGATGTAGACCGGCGCGTTGATATCCGCTTCCCTGCATGCCTCGAGCTGCGCTCCGAGAAGGTCGAATTTCAGTCCGGGATGCATTTCGTTCACTTCCGTCGGATGATATGAATAGCCGTGATGGCATTTTGAAAAAACGGTGACCGAATTTACACGGCCGGCTTTGAGCGCCGCCGTAAACTGTTTTTTCGAAAATCTTTCTCCGACAGAGCCGATAGCCGGTGAAGTATGAAAATCAAGATGGACCTGTCTGTACCGCATGTCTTTCATCATAAATAACTGCCTCCGAATATTTTTATATTTATTATACTATAAAAATAAAAGAATGCAAGATAAAATTCACTGTTTAAAATCGGTTTTCGGCGGACGGCTATTGCCTTCAGGCGATTTTAGTGTTATACTGAACCGAAAGGAAGCGAGGAAATATGCGGCGTTTTTTTACAGGCGGTGCCCGGATTGTCGTTACAGGCGACAGCCTTTCCTACAACAGATATGATTATGACCCGGTTCACCGCATCAATGCGTTTGACTGTTTTCCGGACATGGGGTCCTGGCCGTTCAGGATCCGTGATGCGGCGATGACCGAAGGCGGTTTTACGTATGCGCGCGGTCTGACGGATATGCGGTCGGCAGCAGCTCCGAACCGTATTTTCGGCGGCAAAGCCGTCACCTTCGGCGGTTCTGCGGATTTTGTCATGGAAAGCATACTGCCGCGCATTGTCCTTCACCTGCAGTGCCTTCCCGACGGAGGCGAATTCTGTGTTTTTTACAACGGCAGGCAGGTGCTGTCCGGCGTGTCTTTTCACGGCAATCCGGTCTTCTGGCACGGTATGGAATGGTTTTCGGTTTCTTTTGAAGCCGACAAAGGCTGCCGTCATGAGATTTCTTTTCGCGGGAGCGGAAGCGGAACGCTGCTCGGGATTTCGGACCGCTGCGTCCGGGTCATCCCGACGGGACAGGGAGCGAGGAGATGCGATTTCTTCCTCGATAATTTTTACGACCGCATCGGACGGTTCTGTCCCTCGCTGCTCGTGTTCATCATCGGTGCCAATGACGAGGGTTCGGTCGGACCCGATGTGTTCGGCCGGAATCTGCGGGAAGTGCTGCGCCGGACGCGCGAAGTCAATCCGGAATGCGGATTTATCCTGCTGACGCCGACCGACCAGCATAACGCCGGCAAGCCGGACAGCGATGATTCCCCTTTTTTCAGCCGCGCGTCGGCTTCCCTGTTCAGCGCCGAAATAAAAAGCGCCGCCCGTGAATTCGGCGGGATCTTTGTGGATACCTGCGCTTTGTTCGACGGGACTGCGCTCTCGGAATGGCGTTTTGACAATGTCCACCTGACGCGGCAGGGCAGCGACAGGCTTTTTGACCGTCTGATGAAACTATAATAAATATTTGGAGGGATTTTATGAAGACACTCGTTCTCTATTATTCGTTCTCCGGCAAAACAAGGAAAGAAGCTGAAAAGCTGGCCGCGGCGGTCGGCGGCGAACTCTGTGAGATAACAGAATTGAAAAAGCGTAATCTGTTGACCGCGTTCATACCCGGCTGCCCTCAGGCGCTGGGCCGCAAAGCTTCCGCAATACGCACGCCCGCCGTAAAGCTTGAGGAGTATGACCGCATCTATATCGGCGCGCCTGTCTGGGCGTCGTCTCCCGCTCCGGCATTCAACGCGGCGGTAAAGTTGCTTCCGTCGGGAAAGGAAGTCGGGATATTCCTGACGTCCGGGGGCGGTGATACGTCCAAGAGCGCCGAAGGAACCAAAAAGAGCATAAAAGACAAAGGCTGTAAAGTGATAGAATACAAAGACATCGTCACGCCCAAAAAATAACAGGGGGTATTGCAATGAAAAAGCTCAAAAGGGCGGTGCATATTGATTTCCATACCATGCCCGGTATATACGACTTCGGAAGCGGATTCGACGCCGTGTCTTTTGCCGGAACGCTGTCGGACGCCCATATCACACTGATCAATATGTTTGCGCAGTGCAACCTCGGTTTCTCGTATTATCCGACAAAGGTCGGCAGGCCGTATCCGGCGATGCACGGTGATCTGTTCGGTTCGGTGCTTGAAGAATGCCATAAAAAAGGCATCCGCGTCGTCGCTTACATCAATGTCGGACTCAATCACGAAGCGGCGCGCTGTCATGCCGAATGGGTCCGCGTTGATTCGGAGGGGAGGATCATCCGCGGCGACCGCACGGCCAACTTTTTCCGCACGATGTGCTATAATACGGGTTACGGTGATTATCTTCTTGAACTTGTCGGGGAAATTCTTGCTTATGATACAGACGGATTGTTCTGCGACTGCATGACGCTCGAACCCTGCTGGTGCAATCGCTGCACCGGGGATATGATATCCCGCGGGATCGATATCACCGACAGGGCCGCGGTCACCGCGTTTTCCCATGAAGTGATGCTTGATATTTCGCGGAAGATACGCGCTCTTGTGCCGCGGGACAAGCTGTTTTATTTAAACGGGATGGGATACGACGATGTCGCCGATATGGATTCGCATATCGAGGTGGAGTGCCTCCCCTCGGGCGGCTGGGGATACGACTATTTTGTGCCGCGCGCTTCGTATGCGCGGAACCTGCATGAAAACACACTTTACATGACCGGGCGCTTTCAGGCTTCGTGGGGTGACTTCGGCGGGTTCAAGTCAAAGGCTTCGCTTGAAAACGACATATACGATGCCCTCTGCCAGGGGGTGCAGGTTTCCGTCGGGGATCACATGCATCCCGCCCGCGGTCTTGAAAAAGATATATACCGCATCATAGGCGACATCTACGGCAGGATCATGCTCTATGAGAAATGGACCGACGACGCGAAGTATAAAGCCGATGTCGGCATCGTCATCAACCGCGGCAGCTACGGCGCCGAACAGCCCGGCGCGGCGCGCATGCTTTCGGAGCTGAAATACAGCTTTGAGATCATCAACGAGGATATGCCTCTCGATTCTTTTAAACTGATCATTTTGCCGGACGAGACGGTTGTAAACGACCGCCTGCTGCCGAAACTGACCGCTTATATACAGTCGGGCGGCTGTCTGCTTTCGTCGGGCTTTGGGGGTATGATTTCCGGACGCGGCGGATTTGCTCCGGGTATATACGATTTTATTGAATACTGCGGGGCGGACACAAACAACTCGTCCTATTACCGCACAAAAGAAAAGCTCTGCGAAGCGGATATGGACTATGACATGTATGTTCAGGGCATACTGATGAAGTCGGACAGCAGCTTTTGCGCCGCGTCCTATGTCAAGGCTTATTTCAATCATCACTGGGACGGTCTTCACGGTTATTTTTATACACCGCCCGAAAGGGATAACGGTTATGCCGCAGCGGCGATATGCGGAAACACAGCGCATATCTGCTTTAAAGTCTTTACCGCATACAGCCGGACGGCGTCTGTATTCCATAAAAAACTGGTCGGAAATCTTTTGGAGCGCCTGCTGCCCGAACCGCTGATCCGCGCGCCGGGCATGCCGTCGACTTCGAGGGTGACGATGACCGGAACCGACGGTTACAGTCTGCTGCACATTAAAACAACTTTCCCCGAACCGAGAGGGCCTTTCGACATCATTGAGGAACACGTGACCCTGCCCGCGGGGCGCCATGTCTCCGTCCGCGGGGAGTATTCCCGCGTGTGTCTGCTGCCGGAGGAAACGCCCGTTCTCTTTGAGGCGAAAGACGGCCGGACAGACATCACCCTTCCCGAAATCACCGGGTATGCGATGTTTCTGCTGACATAAGGTCATTAACAACAGGACAGCCGGGAGTTGCGCTCCCGGCTTTTTGCTTTATTGCATAAAAAGGAAAGGGATGCGGCAAAAGGACATCGTCGAAAAATTCATCGTCAAAGAGAGTAAGTTCTCAGCCTTCCCCGGCGGGGAAGGGGGGCCGCCGTGGCGGTGGATGAGGAGATCAGAGAAGAACACATCAAAATATTTATTTATGATAAATAACTCAAACACAATGAGCAAATCCTGCGAAAGAACATGCTCACAGAAGAAAAGCACCTATGGTATAATTTTCTAAAAAATCTGCCTGTTACGGTGCGGGATATAATAAATCATCTCGGATTCAGAACTGATGAGCTGAATAACGGAGATAAGCGATGAAATGTTCCCTCGTCCGCCGTCATGGCGAATCCTCCTGCCTTTTAATCATAAGCTGCAGCATTACGGTTTGCCTCGTTTTGCTGCAGCTCTTTTTTATTATTTTTTCGCGGTCGATTTCTTGCCTAAATACGCTTCTTTGATCACTTCGTTTGCGAGGAGCTCTTCTCCCGTTCCGTCCATGGTGATGACGCCGGTTTCCATGACATAGGCGTGGTCGGCGATTTTAAGCGCCATATTGGCGTTCTGCTCGATGAGCAGTACGGTGATGCCCTCCCGTCGGATGGTTTTTATGATCTCAAAGATGCCGCGCACGATCAGCGGGGCGAGTCCGAGCGACGGCTCATCCATCATCATCAGTTTGGGACGGCTCATCAGCGCGCGCCCTACCGCGAGCATCTGCTGCTCGCCGCCTGAAAGCGTTCCCGCGGTCTGCCATTTTCTTTCGGCCAGGCGGGGAAAAAGCGACCAGACGCGTTCAAGGTCGTCGTCGAGGCTGCCTTTCCGGATATAAGCGCCGATTTTTAAATTCTCGGCGACTGTCAGGTTGGCAAACACACGCCGTCCCTCGGGAACAAGCGTTATGCCTCGCTGAACGATGGCCGTCGGGTCAAGGCCGGTGATATTCTCTCCGTTGAAAAATATTTTTGTGCTGCTGCCCGAGGGCTTGACAACGCCGGCTATGGTTCGAAGCGTCGTGCTTTTACCGGCTCCGTTGGCTCCGATCAGGGTGATGATCTGTCCCTGCGGAACGCTGAAGGAAAGGTTCTTGACGGCTTCGATTCCGCCGTAGGTGACGCGCAGATTCTGTACGGATAAAATGTCCGGCCGGTTCCCCGGGGCAGCCTGCGGCGCGCCGTTTGTCATTTTTGAAAGTTTATTCATCGTCCGCCACCCCCAGGTACGCGTCGATGACGCGCTGATTGTTCTGGATCTCATCGGGTGTGCCCGAAGCGATCAGTTTGCCGAAGTCTATGACATAGATCCGGTCGGATATCTCCATAACCAGATTCATGTGATGTTCGATCATGAATATCGTCAGATTAAAATCGTCTTTTATGCGGTGTATAAACGAAGTCAGCTCGTTTGTCTCCTGGGGATTCATGCCCGCCGCAGGTTCGTCGAGCAGGAGCAGCGACGGACCGGTCGCCAGGGCGCGTGCGATCTCGAGATGGCGCTGCTTGCCGTAGGGCAGCGAAGACGCTTTTTCTTCTTTGACGTCGGCGAGTCCCAATAGTTCGAGAAGGTGCATCGACTCCTCGCGGATCCTTTTTTCCTCTCTGTAATTGATCATGAAAGCGGCCGAGAACGGGTTTGCTTTCAGTTTCATGTGTTTTGCTATCAGAACGTTCTCGAAAACGGTCAGGCTTTTCCACAGGCGGATATTCTGGAAGGTGCGCGCCACGCCCAGTTTTGTGATCCTGTCGGGCGTCTTTTTTTCGGCTTTCGTATATTTGCCGGTATTCCCGCCGGCATACAGCTTTTTCATTTTGCCGTGCGGATAATTGGAGATAAGCAGTTTGTCATACAGCCAGCATGCGCCGTTTGTGGGCGCGTATACGCCGGTGATGACGTTGAAAGCTGTCGTTTTGCCGGCTCCGTTGGGGCCGATGAGGGCGACGATCTCGCCTTTGTTGACTTCCATCGAGAGGTCTCCGACCGCCACGACGCCTCCGAACTGCATGGTCAGATTTTCGACGCGAAGCACGTTCTCAGTCATCGGACGCACCCCGCTTCCCGGTGAATAACCTGCCGGTTCTGCGAAGGAAGCCGGCTATTCCGTCCCATGAAAATTCGCGCGTTCCCATGATCCCTCTGTTGTAGAACAGCACGACCGCCATGAGCAGCAGCGAAA
>CAZVPD010000171.1:0-7500 GCA_964628455.1 uncultured Lachnospiraceae bacterium
GGATATGCTCGTAAAATCAAAACTTGCGCCGTCCAAAGCGGAAGCAAAAAGGCTTATCATTCAGGGCGGCATATTATTAAACGACCGTAAAGTGGAGTCGTTTGACGCAGCAGCCGGTATTGCCGCTTTTACAGATGAAATGATCATCAAAAAAGGTAAAAAAATTTATCAGAGATTCATCCTGTCCTAAACGAAAAAGCATTTGTTTTAAATAAAGTTTATTATTTATTCTGTTTATCCGATAACATATCTGAAGGGATTTGCGCCGCGCAATGGTTGAATACAGAAAGCTTGATGAATTTCTGAACGGAGACAGCCGGTATATCATTAAGCGAAACACGCTTTTATCCGGATACTGTACTTTCAAAATCGGCGGAGCTGCGGATTATATCCTGTATCCGGACACCCCGGATGCCCTGGTCGAATTGATCGAGGTGCTGCGCGACAGTGAAATCAGACATATCGTCTGCGGAAACGCAAGCAATATTCTTTTTCCGGATGACGGTTACCGCGGAGCTGTTATTTTTACACGCAGATTAAACGAAATAACCGTGCATGAAAACACCATGCAGGTGCATTGCGGCGCTTTACTGGGAAATGCGGCTGTAACGGCATGCAGGTGCGGACTTAAAGGATTGGAGTTTGCATACGGCATACCGGGCAGCTGCGGCGGTGCCGTTTATATGAATGCCGGCGCATACGGCGGGCAGATGTCCGATATTGTATCAGGCGGGACCTATTATGATCCCTCGCAGGAAAAAATATGTGTTACAGACGGCATCGGACATCGCTTCGGATACCGCAGCAGTGTGTTTTCCGGTACGGAATTTATCATACTGTCATCGGTATTCAGACTTGAAAACGACTGCCGTGAATCGATCCGGGAACGGATGGACAGCAACATGAAGAATCGTTCGGATCATCAGCCGCTGTCCTATCCGAGTGCCGGAAGTGTCTTTAAACGTTATCCGGGCTATTATACATCGAAACTGATCGAAGAAGCGGGTTTAAAGGGAAGGCAGTGCGGAAACGCGCAGGTCTCAATGAAACACGCGGGATTTATCGTTAATTTAGGAGGCGCGACAGCTTCCGACGTGCTGAGTCTGATTGAACTTGTGAAGGAAACCGTTTACTCTAGATACGGAATCGAAATAGAGTGCGAAATCAGGATCATCTGATAGATTTATTTTTTTATTTGTTTGATTTGCGGAAGAATAACAAACTGCGTGGAGTACATGATGACAATCCGTTCTTTTTCCAGGGATACAAAAAACAAGCTGTGCGAAATCGCAACGAAGTCCGCATGCTGCCGCAGAGCTTTGCTTTGCGGTATTTTGTTATACCGGCAGCCCCAGGACAACGAAGAAATTTCCGGACTTACGGAACGCCTTAAGGAGGAGTTTATCGGCTCCGACGAAACAAACATATCGGATACCTCCGAACTTTTTCATTGCGAGAATTGCCGGCGCTGTTTTTTGCGCGGCGTATTTCTGACTTGCGGAATGATAACCGATCCCGCAAAACTGTATCAGTTTGAACTGGCAATGCCGGACGGCAGCAGCGCCGATGATATTGCAGGGCTGATCGGGGATTGCGGAATAACACCGAAAAGAACGATTAGGCGGGGACAGAATATCCTGTATCTGAAAGATAACGAGGAAGTATCGGATTTCCTGAATTTGATCGGGGCGCAGAAGGCTTCCTTTGAACTCATCAATGTCAAGATCCGGAAAGAATTCCGAAACAATGCGAACCGGATGACAAACTGCGATGCGGCCAACATAACCCGTACCGTAAGCGCTGCGCACATACAGCTCGAAGCGATAAAGGAATTGAAAAGAAACGGCCTTTTCGAAAAACTGCCCCCCGAATTGTATGAAACAGCCGTCCTTCGTTCCGAAAACGAAGACGCAACGCTGTCTGAGCTTGCGGAGCTTCACAATCCGTCCATCACAAAATCCGGTGTCAACCACCGGCTGAAGAAAATAGTCGGCTTCCGCAATACCATAGAGGAATAAGACAGGAAACCGCCTGAACAGTGTTAAAATCTGACAGCGATATCGCATGCTGAATTATTCGGAAGGAGACGGCTGCCAAATGTCCGGTTTCGTGCATCTGCATTTACACAGCGAATACAGCCTGCTTGACGGTGCCTGCCGGATCCGGGATATTCCGAAGACGGCGAAGGAGGCCGGCCATACCGCGGTTGCGATCACCGACCACGGCGTCATGTTCGGCGTTGTGGAATTTTACCGTGCCTGTCGCGACGCGGGCATCAAACCTATTATAGGCTGCGAAGTATATGTATCTCCCCGTTCGCGTCACGAAAAAACACATGAGAATGACTCGGAGAGCTATCACCTTATTCTTCTGGTTAAAAACGACGAGGGTTACAAAAATCTGATCCGCCTTGTTTCCGCAGGATATACCGAGGGATTTTATTCAAAACCTCGCGTCGATCTGGAATTGCTGCGAGAACACAGCGGTGGTCTTATCGCGCTCTCGGCCTGCCTTATGGGACGAATTCCCCAATATATAATAAATGACGATCATAAGAGCGCCGAAACGTATGCCTCGGAGCTGCTGTCTGTGTTCGGTGAAGGCAATTTTTATCTTGAACTGCAGAACCACGGGCTTGACTTACAGGATAAAGTGACGGACGGGCTTTTGCGTTTGTCGGAAAAATGCCGTATTCCGCTCGTCGCAACCAATGACGTGCACTATCTGAAACATTCCGATGCCGATATTCAGGCCATGCTGATGTGTATACAGATGAATACCGTTATTTCGGACGGCAGACCGCTCGGGTTTTCAACAGATGAGTTTTATTATAAAACCACTGCCGAGATGACCGGATTGTTCGGCAAATACAAAGGCGCGATAGAAAACACGGAAAAAATCGCCGCGTTATGTCATTTCGAATTTTCTTTCGACCAGTTGTATCTGCCTCGTTTTAGACCCGAAAACGGGCTGTCACCCGAAAAATACCTCAGGGAGCTGGCTTTCGGCGGACTGGAAAACAAGGTGCGTACCGGGCTGGTCGTTTATTCGGATGAACATAATGCGGATGAATATAAAAGCCGCATCATATACGAA
Source organism: uncultured Lachnospiraceae bacterium (assembly GCA_964628455.1). GTDB lineage: Bacteria > Bacillota > Clostridia > Oscillospirales > CAG-272 > JAQVWU01. The sequence goes on from CAZVPD010000171.1 coordinate 3,097, forward strand.
TTATTCATCATCAACAGGATGGGATATAACGAATATTTTCTGATCGTCTGGGATTTCGTTCAATTCGCAAAGACGAACGGCATACCGACCGGTCCGGGCAGAGGTTCGGGCGCGGGAAGTCTTGTCGCTTTTTTGATCGGTATTACGGATATAGACTCGATTAAATATAATCTTCTTTTTGAGCGCTTTTTAAATCCCGAACGCATCAGCATGCCCGATTTTGACATCGATTTCTGTTACGAACGCCGGGACGAGGTGATTGATTACGTTGCCCGGCGATACGGACGGGACCATGTTTCACAGATAATAACTTTCGGCACGATGTCCGCCCGCGCGGTCGTTCGTGATGTCGGCCGGGTACTCGGTTTGCCCTACGCCGACGTAGATATTGCTGCAAAGGCAATACCGCAGAGGATCGGGATCACCCTTGCGGAAGCGCTCGAGGGCGAACTCAAAGAACGCTATGAAAGCAGTCCCGTTCTGAAGAATCTGATTGATATTTCGCTGGCTCTCGAGGGCATGCCGCGGCATGCTTCCACCCATGCGGCCGGTGTCGTGATTACGGATAATCCGATCACCGATTATGTGCCGCTCGCCGTCAGCAGCGGTACGATCGTCACTCAGTATGATATGGATACGGTGGCTTCACTCGGGTTGCTGAAATTTGACTTTTTGGCACTGCGCTATCTGACGATCATTTCCGATGCCGAAAAACAGATACGGGAAACCGAACCGTCTTTTGATATGAGGCTGATCCCCGACAATGACCGCGAAACATATGAAATGCTGTCACAGGGAAAAACAAAAGGTGTCTTTCAGCTGGAATCCGAGGGCATGAAACAACTGCTGGCCGGTTTTCGTCCCGAAAAGCTGGAAGATATCATGGTGGCCATAGCATTATACCGGCCCGGACCGATGGATTCGATCCCCCGCTTTTTGGAAAACCGTAGAAACAAAAACAATATCGGGAATAAAATACCGGTGCTCAATGACATTCTCGATGAGACCTGCGGCTGCATCATATATCAGGAACAGGTCATGAGGATTTTCAGAACGGCTGCCAATTATTCATACGGGAAAGCGGATATCATACGCCGCGCCATGTCAAAAAAGAAACAGGAGGAGATGGAAAAAGAACGGGAAACGTTTATATCCGGATCGAAAAAAAACAATATATCCGAAGAGGACGCTTCCGAACTTTTCAACGAGATGGCCGGATTCGCAAAATATGCCTTCAATAAAAGTCATGCTGCGGCATATGCCGTTACTTCCTACAGAACAGCCTATCTGCGCTGTCACTACCCGTGTCAGTATTTTGCCGCGCTGCTGACCTCTGTCCTCGGAAATATGTCCAAAATGACCGAATATATTGTTGAATGCGGCAAGCAGAATATTAAAGTCCTGCCGCCCGACATCAACGAAAGCGCTGTCAAATTCACGGTTTCGGGTCAGAGCATCCGATTCGGAATGCTTGCCCTGAAGAATGTAGGGCAGAATTTCGTTCATGCCGTCATCATCGAACGAACAAAACGCCGTTTTTCGTCTTTTGCTGATTTTATAGCGAGGATGGCTAACGGTGAAATGAATAAGAGGGCTGTAGAATCGCTCATTAAATCGGGCGCGCTGGATAGCTTTAACATATACCGGTCCCGCCTGCTTGCGGTTTACGAGAAAATGATCGACTCGTCTGCAAAGAAAGAACGTGTCAGTCTTGCAGGCCAGGTCGGTTTATTTGACGGACATGCCGGCAGTGATGATACTGTTTATCCGGACGTCGGCGAGCTGGCGCTCCGCGAGAAAATCATGATGGAAAAGGAAAGTGCCGGCTTCTGTTTTTCGGGACACATACTGGATTATTACACAAAGCATACGGGTACGCTTCATATATCGGAAATCCATGAAATTTTAATTTCGTTTGATGAAAGCAACGGGCAGTTCAATGAAAAGCAAATTGTAACAATCGCCGGTTCTGTCAGCAAACGCCTGATCAAACAGACGAAGAACGATGAAACGATGGCTTTTATTACCGTTGAAGACAGATATGCGGAGATCGAACTCGTTGTGTTCCCGAAAATATTCGGTGAGTTTTCCTCTTTTCTGGGATATGACAGCGTACTGGCTGTAACCGGTGAAATCTCACTGAGAGACGAGGAATTGCCCAAGATACTTGTCAGAGGGATTATTCCGCTGCAGAACAACGATATATTTAAAAAAGCAGATCCCCTGCCCGTCAGCGCCGCTAAAACGGAAAAGGATATCCGGTCCTCCCGGCCGGAATCCGGCGGTACTTCCGCTGCACCTGCCGAAAACAAACACAAGGAAAGGAAGCTTTACCTCAGATTCGATCATACCTCGGGAATCGTTTTCGACCGCGTTGTCAACCTGATTGAGATTCTCGAAGGGGATACACCCGTTATTTTCTACGATCAGTCGAAAACTCAGTATAGTAAATTCAACGGCGCAGGAGCCGATGTCTCCGGTATTCTGATCGGTGAACTGGAGCAGATACTCGGCAGGGAAAATGTCATCCTGAAATAATCCTCGTGCGGACGGGCGATTCGGTTTTCCGGCTAACCGCTCTGTTTTACGGAAAAGCAGACCACAAAGACGATACGTTTCTGTTGTTTCTGAAAATATTATAGATTACCATGATATTATTATCCGTTTTTTCATACTGTATTCAAAACAGAATACTATAATGACTATCAGTATAGGAATAATTGATATGGAATTCCGCAGTTTATGGAATATAAGGCCCGGGAAATAACATAAACAATTAATTCTTATAGCGTGAGGTGCATACTCAATGGACGGAAACGGCAATGCCAAAATACCGAAAACAGACTGGGGCGACGAAATCGCCCGTGCACTCGGTCTAACCGGCAGAATATTCCTGAGAATTCTGTCGTATCTGTTCAATATCATACTGACGGTTTTGCTGATCAGCCTGATAACGGGCATAGTGGTCGGAAGCACGCTGGCTTATTATATCACCAATTATATCGATGCCGAAATCGATGAATTCGACGTGATCACAACCGGTCAGAATATGACGACTAAAATCTATTACATGGATTGGAAAGACCGGGAAAACCGTGACGGAGTTCCCGTGGAGCTTGAAGACCAGCGTCTTTACGGCGCGGAAAACCGGATGTGGGCTCCCTATCAGAGCATCCCCGCCAATCTGAGACATGCTTTTATCGCCATTGAGGACAAGCGTTTCTGGGAACACAACGGAGTCGATTTTCTGCGCAGCGCGTCGGCCGCAGTCAACTATTTCTTCAAAGGCGTGGATTCCTACGGAGCTTCGACAATAACGCAGCAGCTTATTAAAACTGTAACAGGCGACGATGATGTTACGGTCCAGCGCAAGATCCAGGAAATGATGCGGGCGATCAAGCTGAACGATCAGAAAGATAAAACGGAGATTCTGGAAATGTATCTGAATCTGATTTATCTCTCGCAGGGCTGTTACGGCGTGCAGGCGGCGGCGTATACCTATTTCGGGAAAGATGTCAGCTCGCTTTCCTTGATCGAATGCGCGGCGATCGCAGCCATTACGCAGGCGCCGACCAAATGGGATCCGATACAGAATCCCGATAACAATAAACTCAGGCGGGACCTTATTTTAAAAGAGATGCTCGAGCAGAGTTATATAACGCAAAGCGAATTTGATAAAGCATATGACAAGGAACTCATGCTGAACATCACGCAGGATGAAGCGGCGGTATCATCGACAAATTCATGGTATACCGATGCTGTGATCGAAGAATCGATCGGTTTGCTGGTCAAATACAAAGGATATACCCGTGAAGTCGCTTCAAGGCTGATCTATACAGCCGGTTATCAGATCTATACGGCTATGGATCCGTCCGTTCAGACATTGCTTGAGGATTATTTTTCGGACAGTTCCAATTTTGCGGCAGTCGATACATCGCCGATACAGCCGGAGGCGTCCATGGTTATCATGGATCCCGCAACAGGCGATGTTTTGGGAATTGTCGGCGGCAGGGGGGAAAAGACGGGCAACCGTATTTTAAATTATGCGACTCAGACCAAACGTTCACCCGGTTCGTCTATAAAACCCCTGTCTGTATACGGACCGGCGCTCGAATACGGTGTTATCAATTACGGAAGCGTTTTCGATGACTCGCCTGTAAACTTCGGCGATCCGGTTTATGACACGGCGACCGGCAAATTGGTCGGATATTCAAATCCGCACGGCTGGCCGAGTAATTATCCCGATACTTATAAGGGGCTTACCACAATTCATGATGCCATACGCCGTTCGGTCAATGTGATCTCCGTAAAAGTTCTCGAAAAACTGACGCTGTCCGCTTCGTTTGATTTTCTAAAGAACAAACTGCATATGGACAGCCTGATCGAATACAGGCAGCTGACCGG